>JBNJGW010000024.1:0-32763 GCA_051748005.1 Pseudomonadota bacterium | reverse complement strand
GCGGTATCAAGCGCATCGGTAAAGTGGCCGGCAAGCTGGTGCCGATCATGGGGATTGCCTATGTGCTTTCAGGTATTCTGGTCTTGATCATCAATGCAGGCCAGATCGGTGAAGCCTTCAGCATGATTTTCTACTATGCCTTCAATCCGCATGCTGCCATGGGCGGTTTTGCTGGTGCCGCAGTCATGGCCGCTATCCGCTTTGGTGTGGCGCGCGGTATCTTCTCCAACGAAGCCGGCCTGGGGAGTGCCCCGATTGCCCATGCGTCCGCCAAGACCAAGAACCCTGTTCGTCAGGGCCTGATTGCCATGCTGGGCACCTTTATCGATACCATTATCGTGTGCACCATTACGGCGCTGGTGATCCTGACCTCAACGGTCTGGGTGGATGGTGAGGCGGGAGCTTCGCTGACGGCCCTGTCATTTGATGCAGCCCTGCCGGGCTGGGGTAACCAGATTGTGTCGATTGCGCTGGCGGTATTTGCCTTTACGACCATTATTGGCTGGTCATTCTACGGCGAAAAATGCTTCCAGTTCCTGTTCGGCACGCGCTCCATCATGATCTACCGGGTACTGTTCGTGCTGGCGATTCCGCTGGGCGCCATGGCAAATCTGGGCTTTATCTGGCTGATGGCAGACACCTTCAATGCAATGATGGCGATTCCCAACCTGATCGCTCTGGCACTGCTGTCGCCGGTCGTGTTCAAGCTGACCCGTGACTATTTCGACGGCAAGGATATTCTGCCGGGCGAAGAGCTGGATCACGACAAGAAATCATGAGGTAAGGGTGAGTGTGCATTTTGACGCTGGGCATTCACTGGGAACCAAATGAACCTTGTGCGGCGTTGAAGCGCTGCAGGTAATGAATCCGGGAAGCCACCTTGAGTGTCTTCCCGGTTTTTTTAAGCCAAGAGGAAAACTGAATGAGCGAGCTGAAAAAGACCCCGCTGCATGATCTTCACCTGGAGCTGGGGGCTAAAATGGTGCCCTTTGCTGGCTATGATATGCCTGTGCAATATCCGTTGGGCGTCAAGAAAGAGCACGAGCATACCCGAGCGGGCTGCGGGCTCTTTGATGTGTCTCACATGGGCCAGATTACCGTCAGTGGTGAACAGACGGCGCTTGCATTGGAGACCCTGATTCCGGTGGATATTCTGGGACTGACGGAAGGTGCGCAACGCTATGGTCTGTTTACCAGCACTGAAGGCGGCATTCTGGATGATCTGATGATCGTCAATGCAGGTGATCACTTCTATCTGGTAGTGAACGCAGCGTGTAAAGAGCAGGATCTTGCCCACTTGAGGGCCAACCTTGGCGACCAGCAGGAGATTGTCTATCTTCAAGAGCGTGCCCTGCTGGCGCTACAGGGGCCGCAGGCCAAGGACGTCATGGCGCGTCTTTGTCCTGACGCCTGTCGGCTGGTGTTCATGCAGCACCAACGTTTCACCCTGGCAGAGGGCGATGGGCTGGCCGGCGAGGAGATCTGGGTGAGCCGTAGTGGTTATACCGGCGAGGATGGCTTTGAGATCTCGGTGGCGGGGCATGCCGCAGAGGCGTTTGCCAGGCGTCTTCTGGCTGAGCCGGAAGTTGAGGCGATTGGCCTGGGCGCGCGGGATTCACTGCGCCTCGAAGCGGGTCTGTGTCTTTATGGCCATGATATGGATACTCAGACCACACCGGTTGAAGCTGGCCTGATCTGGGCCATCAGCAAGCCGCGCCGCCTTGGTGGCGCCCGGTCAGCCGGTTTTCCTGGCGCCGATCTGATACTCCATCAGGTAGACGCCAAGGATCATACCCGTCAACGGGTTGGCCTGGTGGCAGAAGGCAAGGCGCCGGTGCGGGAAGGCGCCTTGTTGGTCGATACAGATGGCAAGGAGTTGGGCGTGGTGACCTCCGGCGGCTTTGGCCCCAGTGTCGGCAAGCCGGTCGCCATGGGCTATGTGGAACGTGAGTGGGATAGCCCAGGGTCTCAGGTATTTGCCCTGGTGCGTGGTAAACACCTGCCGATGGTGGTAACCCGGATGCCATTTATTACACCCGGCTATTATCGCGGCTGAGGTGACGCCTACTTGAGCACCCGGCGTGGGTCGATGGGGTTGCCGCCCTGGCGCAGGTCAAACAGCAGGTCATGGCGCCCGTTACGGTTCAGCCCGACCTCACACAAGGCATCGCCACTGGCCACCTGGGTGCCTTCTTCAACCAGCAGTTCCGAGCACAGTGCATAGACGCTTTGCAGATTGTCCGGGTGGTGAACGATAACCACCTGGCCAAGCTGGCGCATATTGCCCGCAAAACGCACCTCGCCTGGAGCAACAGCGGTTGCCTGAACGCCAGCCTGAGTAGCCAGTAGCATGGGCTGCAGAGTGCCACGGTCATCCGGCCCGAAACGCCTCACGATTCGATAGTCTTCCACGGGCCAAGGCCAGCGGCGTGCCGATGAGGGCAAGTTGCCAGAGGGTTGTGGCCGGCTGGCTGTTGGAGTATTAGCGGCTGATTGCGAACGATTGGCAGTGCCGGAAAGTGGTACATTGACCAGCTGGCCAATCCTCAGGGCGGTGGGGGTGACGCCAGGATTGGCATTGATCAGATCCTGGGTGCGGGTGCCAAAGTGGCGTGCTATGCCGGCAAAAGTATCACCTGCACGAATCTGGTAGCGATAGGGACCAGCTGACGGTGCCCGTTCTTCTTGCCTGGGGATCAGTAGTTGCTGCCCAACCAGAAGACGTTGGGGATTAACGTCAGGGTTAAAGCGTTGCAGCCGTTCTACAGGGATGTTGAACCGCTGGGCAATGTCTCCGAGCGTATCGCCGGCCTGAACCGTTATCCACGGACTCCCTTCCGTCTGGTTTTGTGCGTCTTCGCCTGGGCTACTGTCAGGTGTACTGGCACAACCTGCCAGGACGGTGAGCAGGCAGCAGCAGATAAGGGCGCTGATCAGCCGTGGTGAGTACGTTTGTCCAGCAGGGCGTCTTTTTCTTGCCACAGTGCATTGATCCATTGATGAAAGCGTTCCTTGTCCTGAGGTTGCGCATGATACTGAGTATCCAGCATCCATTTTGGCACGGCCAGCCGTCGGGCGGTCAGGGTGACTGGTAGCTCTGTGCCACACAGAAATCCCCAGAAAGTCGGTGACGGGTTGGCATAGCTGATGGTGACATCAAGAATGCCACTGAGCTGATCGCCCATAAGGTTCAGTACTTGAGCGACGCCTCCTGCCTTGGGGCGTAGCAAGTGCTGATAGGGACTTTGTTGACGTTCGCACTTCAACGGGGTGAAACGGGTGCCCTCGGCGTAAATCACGATGCTGATAGGAAAGTCTTTGGCTCGCTCGCACATTCGCTGGGTGGCGCGTCGATCTATTTCAGCCAGCTTAGGATTTTTGGCCAGCTGCGCTCGACTGTAGCGGCGCATGACAGGAAATTCCAGTGCCCAGAATGCTTGTCCGATCACCGGTATCCACAACAGGGCTCTTTTGATAAAAAAGCGAGGCATGGAAATTCGCCGATGCAGCGCCATAAAGAGTACGAAAATATCGGTCCAGCTGCGGTGATTGGAAATGATCAGCCACCACTGATCGTCACTCAGATTATCAGGTACCTCTACTGTCAGGGGTGTTTTCAACCAGCGGCGCATCCACCACAGGTTGGCCCCAATCCAGTTCAGGGTGACTTCATTCATGACCTGCAACAGCCGGTTGCGCATTTTCTGCGTGGGTGCCAGCAGTTTGAGGAGTGTCAACAGGATCAGCGGAATACCCATTACCAGAGTAATGGCACAGATCAGCAGTAAGCTGGTAACTCCTTTTAGTATCGGCATGCAGCGGCTTCCCAAGTCTTCAGTGTAATTATAACAGAGGCATTATATCGGGGCGTGGTGAAGATACGCTGATAAATGCTAATGGATATCCTGGCCTGTTCCCAGCGATGGGGTATTAATAAAGTCGACTGGTTACCCAGGATGAAGGCTTGGGGCCTGAACGGTATCCCTGAGCACATTGCGTAATGCCTGGGCGGCGACCGATAGCTCCTGATGGGTGAGTATACCGACCTGGCAGGAAATATCCGGCCGGGTGAGCGGAATACACTGGGCGCCCAGCTCGGTCATTTGCTGAATGCACATGGAAGGGACGGCACTGACACCAAGACCATCGGCGACCATACGCCCGACGGTAGCCAGCTGATGGCTTTCAAATGCCACCGGCAGCACCGTTGCGCGCTTTTCGAGGGCCTGCTCAAGCAGTCTTCTCACCATCGAAGGGCGTTGCAGGGTGATGAAGTCCTGGCGGATCATTTCGGTCCAGGTCAGTTGTTCAAGTTGGGCAAGTGTGCTGTTGCGCGGCACCACGGCGACAAAACGGTCATCAAACAAGGGCGTGAAGTGCAGACTACCCAGCCCTTCCGGCGCAAAGGCAATACCCATTTCAACCTGCCTGGAGCGAACCATGTCAATGACTTCCTCGTTGATGACATCGTGTACAGTAATATTGATCTTCGGGTACTGCTGACGAAATCTGACCAGCGCTGCCGGCAGCAGATTACTGGCAAATGCCGGCATGGCTGCAACGCCCAGGCGTCCAAGCTGCAGCGTGAATCGCTGGCGCAGACGCTCCTCGGTGTTATCCCATTGTGCCAGCAGATGTTTTGCCAGCGGTACTAATGATTCTCCTTCTGGTGTCAGACGTACGCTGCGTGTGCTGCGAATCAGCAGCTTACCGCCGAGGGTATCTTCCAGTCCCTTGATCGCCAGGCTCAGCGCTGGTTGTGAAAGGTGCAGGCGTTCGCAGGCCTGGGTGAAGCTCAGAGTCTGGGCGACGGCCAGAAAAGCGCGCAGTTGTTTGACGGTCATTGTCTGGCTCCGGGTATGATGCGGCGAAAGAATTATTGATTAGTAATGTAAATTAATTAATAAATAAAACAAACTTAACAAATATATCGCCAGGTACAACACTGATGATATCCGGTAGCTGGAGCCGACAGTGGCACTGGTGGTAGCGAAAGACACATGGCCGTTGAAAGATGGCGTGTTAAGCGTCAATAGCATCCATTAATAATAAGTGAGGATTCATCATGGCAGGTTTTGACAAGCGAGTGGCTTCCTATGAAGAAGCAATGCAGGGAATCGAAAGCGGTATGACGGTGATTGCCGGTGGCTTCGGCCTGTGCGGGATACCTGAAAACCTGATTGCCGAAATCAAGCGTCTTGGGGTCAAGGATCTGACGATTGTTTCCAATAACTGTGGCGTTGACGGTTTTGGCCTGGGCCTGTTGCTGGAAGACCGGCAGATCCGCAAGATTCTGGCATCCTATGTGGGCGAGAATGCCATGTTCGAGCAGCAGATGCTTAATGATGAAATTGAGGTGGTGTTGACCCCCCAGGGCACCCTGGCGGAAAAAATGCGTGCTGGTGGTGCTGGTATTCCAGCTTTCTATACAGCCACAGGTTATGGCACTCCGATTGGTGAAGGCAAGGAAGTCCGTGAGTTCAACGGTCGCCCGCACATTCTGGAAGAATCCGTCACCGGTGACTTTGCCATCGTCAAGGGTTGGAAGGCCGACTGGTATGGCAATGTGGTTTACCGTCATACAGCCCAGAACTTCAACCCCATGGCAGCCACTGCCGGAAGAATCACCGTGGTTGAGGTGGAAGAAATCGTTGAACCGGGTGAGCTGGACCCTGCCCAGATTCACACCCCGGGGATTTATGTGGATCGCCTGATTCAGGGCTCGTTCGAGAAACGTATTGAAAAACGCACCGTTCGCAGCTAGAGCAATGTTTTCAGAAAGCTGAATCTGCCTAAGAATCGTTTTTAAAATAACAGGATAGATAATCATGGCACTAACACGTGAACAGATGGCAATGCGCGTTGCGCGTGAGCTGGAAGATGGCTTCTACGTTAATCTGGGTATCGGCATCCCAACGCTGGTAGCCAATTATATTCCCGACGGTATGGACGTCATGCTGCAGTCAGAAAATGGCCTGCTGGGAATGGGGCGTTTTCCAACGGAAGAAGAACTTGATGCCGATATGATCAATGCTGGTAAGCAGACAGTGACGGCACGCCCGGGAGCCGCTATTTTTTCGTCGGCGGAGTCGTTTGCAATGATTCGTGGCGGCCATGTTGATCTCACCGTGCTAGGCGCCTTTGAAGTGGATCAGAATGGCAACATTGCTTCCTGGATGGTGCCGGGCAAGCTGATCAAGGGCATGGGCGGTGCCATGGATCTGGTGGCTGGCGCGGAAAACATCATCTGCACCATGACCCATGCGTCGAAGCACGGTGAATCCAAGCTGCTGGAGGCTTGCACCTTGCCACTTACCGGTGCGGGTTGTATCAATCGCGTGTTGACCGATCTGGCCTACATGGAAATCAAGGACGGTAGCTTCATTCTCAAGGAGCGGGCGCCAGGAGTGAGCGTTGAAGAAATTATCGAGAAAACCGCTGGCAAGCTTATCGTGCCGGATAACGTTCCTGAAATGACCTTTATCGAAGAGTGAATGACAGGTGCCTGACACAACGCTCAAGGCTATTTTAAAGGGCTATCCAAAATGGCTACCCAAAATAGCTGTGCAAAAGGGCTGTGCAGGTCAGTTTCGACTGTCGCTGCGCAGTTCGGTGTTATGGAAACTGTGCTACAGCCCCGTCATATGACCTCACAGCGGGTATGATGGGGTAACAGTTGGCAGGCAATTGGTTCGTGGTCGTCTTCCACGCGTTTTTGAACCAGCGCCAGTCCTCCAAAGGAGACGCGGTGTTCATCCCCTTCAGCAAACACCATTTTCTGTGCATTGGTCGGGTAGAAACGATGCTCAAGTAATGAAGAGACGGGGAAGATGCCGTTTTGCTCGGCACAGGCTCGTGCCATGCCACAGTCGCTGAGTTGTTGATCAATGGCCTGAAGCGGCTGGCCAAGCGTGTGACAGTTGAATCCGGCATGATGGAGGCGGGGCCCCATGGCAGCCAGCCAGGCTGCCAGAGGGTGGGTTTCCAGCAGCTCCTTGTGAAGCGACCATGTGGGCATGGGCCAGGGGCGACCGTGGCAGAATAGCTCAACGCCTTTCGCTGTGTCGTTGGCCAACCCAGGCTGATGGACGAGCCGTGTCAGGTCCTCTCTTGGGCTTTTGGGCAGGGTGCCTATCTGCAGCTCTGCTACAATCAGCCAGCAGCCGCTGTCCTGTGGTGACCAAAGATGTATCAGCAAGCCCTTGTCAGCCATGGCATAGCGAGAAACCAGCTGGTAACCCATCTGGGCAAGAAAAGGTGATATCGCCTTGGCGCTGAACTCACCGACATTGAGTGTCAGCAAGGTCATATATTCGGCTTGTGCGGCTTCAGGCCATAGGGTCAAGGCGCCAAGGTCAGGATGAGCATGGATATAATCCAGCCATAATTGTTGTATGAATTCCTTGCGCTGCATGGTGTTATCCTCGCCTGCAAGATACGTTATGAGAAGACACTTTTCTACACACGCATTATAGGCAACGAGGAGGAGTCAGCGTTCAACGCAGATTAACGGCACGGCTGCTATTCCGGGATGTCAGTGACTCAGGGAGGGATGTTGGCGCACATACTGGTCAAATTCGGTAAAGCCACCAATGTGTTCCTGGTCAATAAATACCTGAGGGACGGTGTGCACAGGTTTGCCTGCTGTTTTAGCAATATCGTCCTTGGTGATGCCTTCACTGGGCATGTCAATATAGCGCAGGCCATCAATCTTGCCGGTACTCTCAAGTTGTTCGGCAAGCCGCTTTGCCATGACGCAGAAAGGGCATGACAGGCGACCATAGATGACAACAAACATATAGGTGTGCTCCTTGGATTAATGTCTAAAACGTTAGTCTGACCTAGCCAGTGGTATTTGGCTAATAGCAGGATGCTACATCACCCATTGATCCTGATTATGGCGACTCCTTTTCTTTCAGATAGAGATTCTTTCAATGCAGTTACCCACCTCTGAAGAGTATGAGCGGATTGCTGCGCTGGCCCGTAGCTATCGGGATAGCCAGATACGTTTGCTCAAACGCGAGCCGGTTTTCAACCCCCGCCTGGGTGTCGATGGATTATGTTTTCAGCGTGATCACTTTGCAGCGCTGGAAGGCCCTGGCCTGATGGGTGCCTTGATCACCCCCTGTGCACTGTGGCTGGTGGCTATTCCGGGAAATGCCGGCTCTCACGCCTGGCAGGACAGTCTGCTTATTACATTGCCATCAGGGGCGTATCGTTTCGCCCTGCAACCGCTTCATGATGGTCAGAGCTGTTACATGTGCCGCATATTGGATGACCTGAGTGACCTTCAGACCATGCAGGAGGCGGCCCAGTTGGCGCAGCGCCTGATGGAACGCATTATGGCGCCGGCAACATAGTGGTGTTGCCATGTCATTCTGGTTATCTTGATCTGCGGCTTGGCGGTTTGCCATGGCGCCATCTTCTATACGCCACGTTAACAAGAACGTTTAGCAGCAATTCTTAACAGCAACTCTTAACAGGAATCGATATGACAATAACTGCTTCGACAACGAATAATCCCCGTGTTGCGGTCGTCACGGGTACCAGCAGCGGCATTGGCGAAGCTGTCGTCAAGAAGCTGTGTGATCTGGGCCACCAGGTGCTGGCGGTAGACTTCAACCCGGCCGGCAGAGCGGTGGCAGAAGCTGCAGGCGCTGCCTTCTTTGAAGCGGATCTGACGGATCCGGACGCCTGTCGCGCTGCGATAGATGATGCTGTCAAACGTTTTGGCAGCGTCGATATTCTGGTCAATAATGCCGGAATCCAGCATGTTTCTCCGATTGAAAGTTTTCCAGAGCAGAAATGGCGGCAGATTATCGACCTGATGTTGACCGCTCCTTTCCTGCTTTCCCAAGCGGCCTGGCCGCATATGCGTGAGGGTGGCTGGGGACGTATCGTCAATATAGCTTCCGTGCACGCCCAGGTAGCTTCCCCGGGCAAGTCGGCGTATATCAGTGCCAAACACGGCATGATCGGCTTGACCAAGACGGCTGCCCTGGAGGGTGGTGAGCAGGGTATTACCGCCAATGCCATTTGTCCGGCCTATGTGAAGACGCCACTGGTGGATAATCAGATTGCCGACCAGGCCAAGCTGCATGGTATGGATGAACAGGAGGTTATTGAGAAGATCATGCTTAAGAATGCGGCCGTCAAGCGCCTGATCGAGCCCTCGGAAGTGGCCGAAATGGTGGCCTTTCTGTGTGCCGACTCTGCCGGGGCGGTAACAGGTTCAAGCTGGAATATCGATCTTGGCTGGACGGCTCAATAAGTCCTCAAGCCTCTTGCACATCAGCCAGACAACCCGCCATCAGGCGGGTTGTCTTGTTTGGGACTAACGTTTTACCGGGCGCTTTTGCAGCTTGCGTTGCAGGGTACGCCGGTGCATGCCCAGGGCGCGGGCCGTGGCAGAGATATTGCCGTCGTGTTCCTGGAGCACTTTCTGGATGTGCTCCCAGGTAATGCGGTTCACTGAAGGTGGGTTCTCGGCGACTTCTGCATCAGGGTTGCCTTCCTGACGATTGAAGGACATCAATACATCATCAGCATCAGCCGGCTTGCATAGATAGTTGACGGCGCCAAGTTTGATGGCCTCAACCGCAGTGGCAATGCTTGAATAGCCGGTCAGGACTACTACACGACATCCGGGTGCCACGGCGAGCAGTTCAGGCAACAGCTTGAGACCTGAACTGTTTTCAAGTTTTAGGTCGAGTGTTGCCATGCTCGGCGACTCGCTGGCGGCAAGACTCAGCGCCTGATCGGCATCGTGGGCAACGCTGACCTGATAACCACGCCGGGTCAGGGCGCGACTGAGTACATGACAGAACATCTCGTCGTCATCAATGATGAGCAGTCGCTGATCTTGGGGTAATGACTTGTTGTTAGACGGCTTGGGGGTAGACATGGCTTCCTCTGTTAATCCGCACAGCAATTCAGCAAATGATGATGCCAGGGTCAGGTCACGACGGTGGCGAGGAACTCAAAGGGAGGATAACCTCTGTCAGCGTGCCACCTTCAGGATGGTTGTAGAGGCTGACGCCGCCACCAAAGCGGTTGATCGTAGCATGGGTCAAAAATAAGCCAATACCCATACCTTTGCTTTTGGTCGAAACAAAGGTGTCGCCAAGCTGGTCAGCAATCGACATGGAAACCCCGGGCCCGTGGTCGCGTATATCAATAATCACGCTGTCGTTCTGCCAGTCCAGGCGAATAGCGATATTTTCCGGATTGGCGTCTGCGGCATTATTCAAAAGATTGGTCAAGGCCTGGTCAAGAGTGGCATCAACCGCCAGCCATGGCCGCCCGCGGCGCTCTGAGACAATCAGCTGATGGCTGACATCCGGGCGCAGTACCAGCCAGCGCTGCACCACGCTAGCCAGCCATATCTCTCCATCGCGTACCTCAGGTTCTGCCATACGTCGGCGATCGGCATGGGCAACCAGGTATTGCAGGCGAGATTTGCAGGTATCCACCTGTTGTCTGAGCAGGTGAATATCATCGCTGAGCGTCGAGCCCTTGGGTGCTTCCTCGGCCATCTCATTCAGCAGCACCGCCATGGTGGAAAGGGGCGTGCCCAGCTCATGGGCGGTACCGGCCGCCTGCGTAGCGACTGCCAGCACCTGTTCGTTTCTGAGCGCGGCTTCCCGTGTCCGGGAGAGAGCTTTGTCGCGGCGACGCAGCGCGTGGGCCATCTTGTAGATAAAAAAGGTGATCAAGCCAGCAGAAAGTCCAAAGTTCAGCCACATGCCCAGCGTATGCAGGCTTAGAGGTGAGTCACTGTGGATATGGCTCATCTGCGGGACGACGTGATAATTGAACATCAGGAAGCTGTAACCTGCCATTGCAAAGGCGGCAATAATCCAGGTGTGTCGCCAGGGCAGGGTGGCCGCGGCAATGGTGACCGGCACCAGGTAGTAGGTGATAAAAGGGTTGGTGGCGCCGCCGGTGAAGTAGAACAGTAGCGTCAGGCCTGCGATATCAGCCAGCAAATGCAATAGATATTCAGTGTGATTGACGGCGCGGGGGCGCCCCAATCGCCACCAGGTGGCGATATTGAGCGTTCCCATTGCGATCACTACACCGACAACCGCAGGCACCTTTAGCTCAAAGCCCAGAAGCTCGACGCCGATAATGATAGCAAGAAGAAACCCTGTCCATGTAATGCCACGGACTATGGTCAAGCGAACCAGATTACGGTTAGGCGTTGAAAGCGGCAAGGGTAGCTCAGTGGGCATGGAATTATTTGCCAGTGGTTATCAGGCGGTGAATCAGTTTGATCACCAAAGTAAAGACAAAGGTCAGCCATCCTGCTGACGCCAGTACATTGACAGCCAACATCTTGGGGGGAAGCCATGCAGGGCCAATCAGGAATTCAAGCAGGATATAAGCGGCCATGCCAAGCAGAAGGGGTAATGCCAGCAGGTGTATCCACATGTCAGTGCGCCGCTTGCGTACATGATAGCGGCGCAGCAATAGCCGCAGTGGGCGATGGAACCAACTGACAAAGATGACGGTGGCAATGAACAGCAGCATACCGACAGTCGGCTCGGTGCTGCCGCGATAGGCTGAAAGTGTTACCGACCAGCCAAGTGCCAGCCATAGCAGGCCTTCAATGCTGGCAACAATATCCGCATAGCGCCTTACGTTATGCATACAAAAAATGCGTCCTGAAGCTAATGTCAGAAAGAATGATACGTTAATTCATCCGCTTTGTGGGCATGGATTCAAACGCGATTATCTGGCGGGCAATTTAAGCAGGTTGAATATCCGTTATAATCAATGCTGACATTCAACTTCCCATACCATAACGTATCCTGATCCGTTACGTACCAAAATTTGCACCATAGGAACTGCCGTGAACACACTTAGCCTAACGCGCCCTGATGATTGGCATCTGCACCTGCGGGATGATGCTGCCATGCAAGCGGTTGTCAATCACAGCGCTGCTCAGATGGGGCGCGCCATCATCATGCCGAACCTCAAACCACCGGTGACGACAACGGTTCAGGCGCAAGAGTATCGTCAACGCATTCTGCAGGCACTGCCGAAAGAGTCAGGCTTTGAGCCGCTTATGACGTTGTACCTGACCGATACCACGCCTCCGGAGGAAATCCAGCGGGCCATTGACAGTGGTATTATCAAGGCAATCAAGCTCTATCCTGCCGGGGCAACGACCAACTCGGCCTCAGGGGTGACCGATCTGCGCCATTGTGATGAGACGATTGCTGCCATGGCCGACGCTGGGCTACCGCTTTTGATGCACGGTGAAGTAACCGATGCTGAGATTGATATTTTCGATCGCGAAGCCGTCTTCATTGAGCAGGTGCTAAAGCCCTTGCTGGCACGTCACCCTTCGCTCAAGGTGGTTTGCGAGCATATCACCACCGAGCAGGCGGCCACTTTTGTTGCCGAAGCACCGGATAACGTTGCGGCGACCATCACGGCGCATCACCTCCTGTTCAACCGCAACCATATGCTGGTAGGTGGCATTCGCCCGCATTATTACTGCTTGCCGATTCTCAAGCGCGAGCGCCATCGCCAGGCGCTGCTCAGGGCAGCGACGTCGGGCAGCCCGAAATTTTTCCTGGGTACTGACAGTGCACCGCATGCCCAAGGTGATAAGGAATCCAGCTGTGGCTGTGCCGGTGCCTACACCGCACCAGCCGCCATTGAACTCTATGCCATGGCATTTGAACAGATGAATGCGCTCGATCAGCTGGAAGCCTTTGCAAGCCTGAATGGCCCGCGCTTTTATGGTCTGCCGGTCAATCCAGACAAGGTGGTGCTCGAACGTAACAGCTGGACGCTGCCGGAAAGTTACCCCTATGCGGACGGGCAGCGCATCATTCCGCTGCTGGCGGGAGAATCGCTGCCCTGGAAACTTCAGAAAGACAGCGTCTAGGCCGTTGCGGCTGTCCCGATCTGCTTGAGCATCTGGTCTACCATCCTCGATGAGTGTTGGGCGGCAACTTCCAGAAACTGCTCGAATGACAGATGATTATCCGTGTCCCCCGGAATATCCGAGAGGGCGCGGATAACCACAAAAGGCACGTCGAACAGATGACAACTCTGCGCAATGGCGGCGGCTTCCATATCCACGGCCAGCATGTCGGGAAACTGCTGACGCAGCTGTTCTACCCGTTCGGGGTCAGCCATGAAGCTATCTCCGGTGGCAATCATGCCTTCCCGCACGCTGACTTCGTTGAGGTCGGCAATAGCCCCTTTGGCATAGTCTTTAAGCCTCGAATCAGCGGCAAACGCGGCGGGCATACCCGGAACCTGTCCTATCTCATAACCAAAAGCGGTCACGTCAACATCGTGATGGCGCACTTCACTGGAAATGACTACATCGCCGATGTTCATATCGGTGGCAAATCCGCCAGCAGAACCTGTATTGATAATCGCCTGGGGCTGAAAGCGTTCGAGCAGGACAGCGGTTCCCACAGCGGCATTGACCTTGCCGATGCCTGATTGAAGGATGGTGATATCCAGGCCGTGGCGCTGACCACGATAGAAAGTAAATCCGGCGTGCTCATGACGCTGGGTATTATCCAGCTGGCCGGCAAGAATCTCGACTTCCTGCGCCATGGCACCAATAATCCCGATGTTTTTCACAAAAGATTCCTTTTAGGTCCGATAATGCTCAGTTTCGTTCAGGCGTGAGCAGGGGCGTGCCTTTCGGCTGATTCCAGCGTGTTCTGCAGTAGGCTGGCAACCGTCATGGGGCCAACGCCACCGGGGACGGGGGTAATATGGCTGGCTCTTTGCGCGGCCTGCTCGAAATCGATATCCCCTATCAGGCGGCCGTCCTCCTGTCGGTTGATGCCCACATCAATCACGATGGCACCCGACTTGATCCACTCTCCTTTTACGATGCCTGGCTTGCCGACAGCGACCACCAGAATATCGGCGCGTCTGACATGTTCTTCAAGATTCTGGGTAAATCGATGGCATACCGTGGTGGTGCAACCAGCCAGCATCAATTCGAGAGCCATGGGACGACCAACAATATTGGAGGCGCCAACCACGGTGGCATCCAGGCCGCGAACGGCCAGGCCGCTTTTTTCAAGCAGAGTCATCACTCCCTTAGGCGTACAGGGGCGCAGCGCAGGGAGACGTTGCGCAAGCCGGCCAAGGTTGTATGGGTGAAAGCCATCGACATCCTTGTTGGGTAGAATGCGTTCCAGTAAAGGTTCGGCATCCAGATGAGCAGGTAAGGGCAGCTGAACCAGAATACCGTCAATTGTGTCATCTTCATTCAGCTGGTCAATCAATGCCTCGAGCGCCTGCTGGGTCGTCTCGGCAGGCAATTCGTGCTGAATTGAGTGAATGCCAGCGTTCTCACAGGCGCGGTGCTTGTTGCTGACATAAACATGTGAGGCAGGGTCATTGCCCACTAACACAACCGCGAGGCCAGGTGCACGAGCACCGACCTTGAGGCGGGCAGCAACCTTATTGGCAACATCCTGGCGAACATCAGCGGCGATGGCTTTGCCATCGATCAATTGGGCGGTCATCTATGAAATCCCCGTCGAGAAAGATACTTGAACAAGTGGAATGCGTCTGATTTTCGCATGCTAGTTCGTCCAGGCAAAGCGATTGAAGAATTTATGTGCATTAGTGGTTGACTTTAAAATTAAAAGTTGTAATATATGCCTCGCTTGAGACGAGACATACGGTAGCGTCTAGGTAGTTACTTCGGGGTGTAGCGCAGTCTGGTAGCGCGCCTGCTTTGGGAGCAGGATGTCGGGGGTTCGAATCCCTCCACCCCGACCACTTCCTAACGTGGATGTTGGTACTTGCATATCCAAGCGTTGGTTGTGGTTCAGCACTTGATTCAATTGGGTAATGTCAACAATTGAATAGCTAACTTCAAAGTGCGCCCATAGCTCAACCGGATAGAGCAACGGCCTTCTAAGCCGTAGGTTGCGGGTTCAAGTCCTGCTGGGCGTGCCATTCTTGAACGTCGGCTCATGCTAGATGATGTAGGCTTCAACGTTTATGTCGATCTGTTTTACAAGTTAATTATGGTGGATGTAGCTCAGTGGTAGAGCCCCGGATTGTGGCTCCGGTGGTCGTGGGTTCGATCCCCATCATCCACCCCATTATGTACTTGTATACACAGCTTTATTTGTATAAACGTTTTGTATCAGAATGTCCAAGGTTATGGTGGATGTAGCTCAGTGGTAGAGCCCCGGATTGTGGCTCCGGTGGTCGTGGGTTCGATCCCCATCATCCACCCCATTAACCTTTTGCTCCTTTTTTCCTTCCTGTTTGTTCGATTTCTTTCCGTTCTTATTGCAAAACTTCATGTTCTTGCTTGTTTGTTTGCTATTTGGCCTCCTGGCATGGAAACATAAGGTGTTTTTTATTAGATAATTCTTATGTGTATGGCATTTCTGATAGCTTCTAGCCGTTTGGCAGTCATTGTGTCTTTAAGTAATAGCCGATTATTGCCGATTTTACGGCTGTCGGATCTCACGGTTATACGGTCCGGATTTTATTCTTTTTTGGACATTTTTTTGAAATAAAATGCTGTTTTTTTAATAATATATAGTTTTTATAGCTATTTTAATGCTGTGGTTTTGGTGTTAATTTCTTCTTGTTGTTTTGTCTTGGGTTTCTCCACAGTTGCTTGCAGCCAGTTGTCCAGCAACTATGTGACAAGGCCACCACAGATTTATCCTATATTTTCCTGTTATCAATGATTGACTGATGACAGTGTTGATGTTGAAAGGCATAAAAAACAAGGAGCATAGATAGAATGGCACATAGTATTGTTCTGGGTGCTGGAATGATTGGTGTCAGCATTGCCTGGCATCTTCTTCAGCGCGGGCATGATGTCACCCTGATTGACCGCCGCGAGCCAGGCCAGGAAACATCCTTTGGCAATGCTGGCATTATCCAGCGTGAGGCCGTGCGCCCTTATGCCTTTCCCCGTGACATGAAAACCCTGCTGAGTGTCTTGCCTAATCGTCGGGTTGATATTCGCTACCGGCCGGGTGGGATGATTAACGCTGCTTCGCCTCTGCTGCGTTATTGGCATAATTCCGGGCCAAAAGCCTACTCACGTATCGTGCCGGAATATGCCTCTCTGATTCAGCTATGCCTTGACACCCATGCACCAATGATTGAAGCGGCTGGCGCTGAGCATTTGATTGTCAAAGACGGCTTTCTTGAACTGTTCCGTTCTGAAAGCAAGCAGGCGGCACGCCTTAAAGAAGCGGAAGACAATCGTGAGCGTTTTGGTGTCCAGTTCCAACAGCTTGACCGTCATCAGTTGTCTGCCATGGAGCCAGACCTTTCGACGGATATCATTGGTGCTATTCACTGGTTGGACTCCTGGGTGGTTAAAGATCCGGGGAGTCTGGTTGCTGCCTATGCCGATGCCTGCAAGCAGCAGGGTGCCCGGCTGTTGCAAAGTGAAGTTACTGATATAAGACAGAAAGTTGACGGCTGGGAAGTGACCACGCCGGATGAGACCTTACAGGCTGATAATCTGGTCATGGCGTTGGGGCCATGGGCAGGCAAATGGCTTAAACCTTTGGGTTACCATTTCCCGACCTTCGTCAAGCGTGGTTACCACATGCACTATGCACCTGAAGAGGGTGCCAGACTCAATCATTGGGTGATGGATGCTGAGGTAGGTTATCTGTTAGCGCCGATGCGCGCGGGTATCCGTCTGACAACAGGGGCGGAGCTGGATAACCTGGAGTCACCTGCTCACGATAATCAGTTGGCGAGTGCCGAAAAAGCTGCCCGTAGGCTGTTTCCGCTTGGCGAGCGTAAAGACGCGGTAGCCTGGAAGGGCGCGCGCCCCTGCCTGCCCGATATGAAGCCGGTGATTGGCCCCGCGCCGCGTCACAAAGGCTTGTGGCTGGCCTTTGGCCATGGCCACCAGGGCTTCACGCTGGGGCCAGCGACGGGCATGCTGCTGGCGGATATGATGGAAGGAAAGCCAACAGCTATTGATATGACACCTTTCCGCGCTGACCGGTTTTAATGAGTGTCAGCAGTGCCAGGAGACATGGCAGATAGGTATGAACATGGTTATACAGAGGCTTTGCTCCTGGTTAACGCCTCTGCTATTGTTAAATAACATTTCATAGACAATGAGGTGCCACCATGGATGCATCTGTCAGCAATGCAGTCTCTGCATCGCTCTACATGAACCAGGCACAGACTGCCCAGCAAACACAAATGCAGGTATTCAGGGAGTCACTAGATAATCAGGAGCAACAGGTGTCTGCATTGATGGAATCGGCAACGGCCGGTTCAGAGTCACAGCAAAACCTTGCTTCAGAGGGTAATCTTGGAACCCAGATCAATACGTTTGCCTGATCTGTTTTCATATAGATACGTTTAGCTTTAAAGAAAGCCAAGGCCATATCAATGTATGTTGATATGGCCTTTTTCATTTACGGCTCTTTGTCGGTGTAATGCTCTGTCTGTGCTGATGCTGCCGTTTTGCGTTACCATAGCGCTATCAGTTACTTAATTTATGCAGTCCTGCCAGAGAAACCAATGTCTGACGCTCAACTATCCCGCGAAGCGGAACTTCGTCGCACCTTCGCTATTATTTCTCACCCGGATGCGGGTAAAACCACCATTACCGAAAAAATGCTGCTGTTCGGAAACGCCATCCAGATGGCAGGTTCGGTCAAAAGCAAGCGTAATGACCGCCATGCGACCTCGGACTGGATGAAAATGGAGCAGGAGCGGGGTATCTCGGTGACGACCTCCGTCATGCAGTTTCCCTATGGGGGTCGTATCGTTAACCTCCTGGATACCCCTGGCCACGAAGACTTTTCTGAAGACACCTATCGCACCCTGACGGCAGTGGATTCAGCCTTGATGGTGATCGATGGAGCAAAAGGTGTTGAGGACCGTACCATCAAGTTGATGGAAGTCTGCCGGCTACGTACCACACCGATTTTGACTTTTGTCAACAAGATGGATCGTGATATCCGTGACCCTATTGAAGTGATGGATGAAGTAGAGACTGTACTCAATATCCAGTGTGCACCAATGACCTGGCCGATCGGTATGGGGCGTCATTTCAGGGGGGTCTATCACCTGTATAACGATGTGTTGCATCTTTATACTCAGGGCCAGGGGAGCCGAATTCCTGACGACAAACGTATTGAAGGGCTGGATAACCCTGAAGTGGACGCCGTGCTGGGTGAAGAGCAGGCAGAAGAGTTGCGCATGGAGGTGGAGCTGGTACGCGGCGCTTCCCATGAGTTTGACCTTGATGCCTATCGCAACGGTGAACTGACACCGGTCTATTTCGGTACCGCCATGGGCAATTTCGGGGTGCGGGAAATGCTCGATGGCTTTGTTGAATATGCGCCGCCACCCCAGCCCCGTGAAACAAATACCCGAACTGTCACCGCGGATGATGAGCGCTTCAGTGGTTTTGTATTCAAGATCCAGGCGAATATGGACCCCAATCATCGTGACCGTATTGCCTTTTTACGGGTGTGCTCGGGCAAATACGAAAAGAACATGAAAATGCGCCATGTCCGAATCAACAAGGATGTAAAGATTGCGGACGCGCTGACCTTCATGGCATCAGACCGCTCCCAGGTAGAGGAAGCCTGGCCAGGCGATATTATCGGCCTGCATAACCATGGCACTATCCAGATTGGTGATACCTTTACCCTGAACGAAGACATGCGCTTTACCGGGATTCCTCACTTTGCTCCGGAACTGTTCAAGCGTGTGCGCCTTAAAGACCCACTGAAAATGAAGGCGTTGCAGAAAGGGCTTCAACAGCTTTCGGAAGAAGGAGCTACCCAGGTCTTTATGCCGCTGGATAACAACGACCTGATTCTGGGCGCGGTAGGTACACTGCAGTTTGATGTGGTCGCCCATCGTCTCAAGGAAGAGTACAAGGTGGATTGTCTATATGAAGGTATCAACGTCAACACCGCCCGCTGGGTGTACAGTGAGGATGCCAAAAAGCTTGAGGAATTCAAGCGCAAGGCAAGTGCCAACCTGGCGATTGATGGCGGTGGCTATCTTACCTACATCGCACCGACACGGGTTAACCTGCAGATGACCCAGGAACGCTGGCCGGAGATTCGTTTCCAGCCAACCCGCGAGCATTGATAGTGATCGGGTTCGGTTAGCCGGATCAGGTTGCCGAGGGAGAAAAAATGCTGATAGATGCACACTGCCATCTTGATCTGGAGGACTTTGACAACGACCGTGAAGAGGTTTTCGAGCGCGCCAGACGCGCTGGGGTCAGACACTTTATAGTGCCGGGTACGACTCGAGCGCGCTGGCAGCAGGTGCTGGCGCTTGGCGAGCGTGAAGACGTCAGCATTGCCCTGGGCCTGCATCCCTACTTTATAGATGAGCATGGCGACGAGGACCTAAAGGCGCTGGAAGATGCCTTGCAAAACTGTCCTCAGCCAGTCGCGGTGGGTGAGTGTGGCATTGATGCTCGCCTGAGCGATACGCTGGAACAGCAATGGACGCTGTTTGATGCACAGCTGCGTCTGGCTAAACGCTATGACCTGCCAGTGATTATCCACTGTGTGCAGGCCAATGATAAGGTTGCCAAGCGTTTGCGTCAGTTGCAGCTGCCCAGAGGCGGCATGGTGCACGGTTTTGCCGGTTCGCCAGAGCAGGCACTTGCCTTTAATGCGCTGGGGTTTGCTGTCGGGCTGGGGGGAATATTGACCTATCCACGCGCCCGTCGGGTTCAGCGGGCAGTCAGGGCCTTGGCTGACGATGGCTTTGTGCTGGAGACCGATAGCCCTGATATGCCGCTTCAAGGTCAGCAAGGCCAACGCAACGAACCTGCTAATGTTGCTGAAGTCTGCCGCCAGCTAGCCCAGCTACGCCATCAGCCAGAAGTTGAGGTAGCCAGGCTGAGCTGCCAGACGGCCACGCAATTATTTCACCTGCCTGATGCTGTCATGAATGACTCATCGTTTATTGATCGCTGACTGTCAGTGCCAGCTGCTCAGGGTCAAGCCGTTCAATCTCATAAGGCAAGCTTGCCAGCTCAACACAATGGTCGTTGATACTCATAGGCAGCTGATTGTCGATTGCTTTTGTGTTGATCACTGCTAGAAACTCACTAGCGCCATTGTCGTTAACGCAGCTGGTGACGATCTCGCCGACGCTACGGTCGTTGTCATCCTTAACCCCAGTGCCGCTAGATAGCGTTTCAGCGCTATTGATACTGCCTCGCCAGAGGCGCTTTTTCACCTGACCGCGAAAATGGGCGCGTGCCACTACTTCCTGGCCGGTATAACAGCCTTTCTTGAAGCTGATACCACCCAGGGCTTCCCAGTTGATCATCTGGGGCAGATATTTATCCTGATGTTCGGCGTCAAGCCAGACCAGGCCCCGGCGAATATCGGCCAATTGCCATTCGCCGGTATGATCCCGGGGTGAAAGTTTGTCGATATCCGTATTGGGGAGGATGAAAAGCCACCGATAGCCAGCGCTGTCAGAACCGGGTGGATAGGCCAATATACTGCGTTGATGACCGTCACTGACCTGCTGCCAGGGAGTGGTAGGCAATGCCATGCTGAAGGCTTGCGCCATATTTTCAGCCTGGGGCTGGTTGGCACCCAGCACGGTGATATCCTCACCGGCGGATAAGGTTACCTTATAGAAAGGGGCAAACTTTTGCAGATGCGTCATCAATGGCTCTACCAGGCTGGCAGAAAGCAGCATACGTATATGGTCGCTTGCCAGGCGGATCAGCTGGCCGTTGGCCATCATACGGCCCTTGGAGGTACAGAAGCAGGTCAGGGGCGCAAACTGGCTGTCTGCAAGGCTGACCTGGGCACTGGTCTGACCTTGCAGGAACTGCTCGGCACCGTCACCTTGAATATCCATAACGGCCAGATAGGATAACCTGACACAGGTGTTGGCACTTGAATCTGCGGATACGGGCATAGGGTGCACATCTCCTGAATGTGATGAAATAGCAGATACTGGTTCTTATTGCGTATATACCCACATTACCACATATGAACCTCTGGACCCGATTGCACGTCATTATCAGCATGCTAGACTCTGGATCTGTATCAAGCTTGCATAAGCTTGATGGACTAGGTGCTGGCGTAGGGGGGAGGACAAATGGCACAGCAGTTGTCATTAGGATTTAGCGGTGTGAAATCCGTTGAACAGGTAAATCAGATTACAACGGCCTTGATGATGGTGGATGGGGTTGAAAGTGCTGAGGTCGGCCAGTATGGCGCCGAAGTTGAAGGACGGGTAAAGCGCGATAAGCTTATCGCTGCCGTCAACGCCTTGAAGCTCGGCATCAAGGTATCGTGAAAAGGAAAACACCATGGAAAAGACCATAACAGTGATTACAGAGCGCGATCATCTGCTACGCCACCGGGTTGAGCTGAATGGCTTCGAGGATCTCTACGTGGATGTTCCCAAAGCTTATGGCGGTGAAGAAACGGCGCCGGATCCACACGATTATTTCGATCTGTCGCTGGGCGCCTGTAAAGCGATTACCGCCAAGATGTATGCCGACCGCAAAGGCTGGCCGCTGGAAGGTATCACAACAAGAGTCAAACGTGATGACTCACAGGAACGTAAAGGCTTGTACAAGCTTGAGGTCACGCTGGTCTTTCATGGTATCAGTGACCCTGAGCAACAGGCACGTCTTGAGGAAATCAGTGAGCGTTGCCCGATCCACCGCCTGATCACACAGGCCAGTGTAGAAGTGACAACGCGATCGGATGTTGTCTGATCGCCAAGATATCGCGTACCCCCGCTTTAGGAGCCTTGATGAGCAAAGCATTCAGACTGCAGTCCAAATTTTCCCCTGCCGGTGACCAACCCACAGCTATCAAGTCGCTGGTAGGCGGGCTGGAAGCCGGTCTTGCTCATCAGACGCTGTTGGGAGTCACCGGTTCAGGCAAGACCTTCACCATGGCCAATGTGGTTGAAACCCTACAGCGGCCGACGATTGTCATGGCGCCCAACAAGACGCTGGCGGCCCAGCTTTACGGTGAATTCAAGGCATTTTTTCCGGATAATGCTGTCGAATATTTTGTGTCCTACTACGATTATTATCAGCCCGAGGCCTATGTGCCTTCCTCGGATACCTTTATCGAAAAGGATGCTTCCATCAATGATCATATTGAGCAGATGCGCCTTTCCGCGACCAAGGCGCTACTGGAACGCCGCGATGCCCTGATTGTGGTGTCGGTTTCGGCCATTTATGGCCTGGGCGATCCGGATCAGTATCTCAAGATGCGCCTGCATTTCACCCGAGGTGAACTGATCGACCAGCGTGCCTTTCTGCGCCGTCTCGCCGAACTGCAATATACCCGTAACGATATGGATTTCCGCCGGGGTACCTATCGGGTGCGCGGCGATGTGATCGATATCTTCCCGGCGGATGCTGAAGAGGAAGCCGTACGGGTTGAACTGTTTGACGATGAAATTGATTCCATTCGCCTGTTTGACCCATTGACTGGCGATGTACGTGGTCAGGTGCCGCGTATGACGATTTACCCCAAATCCCACTACGTCACCCCACGGGAAACCATATTGGGGGCGATTGACGCCATTAAAGCTGAATTGAAAGAGCGTCTTGAATGGTTGCGTAAGCACGACCGCCTGGTGGAGGCTCAGCGTCTTGAACAGCGTACCCTTTACGATATCGAGATGATGTTGGAACTGGGGTACTGCAACGGTATCGAAAACTACTCGCGTTATCTCTCCGGGCGAGACCCGGGTCAAGCGCCGCCGACCTTCTTTGATTACCTGCCTGACGATGCCTTGCTGTTTATCGACGAATCCCACGTCAGCGTTCCCCAGGTGGGCGGCATGTTCAAAGGAGACCGTTCACGCAAGGAAACCCTGGTGGAATATGGTTTCCGTCTGCCGTCGGCGTTGGACAACCGCCCCATGAAGTTTGAGGAATGGGAAGCCATCAGCCCGCAGACGATCTTTGTATCCGCCACCCCCGGACCCTATGAAGCCGAACATGCCGGTCAGGTGGTTGAACAGGTGGTACGCCCGACGGGGCTGCTGGATCCTGAGATTGAGGTTCGTCCCGCGTCAACCCAGGTAGATGACCTGCTCTCGGAAATCCGCCTGCGTACGGCGGTAGGGGAGCGTGTTTTGGTCACCGTGCTGACCAAACGCATGGCCGAAGACCTGACCGACTACTTTGATGAGCATGGTATTCGCGTGCGTTACCTGCATTCGGATATTGATACCGTTGAACGGGTCGAGATTATCCGCGACCTGCGCCTGGGAAAATTTGATGTTCTGGTGGGTATCAACCTGCTGCGCGAGGGTCTGGATATTCCTGAAGTCTCCTTGGTGGCGATTCTCGACGCTGATAAGGAAGGATTTCTGCGCGCTGAACGTTCACTGATTCAGACCATCGGCCGTGCGGCACGTAACGCCCATGGCAAGGCAATTCTCTATGGTGACCGGATCACCGACTCCATGCGCAAGGCCATGGATGAAACAGCACGCCGTCGGGAAAAACAGCAGGCGCATAATGAAAAGCACGGTATTACGCCAACCACGGTGACCCGTTCTGTGGCGGATATCATGGAAGCCGCCCAGGCGCCCGGCAAGAAATCCAGCCGCCGGCGGGGTAACGAACGCAAGGTGGCCGAGCCGGATGCTGTCTATGAACCCGCCAGCATGCACCCGGATGATGTCGCCTCAGCTATCAGCAAGCTGGAAGACGGCATGTTCGAAGCCGCCCAGAATCTGGATTTCGAGGAAGCGGCCCGTCTGCGTGACCGTCTTCATGAACTTAAAGAAAAACAGCTGGCGCTGGGGTAAACATGCCGGAAGGTCCTGAAATTCGCCGGGCTGCTGATCGTATCGAAAAGCAGCTGACCCAGGGCATTATTGAAGATGCCTGGTTTGCCTTTGATGAGCTTAAAGAGTACCCGCCCAAACTGATTGGTCAACAGGTCGAACGGGTTGAAACCCGCGGCAAAGCCATGCTGGTGCGTTTTACTGGTCAACATGTTCTTTACTCCCATAACCAGCTTTATGGCGTGTGGAAGTGCCATATGGCAGATAAAGAGCCGGCGACACGTCGTTCACTGCGCGCCCGTATTGTGGTCAACGCACGGGCTGCCAGCCTGTATAGCGCCTCGGATATCAGCATGTGGCCCGCAGACCGCCTGGAGGAACATCCTTTTCTGGCCAGGCTCGGCCCTGATTTGCTGTCACAATCGGTGAGTGAAGAGCACATCGCCCAGCGCCTGAAGGAGCCGTCATTTTATCGGCGTGGGCTGGGTGGCTTATTGCTGGATCAAGGGTTTGTGGCTGGTCTGGGCAACTATCTACGCAGTGAGGTGTTGTTCTTTGCCGGCTTGTCGCCTCGTCAGCGACCCTGTGATCTGAGTGAAGAGGAGCGGCGGCGCTTGGCGCATTACATACTGGCACTTACCTGGCAGGCTTATCGCACGGCTGGTGTTACTAACTGCCCTGAGTGGGTAGGCAAAGCAAAGAGCATGGGTGAGTCGCGTCGTCAGTGGCGCTTCAGTGTTTTTGAACGCGAAGGCCTGCCCTGTCATCGCTGCGCCGCACCGATAGCAAAAGTCAACATTGCTTCCCGCAGGCTATATTTCTGCCCGCATTGCCAATCCTTGTCAGCGTAATTATTTTATACCGTTATCTTATTTACTAAAAAATAAGCTAATAAAACTAAAGCACCAACGGCAGGCAAGTTGGGCAGACTGCCCGTCACCAATAGATGGGGTATACTTGCCACCACAAAATGACTGAGTGGCTTGTTGAAACGATTACCAAAGGCATGGCGTGAACGCCGTCTGAACGACGTATCGATGCCTGCATGTGATAACCAGATACCGGGGAGTAACTTAAATGACCGTGATTCGCCAGGACGATGTAATTCAAAGCGTTGCCGACGCTCTTCAATATATTTCCTATTATCATCCGAAGGATTTTATTGATGCCATGGCGCAGGCCTATGAGCGTGAAGAAAACCCGGCTGCCAAGGATGCCATCGCCCAGATACTGATTAATTCCCGGATGTGCGCCACAGGTCATCGGCCTATCTGCCAGGACACCGGTATTGTGACCGTTTTTGTTCACGTCGGTATGAAGGTTCAGTGGGATACCGATATGAGCCTTGATGATATGGTCAATGAGGGCGTTAGGCGTGCCTATCTGCTGCCGGATAACATTCTGCGCGCCTCTGTGTTGGCCGATCCTGATGGCAAGCGCGAAAACACCAAGGACAATACGCCGGCGATTATTCATCACAAGCTTGTGCCTGGTGATAAAGTGGAAATTCATGTAGCGGCCAAGGGCGGCGGCAGCGAGGCAAAGTCCAAGTTTGCCATGTTGAACCCTTCAGACAGCGTGGTGGACTGGGTGCTTGAGCAGCTGCCCAAGATGGGGGCCGGCTGGTGCCCGCCGGGTATGCTGGGTATCGGTATTGGAGGGACTGCTGAAAAGGCCATGGAAATTGCCAAGGAAGCCTTGCTGGACCCGATTGACATTCAGGAGCTACAGGCTCGAGGTGCCTCGAACCGCGCCGAGGAACTACGCCTTGAGCTGTTTGAAAAGGTCAACCAGTCCGGAATTGGTGCGCAGGGGCTTGGCGGTTTGACGACGGTGCTGGATATCAAGGTCAAGGATTATCCCACCCACGCGGCTAACAAGCCGGTAGCCATTATTCCTAACTGTGCTGCTACCCGGCATGCGCATTTCACCCTTGATGGCTCTGGCCCGGTGGCACTGGCGCCGCCTAAGCTTGAAGACTGGCCGGAAATCACCCGTGAAATGGGCGATAACGTCAAGCGGGTCAACCTCGACACCATCACCCGTGAAGAAGTCAAAACCTGGCAGCCAGGTGATACGCTACTGCTTAATGGCAAGCTGCTGACGGGCCGGGATGCCGCCCATAAGCGGATGGTGGACATGATTGCCAAGGGCGAGCCGTTGCCGGTGGATATGAAAGGGCGCTTTATTTACTACGTTGGCCCCGTCGACCCGATCGGTGATGAAGTGGTTGGCCCGGCCGGCCCGACAACTGCAACGCGTATGGATAAATTCACCCGTACCATGCTGGAAGAAACCGGATTGCTGGGCATGGTGGGTAAAGCAGAACGCGGCCTGGCGGCCATTGAGGCAATCCGTGACAATGAGGCAGTGTATTTGATGGCGGTAGGCGGCTCGGCTTATCTCGTGGCCCAGGCCATCAAGAAATCCCGCGTGGTCGGTTTCAAGGATCTGGGGATGGAAGCCATTTACGAGTTTGAAGTGGAAGATATGCCGGTCACAGTGGCAGTTGATTCCCAGGGTACCTCGGTACACCAGACGGGACCTGCCAAGTGGAAAGAGATTATTGCTGAAAAAGCCTGATATCTTTGATGTGAAATTCAGGTGATGTGCCTGTTACTTAAAAGCACCTGTCGGGCCCCAAATGCCGGGGCCCGTTTTTATATATAAATTAAATGGCCGGGTACGATTGGCAGGTAAAACCTTGTCCTGAGCTGTTATAATGACGTCTGATTTTATGCCAACTGCACGTCAATGGAGTTGTTATGACCTCCTGGTTATGGGGAACGGCCCTGCTATCGATATACCTTCTAGGTATTGTATCGGCTGTTATGGCGCTTATGTCCAGTCGAACGTCACAGGGTGCCATTGCCTGGATCATTTCCTTATTGACCTTTCCCTATATCGCCGTGCCTGCCTATTGGTTTTTTGGTCGGCCTCGTTTTTACGGCTATGTATCGGCCAGGGGAGAACGCGACAGCGTCCTGCGTCAGGTGCTTAACCGCTACCGATCCAATATGTTGCCCTATTGTTCACCCTCACTGACAGCAGATATTCAGGCAGTTGAACAGTTGGCCATGATGCCGCTGACGCAGCAGAATCACGCAGAATTACTGATTGATGGCAAAGCCACCTTTGAAAGCCTGTTTGCCGGAATCGACCGGGCAAAGCACTACGTTCTTATCCAGTTCTTTATTGTCCGCAATGATGCATTAGGGCGGCGACTGCAACATCATCTGGAGCAGGCGGCCCGGCGCGGTGTTCGGGTGTATTTTCTATATGATGAAGTGGGCAGCCGAAAGCTGGATGAAGGTTATCTCAAGGATCTGTCTGATCTTGGTATCAATGTCAGCGCTTTCCGTTCATCACGCGGTTTCAAGCATCCTTTCCAGCTAAACTTTCGTAATCATCGCAAGGTGTTGGTGGTGGATGGTGAGCAGGGTTGGCTGGGCGGCTTCAACGTAGGGGTGGAATATCTTGGAGAATCCAGCCGCCATGGGCCCTGGCGTGATACTCATCTAAGGCTGGAAGGGCCGAGTGTGCTGGGGCTTCAGGAAGCCTTCTGGGAGGACTGGCACTGGGCGACAGGGGA
Source organism: Pseudomonadota bacterium (assembly GCA_051748005.1). GTDB lineage: Bacteria > Pseudomonadota > Gammaproteobacteria > Pseudomonadales > Halomonadaceae > Vreelandella. The sequence continues at coordinate 5,396 of JBNJGW010000024.1, read as the reverse complement.
GGTGATCAATCTGCAGTGGCAGCCTGTTGCCATGTCAGCACCGAGTCATGATGTCGTTATTGTGCCTTCTGGCCCCGCGGATCGGTTAGACACGGCAAGCCTGCTGGTTCAGAGTCTGATTCATAGCGCCAACGAGAGATTATGGGTGACAAGCCCCTATTTTGTACCAGATCAAGGTGTCCAGGACGCTCTACGGTTGGCCGCAATGCGCGGTGTAGACGTACGGGTGATGATCCCTGAACGCCCGGACCATTTGCTGGTATTTCTATCTGCATTTTCATTTCTGCCGGATATGTTAAGAGCTGGCGTTAAAATATACCGTTATCTTCCTGGTTTTCTTCACCAAAAAACTATCCTCGTAGACAATAGTGCAGCCACTATCGGAACCATCAATCTGGATAATCGGTCATTCAGGCTCAACTTTGAAATAACAGCGTTTATTCCTAGTCCCGAATTTGCAGCTCAAGTGAGATTAATGCTTGAAGAGGATTTCACCCAATGTCGTCGTGTGTCACTGGACGAGATACAGCAGCGGCCTTTATGGAAAAAAGTCATCTCACGAGCAGCCTATCTAATGTCACCCATACAATAAATACTTAATGGCGTGGGTCATTTACATGGAAAGCATCTGCTAAGCATTGTGACCTGTCAGTTTTGGCGTTATTTATTATTATCGCAACACCCGTCATTTTATAAGGAGTCTGGGGTGAATTTGGAAACCAAGTGGTTGGAAGATTTTGTCGCCCTGGCCAATACTCGCAGCTTTTCCGCATCAGCACGTCAACGCCACGTCACCCAGCCTGCCTTCAGCCGCCGGATTAGAGCGCTTGAGCAGGCTGTGGACGTTACTCTGGTCGACCGTTCAACGACTCCGGTTGGATTGACCTCAGAAGGGCAGCTGTTCCTGATCACAGCACGTAACCTTGTTGAGCAGCTGAATGAATCACTGAGCCATCTGCGCGGGTTGTCTATTGCCAATGAAGCGCTGGACATAGTGGCCGCTCATTCACTAGCGCTGAGTTTTTTTCCGCCCTGGATTTCCAGGTTGCAGAAAGGTCTCGGTGAGTTGCCAACCCGCCTGGTGGCCATGAACGTAGGCGAAGCCATACACGTACTGCGAGAGGGCAACTGCGATCTGATGTTGGCCTACTACGACCCTTTTGCCACCATGCAATTAGACGCCGAAGTGTTTCCATCTTTCTCGATTGGCAAAGTCAAGATGCTGCCCGTTTCCATGGCAGACGAGCAAGGTAAGCCGCTATTCTCTCTGCAAACAGATACCTCCATACCCTATCTGGCTTATACCCAGGGCGCCTTTCTGGGTCGCAGTGTGCGGATGCTGCTGAAAAATGATCCGCTGCGCCTAAAGTTACGCACCGTGTATGAAACCGCTATGGCAGAAGGCCTGAAAGGCATGGTGCTCCAGGGCGTAGGGGTGGCCTGGATACCTGATTTCTGCATCCGTGAAGAGTTAAAGAAAGGCACTCTGGTGCGAGCAGGCGATGAAAGCTGGGATATCCCGCTGGAAATACGCCTTTACCGGTGCTCATTGGTGCACAAGCCAGGGGTTGAACGCCTATGGCGGCAAATGATGAAGCTCCCCCGTGACTTTCTGGAAGCCTGAACGGAGGAACGCAAGGAAGAAAAGAAAAGGACAGCACTACCCAGTGGTTCCAAAGTCCGCCGGCAGCCCCAGAAAGTTCTGAATGATAAAGAAATGATCTTCAAACAGGCTGTCCGGCTCAAGATCGGCCAGCGCTATCCAGCGTGCATGGTCTCCGCCTTTGACAGGCTTGAGCCGCGGCAGCTGCTGATCCGGGCGCAAAGCAAAATAAAACGCTTCTGCCAGTGTTCTTCCACGCCAGCTGCGGTGGGGTTCGTCAAACAGGCGCTGACCACGCAGCGAACCTTTCAATACCGGCTCAGGCACTTTCAGGCGAATGCGTTCGCGCAACTCGCGCAGGCAGGCATCCAGTAAACGCTCATGAGAATTGATAAAACCACCAGGCAGCGCGTAAAGCCCTTTGCCAGGTGCTGCTTTACGGCGAACAAGTAATACGTGCCCAGATTGAACGACCACCGCGTTCACTGTCACAAAAATAGGCGGGTAGGGTGCTTCCGCCCAAGCTTTGCGGTATTGATCAAGCAGTTGCTGTTCTTCAATCAGGCGCTGATAGGCTTCTTCCTGACAAAACTGCTGAACGTATTCAATCACCCCAGGTGGTAAGTCATGAAAGGCACCGGTACTGAGATAATCATTACTTGAGCCTTGAGAGCGAAACAGGCGTTCACGGATCTGGCTGGCTGAAATGCCTTCCACCACGGGCACACTGACAGACTCCCACTGCGGAAACAGTGAAAGATAGTAACTGGACTGGCCGCGACTGGCACCAATCAGGCCGATTCTCGGCAGCTTACCATTTTCAGGAACGGTGAGATCGCGTACGCGCCTCTGTACGTCGCGTACCCAGACATCATCGTTATAGAGTGCATCCAGCAAGGGAGTAATCTCAAGGCGCTGATTCTCTTCATCGTCAAAACTGGAGGTCAACATCTTCTGGCGGTCATTGAACTGCCAGGGATTTCGCAATGAGCGTGCCTGCCAGGCAGATCCTACCAGCACGATGACCTGCCGCGCCTGTTTTAAAGCCTCACGGATAACGGCAACGTGCCCTAGGTGGGGGGGCTGAAAACGGCCAATAAAAACCAGGCAGTCAAACTCATAGCCTTTATCTGCAGCAGGGTGTTCAAATGATTGAACGCTGGGCATTGATGGCTCCAAAAGGTGAAACGTTTGGCTGACGATGTTGTGTTTAGCTGGACTGCTATTATGGCAGTGAACCGGGCTAACGCAATTGGCTGGCTGCCTGATAAGCGACTTTAATTCAGGTATGCTAACAAGAGATTTTGATGAAACCATGACTGTCGACAGATCAGGCGTTAAACCTCGCCGGATCAAACCACGCAGGCAGATCAACCCTACAAGGAAGACAAGATGCTCAAGCGCTCAGTGATTTTCTGGAGCCAGGTTGTTAAAGACGCTGTACAACTGTGGTTAGAAAGGAACGCTTTCAGTTATGCCGGTTCACTGGCTTTTTATACCCTGTTTTCATTAGCCCCAACGGTCATTATTGCAGTCACCGTGATTGGTGTGGTGATGGGTGAAGATGCCGCTCATGGCCAGATTGTCGCTCAATTACAGGAAACCATGGGAGTAGAAGCTGCCAGTGCCATTGAACAGGCAGTAGCGCAATCACGAATAGAGGAAGCCGGGATTCTGCCTACTTTGTTAGGGGTCGGTGCCTTGCTGGTGGGCGCCACCACAGTATTCGCTCAGATGCAGTTTTCACTCAATACCATTTGGGGGGTTACTGCTCGGCCTACTGCCAACAGTGCATTGATTTTCCTGAAAAATCGTTTTTTATCTCTGACAGTGGTGCTATCAATAGGTTTTATACTGCTTGTTTCACTGGCCGCGGGAATAGTCGTTCGAACCATGCTTCAGGCAGCCGATAATTTGCTACCCTATACAAGCTTGCTGGCTTCCAGTGCTGAATCATTGATATCGCTGGGCGTGGTCATTTTACTGTTCGCAACCATTTTCAAGGTACTGCCCGATGTGGTGTTGCGCTGGCAGGACGTTCTGATTGGTGCGGTTGTCACGGCGATATTGTTTACCATAGGGCGCAGTGTTATTGCCATCTACCTTTCCCATACGGCCACAGCCTCTACCTACGGCGCTGCCGGCTCAGTGGTTATGATTCTACTGTGGGTTTATTATTCGTCCTTGATACTACTGTTTGGAGCCGCGTTTACACGTTCGCTGCTGCTGAGGCGCAAAAGACCTCTGATACCGCGCAATAGTGCTGTCATTGTGCAACGTGAGTTTATTGATAAAAACAGCGCCCTGCATAAATAGCGAAAAAGCTGCCCAGAGGCACTGCTTAGATATGCTATTAAAACATCCTATAAAAGGAGCTTCCATGAAACAGTCCAGTGTACGGGCATGGGTTACCGGCAAGGTTCAAGGGGTATGGTTTCGTCGCGCCACTCAGGAGCAGGCACTCAAGCTGGGACTTACCGGCTATGCAAAGAACCTCCCCGACGGGCGGGTAGAGGTTCTGATGTGCGGCTCCAGTGATAATATAAAGGTGCTATCACAATGGTTATGGAAAGGTCCTGAAAATGCTCGGGTCACCCACGTTGAGCTGGAAGTGCTGGATCAGGTTGCCGTGCCCGACCATTTTTCAACCTATTAGCGGTCAATAGGGGCTTCAGACAGACTCTTTCCAGGCCCGAATATTGTCAGCTGTCAGTCTGACAATATTTTGTCTTGCTTCAGGTGTGATCCAGGCGTTATGCGGCGTGACGATAAGGTTCAAGGGTTTTGCCTGGCCCGCGGCGCCTGCATGTAAAACATCAAGTAGCAGATGGCCTGATCGAGGCGGCTCTTCAGGCAGTACATCTACGGCCAGTCCGCCTAGCTCACCTGCCTTGAGTACATCAAGTGCAGCAGCTTCATCAATGATTCCTCCACGGGCACAGTTGACCAACAGCAGAGAGGGTTTGGCATTTGCCAGTCGCTCACGGTTAATCAGGTGGTGGGTATTTGCATTCAGCGGGCAATGCAGACTGATGATGTCTGCCTCTGGAAGCAGGTCATCCAGCGATGGGCGTTCGTCATTTGCCTCATTACCGGGACGGGCGGCAAAACTGACTTTCATTCCGAAGGCTTCTGCCAGGCGTGCCACTTCGCTACCCAGCTCGCCTTTCCCCACCATGACAAGCTGCTTGCCAGCAAGCTGTAGGGTAGGGTGGTCCTGAAGGCAGAAAAATGCGCTTTGCTGCCACTTTCCCTGAACAATATCGGCCTGGTACAGCGGCAGGCGATTAGCCAGGGCAAGCATCAGCATCAAGGTGTGTTGGGACACACTGGCCGTACCATAAGCGTTCACATTCATAACTTCTATGCTGTGCGCCTTGGCAGCTTCAAGATCAATGTTGTTAAGCCCGGTAGCCAATACGCAGATCAGGCGTAGGCGTGTCGAGGCCTTTAAGGTGTCAGCATCAATGACCACCTTGTTGACGATTGCTATGTCGGTATCCTGTAACCGCTGTCTGGCCTGTTGAGGATTACTTTGCTGGTAAACGTCAAGCTGATCGACCTGGCTTTCAATCGCAGCCAGGTCAATCTCTGGTCCCAGGCTTTCGGCATCGAGAATGACGGCATTAGCCATTTTTATGTCCTTTCAGGTTATTCAGGTATGTTTTATGTAGTGCTTAGCCTTGCTCGCCAGGGGCAACAAAAGGGTATAATACGTTCGCTTGATTATTTGCCATCTTGGATTTTCTCCAGTTGGCCGCATATACATAATGGCAGATCCTATGAATGCCAT
>JBNJGW010000023.1:0-32787 GCA_051748005.1 Pseudomonadota bacterium | reverse complement strand
GTTGGCGTGCTGGCGCTTGAGCTTTTTCAAGCAAGTGACGGCCAGCTGCTGGCCAATGAAATGGCGCCCCGGGTGCATAATTCTGGCCACTGGACCATGGATGGCGCTATCACCAGCCAGTTCGAAAACCATCTGCGCGCCATTCAGGGGCTGCCACTGGGGGAAACCAGCGCCCTGGTACCTACCTGTATGGTGAATGTGATCGGGCGTGAGCCGTCAAGCGTCGAGGTTCTGAAACTGCCCAACGCTCACCTGCACCGCTACGGCAAAGGCGAGCGGGCCGGGCGCAAACTGGGGCATATCAACCTGCTGGCCGACAGCCATGCCGAACTGATGGCCAAAACCCGTGACTGCGCCAAGCTGTTGCCGGACGCGCCCGCGCCGCATATGACCTTTGAGTGACCTTTTTGATGATTAGTTAGTGGGCGGCGGAATAGCGCTGCCGCCCTCTGGCCCAGACCTGGTCAATCGACCAGGACTGTTCATTGATCACAATGAAATCTGCGTCACCGCCCTCAATAATTCTGCCTTTGCCGTCCAGTTGCAAGGCATCCGCCGCGTTGGTGCTGGCACAGCGCAGCGCTGTTTCGACCGGCACCGCATGGGTTTCAATGCAGTCTGCCATGGCCTCAAACAGGCTGCCAATTCGGCCTGGCCTTAACCCGACGAATTGACCCTGTTCATCAAACTGTGGCAAAGAGGCGTTGGCATCCGAAGAGAGTGACACCCTGTGCATATCAACCCCCGCAGCGTGGGCCATGGCCACGGCCTTGGCGGCAGGTACTTCTCCTGCATCAAGCAGCTCAGGGGTAGTGCTGGTGGTAAAATCGATTCTTCCACCTTCTTGGACAAACTGAAGACCATCGGCATAGAGCGCTTCCGTGCGATTGATATGGGTAGGGTAGAACTGGCCAAGCGGGATGGCGCTCTGGGCGGCAGCATCCCGCAACGGTGCGAGCCCAGAAGGTGCATCTCCGGTATGGATAAAGACGATACCGGCCTTGTTGGCCAGAATGCCCGCAGTACGCGCTTCTGATGCCAGGCGGATCAGTTCCTGAGGGGTGGGTTGTGAGCCACGATGATCACTAATGGCCACTTCCCCTACGCCAATGAACTCGGGAATAAAGACAATATCGCTGGCAACGCTGCCGGTCAGGGTGGTGGGAGGCAGCTGGTAAGAACCCGTATAGGCGAAACAACTCAGTCCGCCCGCGGCAAGCTCACGTGCCTTGCCGATCAGGTTGGCTGGTGTTCGGGTAAGAGCATCAGTGCCCAAAGCGCCGATCAGGGTAGTGACTCCTGATGCTTGAGCCTCTTTCAGACTGAGCTCTGCCGTTCGGTTGGCAAATCCCCCTTCACCGCCCCCACCGATATAGTGGACCAGCGGATCCACCAGGCCGGGAATGACCCGCTTTCCGTTGAGATCAACACAGTCAAAAAAAGCGGTGTCGCCCAGCGTATGGCGGGAATCAATAACAGCCGCTATCCGCCGGTCGGCAATCAGAATATGGCAAAGCCCAAGGGGTTCTGGAGCATACAGTTGAGCGTTTTTAAGCAGTGTCAGCATGAAGGTTAGCCGCTATCTGTTGAGCGATAAAAACGCCGGCGATAGCCGGCGTCTGCGAGTGGCAATAAGGATATTGCCTATCACCATGATGGCTTAAAGCTTGATGTCATAATCGAAATAGCGATTCATGATTTCATCGTAAGTACCGTTTTCTTTCAGAGCGCTCAAGGCTTCGTTGAACCGCTCTGCCAAGGCCTCATCACGCTGACGGAATGCAACACCAACGCCTTTGCCGAAGATGTGTTCAGGCTCCTTGATAAAATCACTGATACGGGTGAAGTTGCTTTCTTCGGTATCAATAGCAATCGCGGCCTGGGCAATCGGATAGTCCATGAAAGTCAGATCCAGGCGGCCTGCGCGTAGGTCAGTCACGACATCATTAACCCCTGTATAACGGCGAATTTCCAGCACGTCGCCATACAGCTCAGAGACATAATTATCCTGAAGGGTGGCGCGCTGAACGCCAACAGTGAGCCCTTCGAGGCTTTCCCTGTCACTGATATCGATGTTGCGATCATGGGTCGTGATCCAGGCGCTGGGCGTCGTGTAATAGGCATCTGAGAAAAGCACGCGCTCGGCGCGCTCTTCGGTAATCGCCATGGATGACATGATGGCATCATAGTTACGTGCCATCAGACCCGGGATAATGCCATCCCAAGCCTGCTCAACCCAGCGGCAGCTGATCTCAAGGCGGTCGCAGACCGCCTCTCCCAGTTCGATTTCAAATCCCGTCAGGTTGCCGTCAGCCTCACGATACATAAAGGGCTCGTAAGGAATGTCAACGCCCAGACGAACTTCATCGTAATTGCGGGCAACGGCAGGGGACAGACTCAGGCCAGCCGCGAGCAAGGCAGCTACAGATAAGCAGATATAGCGCATGGTATTTTCTCCGGATATAAAACGCTTACATAGCGAACCACAATGACATTACGCCCTTAGGGCGCACAGTCGTGGTAAATAAAAGTGATCAGTCGCTAGCAGAAAACAGGCGCACCAAGGCACCGCAAAACGGGGAGGGCAACGGAGGGGGCTATTCGTCGAACCATTCGCTCAGGTAATACACCGTCACGAATGCTTCCTTACTGTGTAGGCGGTCAGGCCGCTGTATCGCATGAGGCACGTTGAAAACCTCCTTGGCAGTCAACAGTTTGTATGAATGCACACATGATCAGCTCTGTCTGTGTAGTCAGTCACTGCATGCTAAGCGGCCCCACATTAGGGCCGCCCTTATCCAGCTTATTCCGCGTCAAAGTAGCGGTTGTAGATTTCATCGTAAGTGCCGTCTTCCTGCAGCGTGGCCAGTGCTTCGTTGAACTGCTCGGCGAGCGCTTCATCGCGCTGGCGGAAGGCAATCCCGAAGCCATCACCAAAGTATTCCTTCGGCTCGGTGACCATTTCACCCACTACCTTGTAAGCGCGATTATCGCTTTGCAGTAAGGTTGACTGACCTACCGGATAGTCGAGGAAGACGATATCCAGGCGCTGTGCTTCCATATCCAGCACCATGTCGTCGGCGGTGGAGTAGCGGTTGACATCTGCGACATCGCCAAACATATCGGTGACGTAGTTATCCTGCAGGGTGCCGCGCTGAACGCCGATGGTGAGACCATCCAGCGATGCTTCTGTTGTGTCGGTCAGCTCACTGCCTTCCGGTGCAAACCAGGCAGAGGGCGGCTGGAAGTAGGGCTCAGAAAACAGGACCTGCTCACGGCGCTGCTCATTGATGGTCATGGATGACATGATGGCGTCGTATTTACGTGACAAAAGTCCAGGAATGATGCCGTCCCAACCTTGTACCACCCACTCGCAATCAATGCCTATCTCGGCACACAGGGCGTTGCCCAGGTCGATATCAAAGCCGGTCAGTTCTCCGTCCGGCGTGCGGTATTCCATTGGCTCGTAGGGAACGTCTACGCCAATGCGGATCTCGTCGTAATCCCGGGCCTGAGCGCTGGTAGCGGCAATGGCCAGGCCAAGCAGTGAGGTCGTCAGTATTTTTTTCATTGTCAATCTCCAGGTTGAACGTGCACACCCATAAAAGTGTTCGCGTTTAAATTAACTCACTCAGACATGAATGCCAAAAGTCTGGTCAACGTTTGCACTAACGTTTGTTTCATCTCGTCTGGAGCACGCCAGCTCAAGACATGGGCTGTAGATGGGCCAGCAGCTTTTTCTCCAGAAAGCGGAAAAAGTACAGAATCGCAAAGGTCAGGCACAGATAGATGGCCGCGACAAACAGAAAGGCTTCAAAAGGCGCATAAAAACGCGCATAGACGAAGCGGGCGGCGCCGGTCAGGTCCATGATGGTTACCACGCTGGCAATCGCGCTGGCGTGGAGCATGAAGATCACTTCGTTGCCGTAAGCGGGTAGTGCGCGCCGAAAAGCGCTGGGCAAGACTACGCGTTTGAGCATCAGGTTAGTGGACATGCCATAGGCGCGTGCCGCTTCAATTTCCCCTTTGGGCGTTGACTTGATGGCGCCACGAAAAATTTCCGTGGTGTAGGCTGCCGTATTCAGGGTGAAGGCAATCAGCGCTGGCATGAAAGGATCTTCCAGAATGACCCATAGCCAGGTTTCCTGGATACCTTCGACAAAGACGACGCCGTAATAGATCAAGTAGAGCTGAATCAGCAGCGGTGTGCCGCGAAACACATAGGTGTAGGCGAAAATTGGCCATTTGATCCAGCCGCGTTTGGAGCTGCGACCAATCGCCAATGGCACCGCGAGTACCAGGCCAATCAGCAGGGACAGAAACACCAGTTGAACGGTGACCGTCAAACCTTCGGCATAATAGGAAAGTGTTTGCAGGGTGAAGATGCTGTTGTCGGCCAGCAGTGCTTCAAGCTGAGTCATTAAAGTATCCATCAGTCAGCCTCCCCGTAGCCAATATCGTAGCGTTTCTGCAGGCGGGCAAAGAACCACTCAGAGGCGCTGGCAATCAAGAGATAGATCAATGCCACCGTGATCATAAAGGTGAAGGGCTCGCGGGTCGCTTTTGAGGCTTCAGCAGCGATACGTACCATATCGGAAAGGCCGATCACCGATACCAGCGCGGTTGTCTTGAGCAGAACCATCCAGTTGTTGGAAAGCCCAGGCAGGGCGTGGCGCATCATCTGCGGAAAGCGAATGCGGCGGAACACCAGAGCATTGCTCATCCCGTAGGCTTTACCCGCTTCGATCTGGCCGTGTTCAACGGCCATGAAAGCACCGCGAAAGGTTTCGCCCATGTAGGCGCCAAAAATCAGCCCGATCGTGACGACACCGGCCACAAACTCATTGATGTTGATAAAGATATCGATATCAAACTGGTAGTAGAGCCAGTCGGTGAAGACGTTGACGCCAATCTGGCCACCAAAGAACAGCAGCATCATCAGTACCAGATCCGGCACGCCGCGAATAATAGTGGTGTAAAGGGTCGCGGTTCGATGAGCAACCCAGCTGCGCGACATCTTTGCTGTCGCGGTCAGCAGGCCAAGAATGATGGCGACCAATAGTGACAGTAACGCCAGTGATAAGGTGACCCCGGCGCCTTCAAGCAGGCGTGGGCCGTAGCCGTGGAGATCAATCATGATAAGCCTTGCTCCGTGCGCAGGATCAATAACTGGGGGCGAGAAATTGCTTCAGGCGCGGCGATTGAGGGTTTTCAAGCACTTCTGCCGGCCGACCTGCTTCTTCAACCCGGCCTTCGTGCAAATAGATCACCTGGCTTGAAACATCCCGGGCAAAGCTCATTTCATGAGTGACCACCACCATGGTGCGGCCTTCATCGGCAAGGTCGCGCATGACCTTGAGCACATCTCCCACCAGCTCAGGGTCAAGCGCTGAGGTGGGCTCGTCGAACAGCATGACTTCCGGGTTCATTGCCAGGGCCCGTGCGATGGCTCCCCGTTGCTGCTGGCCACCAGACATTTGCGCCGGATAGGCATTGGCCCGATGGGAGAGGCCGACCCGTTCAAGAAGCGCATGGGCATGTTCCACTGCCTCTGCCTTGGGCTTTTTCAGCACATGGATAGGGGCTTCGATGATATTTTCCAGCAGGGTCATGTGTGCCCAGAGGTTGAAACTCTGAAATACCATGGAGAGCTTGGCGCGCATATTGACGACCTGACGCCAGTCAGCCGGCTCGCGCCCGTGCTTGGTCGTCTTGAAGCGAATCTCTTCGCCGTGAACAATAAGATCGCCTTCATTCGGCTGTTCAAGCAGGTTCATGCAGCGCAGGAAGGTGCTCTTGCCGGAGCCTGAGGCACCAATCAGGGTGATCACATCGCCCTTGTGAGCTTGTAGCGAAAGACCTTTGAGCACTTCGGTATCGCCAAAGCGCTTGGTAATATTACGTACTTCCAGGGGAATGGGCGTTGCGGCCATTGTTTTGACTCCATTACAGGGGGTTGCCGCAGCAACATGACAGTATGACAACACGGGGTAGTCAACTGGCACTATTATATCCGACTTTAGTGAAAGCGGCTCAAGCGCTGTTCACCTCGTGTGGCTGGCGGTTGTCATACTATTTTATCGTTATTGTGTTTACTGACTATTGATATCGAACCGTTCGTAATGTCATACGCAGCTGCCCTGCACAGGGGCAACCAGTAATGCCGCGCGGGCGCCAATTTCCACCTTGGCATTGGGAAATACTACGTGAAGTGGCGCCGGGCCGACCTCGAGCGTTCCTGCCTGGGCGTCCTGAGCCAGCACGGTACCCGATGGGAAAACGGTAAAGTTGGGGATATCATCGTCAAAGCATAGAGTGAAGTCATGACTTTGGCGCATGATTTCCTGCTCAACCCTAAAAAACACCATCCTGTTAGGTGGTTGCGCTGCGGGCGCCTGAGCGCAGGTCAGTGCTGCGAGTAACGCCAGCATGGGACGCAGGGCGTCCAGATCATTGGCGCCAAAAGGCGCCACCCGGCCCAGCTCAAAGGTAAAGGCCTGGGCGCTGTGGTAGTGCTTGCTATAGTGGGAAAATGTCCAGCTGTGCTGATGCTGATGAAGTACTGCTTGCATGTCAGCACCTGCAAGCCATGACCACTGTTCATCGGCTGTGGCTGATTCGGCAAACGGCTCGACGACAAAGCGCGGATAGAGGCTTTCCCGAATCGCAGTATGCAGATCGTAGTGAAGAGCAGGCAACTCGGCATGGCGCAGGTAGAATTGATCAACCTGGCTCATCAGCTCACGGGCGCGGGCTGGCTCATTGCCCTCCAGGCTCAGGCCGCGCTGGAACAGGCGATTTAGGTTGGTATGGATAAAGCGCTTGCCATCGCGCAGGGCGGGCAAGTTACCCAGAATCACCAGTACGGGGGAACCCAGCGCCAGCAGGCCCGCTTCAATCTGCGCAAGCAGTTCGCCAATCAGTTCAACCGGTGCGGTTTCATTGCCATGAATGGCCGCTGAAAAAACGCAGGCATGGGGATTATCGCCCAGGGTTTCAGGCATCAGCTCAAGTATTCCAGGCCCATGCAGTGTGTAATGGCCCGATGCCAGCGGACCGCTGCGGCGCGATGCCGGTTTGCCTTCCAGCGTCCAGTCAAGCCAATCGGTTAGCATAGGGCATTCCTTGATATTGTTTTCAACGATCTTTGTCTGGTGACACCTTTACCTGAATATCGGGTCGACGCAAGCTAAGACGTCGTTGGAGTGTAAAAGCTGGTGCGCAGGCGAAACAACCAATCAATTCGACTGAGCGCGTCGAAATCTTTCGCTTTTATCCGTGCAGTGAGTCGCTATGCTTGTACCGTCAATTAAAACACTGATTATATGGCGATAAATCAGCCCAGATCAGATTAAAAGGAGCAGGGCAATGACAAAGGTACTGGTGCTTTACTATTCCATGTATGGCCATATCGATACTATGGCACAGGCAATTGCTGACGGTGCGAAAGAAGTGGCGGGGGTCGAGGTGACCGTCAAGCGCGTACCGGAAACCATGCCGCAAGAGGCGTTCAATAACGCAGGCGGTAAGCAGGACTACACAACCCCCGAAGCGTCCCCTGGGGAACTGGCTGATTACGATGCGATTATCTTTGGCACGCCCACACGGTTTGGCAATATGGCAGGGCAGATGCGTACCTTCCTTGATCAGACCGGTGGGTTATGGGCCAACGGTGCCCTGCGCGGCAAGGTGGCGAGTGTGTTTACCTCAACGGGTACCGGCGGTGGTGACGAACAAACCATTACATCCACCTGGACCACTCTGGCCCATCACGGCATGATCATTGTGCCGATTGGTTATGGCGTGGAAGACCAGTTCGATATCTCCAAAGTCAGCGGAAACACCCCTTATGGTGCCGCCACGCTTGCGGGCGCTGATGGTTCACGTCAGCCGGATGAAAGCGAGCTGAAAATTGCCCGTTTCCAAGGCAATCTGGTCGCCAAAACAGCCGTAAAGCTGGCGAATTGATACACCGCTGATGCTAAAGCGCTGTTGTAGGCATGAGCCTTGAACGTGCATAAATAGCTCATTGCAACAAAAACGCCCCGCTGGCACTTTCAGCGAGGCGTTTTGCAGCTTTCTGGGGACCTTTTCTGGCGGGCAGCTTATAAGCGCTCAGCAATCGCTTTGCCCAGGGTCTGGGTGCTGCCCTGGCCGCCGATATCCGGGGTTAGAACCGCCGGGTTGCCTTCTGCAAGGGTCGCCTCAATGGCTTTAACGACGGCATCGGCGGCAGCCTGATGGCCAAGGTGTTCCAGCATCATTGCACCGGACCAGATCTGGCCGATCGGGTTGGCAATCCCCTTACCGGCAATATCTGGCGCACTGCCGTGTACCGGCTCGAACAGGCTTGGGAAGCGACCCTGGGGGTTGATGTTGGCAGACGGTGCAATACCAATGGTGCCGGTACAGGCGGGGCCAAGATCCGAGAGAATATCACCAAACAGGTTGCTGCCGACCACCACATCAAACCAGTCTGGATGCAGCACAAAGTTGGCGGTGAGGATATCAATATGAAATTTGTCCACATTAACCTCAGGGTAGTTGGCTGCCATGGTTTCCACCCGCTCATCCCAGTAGGGCATGGTGATGGAAATCCCGTTGGATTTGGTGGCTGACGTCAGCTTTTTACGTGGACGTGATTGAGCGAGCTCAAAGGCATATTTGAGGACACGGTCGACGCCGGTACGGGTCATTACGGTTTCCTGAATGACCACTTCCCGCTCGGTGCCTTCAAACATTTTGCCGCCAACGCTGGAATACTCGCCCTCGGTATTTTCGCGTACCACATAGAAGTCGATATCTCCCGGCGCCCGCCCGGCCAGCGGGCTCTTGATCCCTGGCATGAGCTTGCAGGGGCGCAGGTTGATATATTGGTCAAAGCGGCGGCGAAACTGCAGTAAGGAGCCCCACAGCGAGATATGATCAGGCACCGTGTCTGGCCAGCCCACGGCGCCATAGAACAAGGCATCAAACCCCTTGAGCTGTTCGAACCAGTCATCCGGCAGCATCTTGCCGTGATTCAGGTAATAATCACAGCTGCCAAACTCAAAGGTCTGGAAATCAAGCTCAAGGGCAAACTTGTGAGCGATGGCATTGAGTACGCGCAGACCTTCCGGCATGACTTCAGTGCCAATACCGTCACCGGCAATTACCGCAATACGCTGGGGCATGAAAATTCCTTATTGTTTATCGCACAGTCGAAAGGTTTAATCCGGGCAGCTATCGCCCTGAGCAACGTCAATCAGTTCATCGGTAGGAAAATCCATTTCAGCAGCCCGTTGGCGCAGGCGGTTCTCGGTTGCCTCATCCATTTGCGGTGAGCGCGAGAGTATCCATAAATAGTCGCGGTTAGGCCCGGACACCAGCGCCCACTGATAATCGTCATCAAGTTCCAGAATATTATAGCCGCCATAGAAGGGGCCAAAAAAGCTGACTTTCAGACGTCCGACATCTTCTTCTTCAATAAAATAGGCGCGGCCTTCCGCTTCATCAAAAGCTTTTTCTTCAGGGTTATAGCCGCGATTGATCACGCGTACGCCGCCATCATCACGCAGGCTATAGCTGGCAGTGACGCATTCAAGCCCGCGTTCAAAGGAGTGATCCAGGCGGGCAATTTCGTACCACTTGCCCAGGTAGCGGTCGAGCTCGAAATCGGTGACCGGCTGGGTGCCTGAAGGAATGCCGGTGCAGCCGGTAAGCAGCCCCAGGCTCATGGCCAGTGGGATCATGCCAGTGCGCATGGTGACTCTCCTGCAAAGTGGTGAGAAAAAAGTGGTGGATAAAGCACCTAGTGCTGAAAGCGTGAAAGTGGCTGTTGATTGAAGTAACGACACAGTAGCCCATACAGATCCGGATAGGCATCTGCGAGGATAGCAGGGGCACAGAAAAATGCTTCGCAGCATACGGCAAAGCATTCACCGGGATGGCTGGCTGCATAATCGTCAATCGGGGTTGGCTGACCACGCTGAAGCCTTTCCTGCAGATCATTCCATACGCCGCTGAATACACCGTGCCACTCTGCTGGGGTAATGCTGGTGGGTAGCGGTGGGAAGCCATCAATATCAACGGCATTGCCCATATCCAGTTTATGGGCCAATTCATGAATCAGGATATTGTAGCCATTGAAGCTGCCGCTTTGCATCAGGTCGGTGAAGGACAGGACCACAGGGCCCTGATAGGAGGTTTCGCCTGCCCGGCTGTCCGTGTATTCGTGTACTACACCAAACTCATCCATTTCTGCTACCTGACGGGTAAAACCGTCTGGCAGCAGGATAATTTCGTGCACGTTGGAAAAGGCATCGGTATGTTCAAAGCTGCTCCATCCAAGCGTCAGCAAACAGGCCTGACCGGCCAGTACCAGATAAGCCGGGCGGTCGAAGGCGACGTCCTTCAAATCAGGGTGGAAACTAATGCGTTTCTGAGCCAGAAACTGCCAGGCGCGTTGACCGAGCTGTTCGGTTTCCTCATCACCAAGTGTATTAAGTAATGCGACACGTTGGCAGGCTGTCTGCCAATCCGCCGTGGGGAAACGACGTGATGACGGGGACGGGCTTAGCCAGCGAATGGGCATGGGCGCAAACCTGTTTGAACGCAGAAAAGAGAGTGGAAAAATCCATGGTTAGCTTTCTTATACTAAGGGCGAAAGCGATTTGCAATCCTTTACGTTAACTTACCCCGTCTTTATCTGAGAGAAACAGGCGATAATGCGTTACCAAGGTAGACGTCATTGCCTTGATCAGGAAGATGGGGGACGCTATCAATAGATCGTATCGGCAGAGCCATTGA
Organism: Pseudomonadota bacterium; assembly: GCA_051748005.1. Taxonomy (GTDB): domain Bacteria; phylum Pseudomonadota; class Gammaproteobacteria; order Pseudomonadales; family Halomonadaceae; genus Vreelandella. The sequence goes on along the minus strand of JBNJGW010000023.1, from coordinate 21,999 downwards.
GTGAACAGAGGAAGAAATAAGCGTTATGCCACGCCCCGAGCTGCTTGAACAGATCTACACCATTGTCGAGCAGATTCCTGCTGGACGGGTAACCACCTATGGGCGTATTGCGGCGATGACCGAAGGCGCGACCCCGCGCATGGTCGGGGCAGCGATGCGTCATTTGCCGAAGGGACATCAGCTTCCCTGGCACAGGGTGATTGCTGCATCCCTTAAGCTGGCAGACCACGCGGGTGCACAGCGCCAATATCAGAAATTGCGTGATGAAGGTGTGATGTTTGATTGTAAAGGTCGTGTTGCGGCTCATCTTGTCTGGCCGGACTGAAGTAGCCAGTGGCCTTACTGCTTTAAAGTATAACGCCGCCCTATTGGGCGGCGTTATGCGGTCAGTCTTCCAGATTGGCCCCTGATTTCCATGACCAGTCGCGCCAGCGCAGGTCAAACAGATCCTTGCGGCGGTCCTTGAGGTTGGTCACCGAGCCTTCAGCGCGCAGCACTGTCAGGCGCGTCAGGTCCAGATCCGAGAAGAAGATCATCTCGGTGTTGGGCGTGGTTTCTGCCAATACCGCGTCGTGAGGGAAGGCGAAGTCAGACGGCGAGAACACTGCTGACTGGGCATACTGGATATCCAGGTTCTCGATCGACGGCAGGTTGCCGACACTACCACACAGCACGACATAGCATTCGTTTTCAATTGCGCGGGCCTGGGAGCAGTGGCGCACCCGCAGGTAGCCATTCTTGGTGTCGGTCCAGAAAGGCACAAACAGGATATCCATTTCCTGATCCGCCAGCAGGCGGCCAAGTTCTGGAAACTCGACGTCATAGCAGATCAGTATGCCGACGCGTCCGGCATCGGTTTCAAATATCTGCAGGTTGTCACCGCCTTCAATCACCCAGTCGCGGCGTTCCTGAGGCGTAATATGCAGCTTGGCCTGGCGCTCGACGGTGCCGTCGCGATGGAACAGGTAGGCGATATTGTAAAGCCGGTCATCCTCGCCGACCTCGATCATTGAGCCGCCGACAATATTGATATTGTAGGATACTGCCATACGCGACAGCTCGGTCTTGAACTGTTCGGTAAAACTGGCCAGAAAACGGATGGCCGCCATCTGATCCTGCTGGGCAGCACGATCCTGTAGACCCATCAGCGGCGCGTTGAACAGTTCCGGGAAGACGGCAAAATCACTCTGGTAGTCTGACAGGGCGTCCACAAAGTACTCGATCTGTTGAAGAGCTGCCTCCACCGAGGAGAACTCGCGCATCTGCCACTGCACGGCGCCAACCCGCACCTGGGTGGGGCGTGTATCGAGAATATTGGCGGCAGGCTCGAACAGGATATTGTTCCACTCAAGCAGAGTGGCATAACCCTTGGACTGTTCATCTTCAGGCAGGTATTTGCGCAGCAGACGCTTGACCTGAAAGTCATTGGCCAGCTGGAAGGACAGAATCGGGTCGTAGAGCTCCTTGCGGGATACCTTGTCGATATACTCTGTGGGCCCCATTTCATCAGCATGCTGGTGATATTCGGGAATCCGCCCGCCGGCCAGAATGGCCCGCATGTTAAGTGAGCGGCAAAGTTCCTTGCGCGCCTCATACAGACGGCGTCCCAGGCGGTAACCGCGATAATCCGGATGAATCAGGATATCCAGGCCGTACATGGCATCGCCGTTACTGTCATTAAGGATGACTTCACGGTGGCCGATCAGGTCGTCGTACTTGTGAGGGTTGGAAAATTCGTCGTAATCCACCTGCACGGTCAGAGCGACCCCGACGAGCACACCGTCATCTTCAATGGCGATCTGACCATCCGGGAATTCATGGATCAGCTTGTCAATCGTGTGCTGTGGCCAGGCGCCTCCAATGTCATGATAGACAGCATCCATCAGTGATTTGAGCTGAGAATAATCCTCAGAGGTCAGGTTACGCGTGTTCAGATGCAGATCTTCTAGGGACATGGTGTCTGGTTTTCCAAATTCAAAATATAGCGCTACTCTAGCATTTCTGGTGCGTTACTGTTGAGGCCGGTCAGGCTTCCACTGGGCCAGCGTCTGTTTGAACGGCAGGGTCAATGTCTGTGCCATGATGACACCTCCAAGAATCAAAAGACCACCAATAATGTGGAAGATGGCCAAGTGTTCCCCCAGAAAGATCATGGCAATAATGGCACTGAACAAGGGCATCAGGTTAATGAAAATACTTGCCTGGTTGGCCCCGATCTGGCGTACCGCGCGCATCCATAAGTACGTTGTAATGATTGATGCCGGAATGCCCGCATATAGAATCAGCCAGATATTGTGGCCATCAACGGGCGTCTTTGGCCCGAGCAGATAAGGGGGCAGCAGAATCAGCACCGCAAAGCATATCTGGCCATACAGCATGACCCAGGGCGGCAGCTTCATCTGCCAGCGCCGCAGCATGACCCCATACATGGCATAACAGGTGGCCGCGACCACCATCAAGGCATCCCCTGGTGATACCTTTAGCTGCAGCAACGATAACGGGTTACCTTGCCCAAGCAGCACGGTGACGCCGAAAAAGGCCAGAACGCCGCCCATAATACCGCCAAGGGTGGGCGGCTCGCGCAGGATCAGCGCGCTAAGCAGCACGGTCAAAAGCGGCACCATGGCCGCGAGAATGCCCATATTGGTGGCCGAGGTTGTCTCTGCTGCCACATAGGCCAGGCCTTGCCATAAGCCCATTCCCAGCATGCCCAGTAGCGCAAGCCTTGGCCATTGCTTGAGAATCTCATCGCGATGACGCCAGGCGGCAGGCAGCACAAAAGGCGTCATTACCAGCAAGGCCAATAACCAGCGTAGAAAGGCAATACTGCTCGGCGCAATGCTGCCCACCGTTAGCTGGTTGATGGTCATGTTGCCCGACCATATCAGTACCGTGGCCAGTGGCGGCAAAAAGTAGATCAGTCGCATGTAAAGCATGTCCTCAATATTGTTAGCCGGATAATGTGACGCGGATAGAAACAAACGACAAGGGGCAAGGTTGTCATTACTTCGTACCGCTATTGTTGTCGTCCAGATTATCGAACTCAGGGGTGTACCTGATCCGAACAATGTCATACGCTTGTTTGAATAGCCGCAAACAATAACATCTGCTTGAGTGAGGAAGCCCGATGACTGCCTACCCGCATATTTTCCAGCCGTTACAGCTTGGCCCCCTAACATTGCCTAACCGCGTATTGATGGGGTCGATGCACACCAACCTTGAGGAATCACCCAATGGTTTTGCCAGGTTGGCACATTTTTATGCCGAGCGCGCCCGGGCTGGCGTTGGCCTGATCGTTACTGGTGGCATTGCGCCCAATCCTGAAGGCGCTGTTTTTCATGGGGCCAATGCGCTGATAGATGACTCCCAACTTGCCGAGCATCGTCAGGTAGTAGATGCGGTTCACCGCGAGGGTGGGCATCTATGTATGCAGATTCTCCACGCCGGGCGCTATGCCTACTCGCCTGAGCTGGTGGCACCCTCTGCTATTCAGGCGCCGATCAATAGGTTCACCCCGCGAGCGCTTGATAGCGACGAAGTTGAGCAGCAGATCGCCGACTATGTGCGCTGTGCCCGTCTGGCCCAGCAGGCAGGTTATGACGGCGTTGAAATCATGGGCTCTGAAGGCTACCTGATTAATCAGTTTATCTGCCAGCGCACCAACCAGCGTGATGATCAGTGGGGCGGGAGTTTTGAAAATCGCATCCGCTTTGCTATTGAAATTGTACGTCGGGTACGTAAAGCAGTCGGCAAGGACTTTGCGCTGATTTTTCGTTTATCGATGATTGATCTGGTAGAAGAGGGCAGCACTCATGAAGAGGTGGTTGCCCTGGCCAAGGCCATTGAAGCCGCGGGGGCTGATGCGCTGAATACCGGCATTGGCTGGCATGAGGCCAGGGTGCCGACCATCGTCACCAGCGTGCCACGCGCTGCCTTCACCCGTGTGACACAAAAACTGCGTGATGAGGTCACGCTGCCATTAATTACCACCAACCGGATCAACATGCCGGAGGTGGCTGAACAGGTGCTGGCACAAGGCCATGCGGATATGGTCTCCATGGCTCGTCCGTTTCTGGCGGACCCTGAATGGGTTAACAAAGCCGAGGAGGGGCGCGCGGATGAAATCAATACCTGCATCGCCTGTAATCAGGCCTGCCTGGATCACACCTTCGCTGGCAAGCTGACATCCTGCCTGGTCAATCCGCGTGCTTGCCATGAGACGAAACTGGTGGTGACACCTGCGGCCAAAATCAGGCAGGTCGCGGTCGTGGGGGGCGGCCCGGCGGGGCTATCGGCAGCCGTGACGGCTGCTCAGCGCGGGCATCAGGTGGTGCTGTTTGAGCGCCAGGCCGAGTTAGGCGGGCAGTTCAATCATGCACGCAAGATTCCTGGTAAAGAGGAGTTCAATGAGACTCTACGCTATTACCGGGTGATGCTGGAAAAATACGCGGTGGACATCCGACTCAATCAACAAGCCAGCGTAGAGGAGCTGGCAATGTTTGACGAGGTCGTATTGGCCACCGGCGTACAGCCGCGTAAGCTGGCGATACCCGGTGCAGACCATCCCTGTGTGCTCTCCTATGCCGATGCGATCCGCGAGCCGCAGCGCGTGGGCCACAAAGTGGTGGTGATCGGTTCAGGTGGTATTGGTTTTGACGTGGCTGAGCTGCTGGTCAACCAGGTGCCTACGGCGCTGGATATCAATGCCTGGTGCGATGAATGGGGCGTGGACCTTGAGATTAACCAGGCAGGGGGGCTGAAGGCTCCGCACCATCCGGCCAGCGCCCGAGAGGTGGTGATGTTGCAGCGTAAAACCTCCAAGCCTGGCAAAAATCTCGGCAAGACCACCGGCTGGGTGCATCGAGCATCGCTTAAACAGCATGGCGTTACCATGCTGGCAGGGTGTGAGTACCTGCAGATTGACGATCAGGGTTTGCATATCCGCCATCAGGACACAGTGCAGGTGCTTGCGGTAGATAGCATAGTGGTGTGTGCGGGTCAGGAATCTGTGCGTGACTTACTGGAGCCTTTGGAAAAGGCAGGAATCAGGGTACAGATTATTGGCGGTGCCGAGGAAGCGGCCGAACTTGATGCCAAGCGCGCTATTGAGCAAGGAACTCAAGTGGCCGCTGCGCTCTGAGTGCTAGGCATGCATCATAAGGCCAAACTAAAAAAGCCCGCTGAAAGCGGGCTTTTGTCATCTTGGTGCAGGGGCAGTGCTTAGCCAGCAGCTGTCCAGGATTGACACCAACCGGCTGGCTCGACGCTGTTCTGCGGGAACAGCTGGCAGCCTTCTTTATCGGCAATCCAGAACATGCAGTTATCACACTGCTCGCCTTCAGAATAAGCAGGATGGTCGCTTGCTTCGCTAGCAACTTCTACGTAGTTCAACGCCTGGGCGTTGCTGGAGGAAGGGTCCAGGCGTGGCAGATCCTGGGCGAAAGCAGTCTTGGAAAGAATGCCAGCACCCAGCGGCAGTGCCGCAAGGCCAAGCATACTGTTGCGCATGAAGTCACGACGGCTTTGATTAGCCATGATCTCTCCTTATCGTCACGGTCTGACGTTGTATTCACGGTCTTGTGGGTGGTTGTCCACCTCTTCAGGGCTCCGACAGAACCTGCTTAACCGGAGTTCATAGGTATCTTAGCGTAAGTGCCTGCAGAGTGCGAATAAGCTTATCATCCAGCGACAATTCGCCACGTTAAGGGTTTGTTAAGCCCTGCCTGATAAGTCTTATTCAACCTGTCTGCGCAGTCACTCATTGTGCTGTTATACTTTGGCACAAGAAGTTCTAATACGTTCCTTGGTTGTTGAATATTATTATTTCGTGAGGCTTGCCATGCAAAACGCTGTTATTTTGATCAATACCGAAAAAGGCCAGGTAAAGGCTGTGGCCGAACGTCTTGCTGATGTGGAAGGTATCAGCGAGGTGTATTCCACCTGCGGCCGCTATGATCTTGTCGCTATCGCCCGCACGCGGGATTTTGAAAGCCTTGCTGAGCTTGTCACTGAGCGCCTGAATAAAGTGGAAGGTATCAGTGATACCGAAACGCTTAACGCCATGCAGGTGCATTCGCGCCATGACCTGGAAACCATGTTCTCTGTGGGCTGGTAACACCTGCCCCTAGCTGTATTTTCCCGTATTACTAAAAGGAGTTAGTACCTTGGGTCGCGCAATGTCTCGTTTACGCCGTCAGGGCCGTCGCCTCGCGGTAACGGCCTTATTTATTGCAATTGGTTCAGGTCTATGGCTATTTCAAGAGCAAAGCTACCGCGATGCCTATACCTGGGAAGGGGTGCCCACTTGGGACGAGCTAAGCCTGACATCCTTTCACCGCGTGATGCGTAACGACGGTTACCTGCTAGGGTGGTCAGATGTGCGTGCAGGGGCCTTGTGGGTCAGCTATCAACTAGCCGCCGTTGACGATGCTTCCATTGGCAGTCGCCCAAGCTTCTCAGCCGATTGGCGAACGCTCTGGCCAATCGGCACTGATAGCTACTCGGGCAGTGGTTACGACCGCGGCCACCTGGCGCCCAACTATGCCATCGCTGCGGTGCATGGCCGCCAGGCTCAGGTAGACACCTTTCTGATGAGTAACATGTCACCGCAAACGCCAGAGTTGAACCGCCAGCTATGGCAGCGCCTGGAAGAAGCGGTGATGGATCATTTCGCGCCGCGTTTCGAGCAGTTACAGGTAATCACCGGGCCGATCTACGCGGAAGGTTTCAGCAATGCCATGGATCGCGTTGGCTTTGTCGAAGTGCCGGTTGCGTTCTACAAGATAATCGTAGCGCCACACCCGGAAAACCCGCGAGCGTTAGCCTTTATAATGCCGCAGAAGGTTCGCGGTAATGAACCCCTGGATGACTACCTGGTATCCATTGATGAGGTAGAGGCAAAAACAGGGCTGAATTTCTTCCCCGACCTGACCCCAGCCGTCGAGCAGGCTCTGGAAGGCCAGATAAGTACTAACGGCTGGGCGCTAGAGGGCGTTGCCCGCAAGCCAGGGCGATTTCAGTAAAAGCTGGCCAGAAATATCTTATCTCTGCCTGTCAGTTAGGCAGAGATAATCAGCTGTGCGGCTATACTTTCTGGTTGCTGAAAAGCCGAAAAAAGGGTGGTCGTTCTTTATATCAGGCAGGACAGGCAGGAGATGTTACCGCCCAGCACATTCACGTCGGGCGTAGACAATGGCGATTAGGGAAGGGATAACAGAAAAAAACGGGATGCCTGGAAACAGCATAGGGGTAATACTTTTGGTGCCCAGGAGAGGACTTGAACCTCCACGACCATACGGTCACTAGCACCTGAAGCTAGCGCGTCTACCAATTCCGCCACCTGGGCCTTATATCTTGACTGGGTCTATCCTAATACTCTGACACATAGCTAGACAGTGTTCGATTGGTGCCCAGGAGAGGACTTGAACCTCCACGACCATACGGTCACTAGCACCTGAAGCTAGCGCGTCTACCAATTCCGCCACCTGGGCGAACACTTGCTACATTTTTTGCTACTTAATAACCTTTACTACTACATCTTCATATCGTCAGTTTTTTCAGTTCTTGAATAGCTGAACAAAAGATGTGGTGCCCAGAAGAGGACTTGAACCTCCACGACCATGCGGTCACTAGCACCTGAAGCTAGCGCGTCTACCAATTCCGCCATCTGGGCAAGTGGCGCGTATGATACCGAGATGATCATGAAATGCAAGTGCTTTTCAGCTCGATTTACTATTACTTGTGCTTTCATGGAGCATGGGGTGTTGTTTGGCAACAATTCTTCTACTTACGTGGTTGGGTGATGCTGCCAGCAGCGCTATACTGCCTGCATGATCAAACATAATTGTATAAATTTCAGCTGTATTGCCGCTGACCCCGCTTGTATGCGACACCTGACGCTTGCGAAATCTCACCGCGCCCCATTAGCTGAAGATAAAGAAGCCGAAGAGAAAGAATCAAGGATGCCGACTTTATGAATAAGTGGACGCTGAGTGACGACCCGCACGCGAGCCGTGAAGCACAAAAATACGATAACCCGGCACCAAGTCGGGAATACCTGCTGGCCGCGCTGGAAAATTACGGTAAGCCAATTACCCATGAAAACATGAGCCGCCTGCTGGGATTGGAAGATGAAGACCATCAGGAAGCGGTGCGCCGTCGCTTGGCCGCCATGGAGCGTGATGGCCAGGTGCTGCGTGATCGCCGAGGCGCCTACGCGCTGATCAATAAACTCGATCTGATCAAGGGTAAGGTGCTGGGCCACCGCGACGGTTTCGGGTTTGTGCTGCGCGATGATGGTAAAAAGCCGGATCTGGTACTGCCGCCACGTCAGATGCGCCGCGTCTTCCACGGCGACCATGTGCTGGTGCGCGTTAGTGGTCGCGACCGGCGCGGGCGCGATGAAGCTACCATTGCTGACGTGATTGCGCGTAACACCCAGACAATGGTGGGTGTATATCGTAGCAATACGCCTGAATTTGGCGTGCTGGTACCGGAAAACCCGCGTATCACCCAGGAAGTCATCATTCCCCATAGTGCTTCTGGCGGTGCTCAGGATGGTCAGGTGATTTCTGCCAGGATCACCCAGCAGCCTGCCACTCGAGTTCAGCCGGTGGGTGAGGTGATTGAGGTGCTGGGTGAGCGTATGGATCCAGGTATGGAAATTGATATTGCTATCCGCAGCTACGATATTCCAGCGGAATTCCCGCCTGAGGTAATGGATCAGATCTCGACCATTTCCGCAGAAGTCGTTGAAGCGGATAAACAGAACCGGGTTGATCTTCGCAATACGCCGCTAGTGACCATTGATGATGAGTCCGCCAAGGACTTTGATGATGCCGTCTGTGCCTGGAAAACCAAGTCGGGCAGTTGGAAGCTGGTGGTTGCCATTGCTGATGTTTCCCATTATGTACGCCCTGGCGAGCCGCTGGATGATGAGGCGCGTACGCGCGGTACCTCAGTGTATTTCCCGGGGCAGGTCGTGCCCATGCTGCCAGAGCTGTTGTCCAATGGACTGTGCTCACTGAACCCTCATGTCGATCGCCTGGTCATGGTCTGTGAGATGAATATCTCCAAGACCGGCGCGATCAGCCGTTATCGCTTCTATGAAGCGGTAATGAACTCCCATGCGCGGCTGACCTATAACAAGGTCGCGGCGATTCTGGACCCGGACAGTGACGAAGGCGAAACGCTGCGCAGGGAGCATGCCAAGCTGGTCAAGCCGCTCAAGGATCTACATGAGCTGTATGGTATTCTGCACGACGCACGCATTGAGCGTGGCGCCCTTGAGTTTGACACCACCGAAACGGCGATCATCTTTAACGATGAGCGCAAGATTGAAAAAATTGTGCCGCGTAAACGTAATGACGCGCACAAGATGATTGAAGAGTGCATGCTGGCTGCTAACGTCGCCACTGCCCGTTTCCTGGACAAACACGATCTTCCAGCGTTGTATCGTATTCACGAAAAGCCGACGCCTGAACGCCTCGACAAGCTGCGTCTGTTCCTCAACGAGTTGGGGTTGACGCTGCCTGGCGGCGATGACCCGACGCCGCAGGATTATCAGGCACTGCGTGAAACAATCAAGGATCGCCCGGATGCAGATATCATCCAGACGGTGATGCTGCGCTCAATGAATCAGGCCGTGTATTCGCCCCAGAACGAAGGCCACTTTGGCTTGGCCTATCAGGCCTACGCGCACTTTACTTCGCCGATTCGCCGTTATCCGGATCTGCTGGTGCACCGCGCCATTCGCTCGGTGGTGCGCGGCCCTCGCCAGACCAATACAGTGCTGAGAGTGGAAGGCGCGCCGGTTGAGCCGCCCAGCAAATGGTGCCCCTATACCTTTGAGCAAATGGTTGAGCTGGGCGAGCACTGCTCAATGGCCGAGCGTCGCGCTGATGATGCGACACGAGACGTGGAAAGCTGGCTGAAATGCGAGTTCATGTCCGACAAGCTGGGTGAGACATTTGAAGGAACCATCGCCTCAGTGACCCAGTTTGGCCTCTTTGTGCGCCTGGATGAATTCTATGTGGAAGGTCTGGTGCATGTGACGTCACTGCCGTCGGATTATTACCACTATGAAGCAGAGAAGCACCGTCTTAAAGGTGAGCGTACCGGCACCACCTATCGTCTGGGTGACGGCGTTACCATTCAGGTAGCGCGGGTTGATATGGATGACCGCAAGATCGACTTCAGCCTGGCCGATGAAAAACCGCGTCCACGCCGTCAGCCGCGCAAGCGCCCGGCAGAGGCCAAGCCGACGAGAGACACCAAGGCAGCTGCGCCCAAAGAGACTGCCAGGAAGTCGGACGATAAGAAAGCGGGTGACAGCAAACCCAAGTCGAATCGCCGTGGCCCGCAGCGCTCACGTCGTTCGCGCAAGCCTGCTGACAAATAATGGCTGGTCAAGGTAAGGAGTCTCGCGTAAGGAATAATATGAAGTCGGCATCTCGTCGTGGAGCCAAGGCTCCTCAAACGCCTAAAGCACCTCAGGGGCTTGAAGTTGTGTATGGCATCCATGCCTTGCAAAGCCTGCTGGAGCGCGGTGAAGCCCCTCGCGAACTATGGTTGCAGGCAGGGGTGGAAAAGCGCCTGGAAGAACTGGCTGTCAAGGCAGAACAGCTGGGTGCGCGCCTGGTTAAGCAACCGCGTGAGATGCTCGATCAGATAACCCAGGGGGCGGCGCATCAAGGGGTAGTGGCATTCTGCAAACCGTTGGTGGCAGAAGGGGAGGAATCTCTGTGGTTGAAGCTGCGCGCCTGGTCGGCGCCCACGCCACCTTTGCTCCTGGTGCTGGACGGCGTCACCGATGTGCATAACTTTGGCGCCTGCCTGCGTAGTGCTGATGCGGCCGGGGTGCACGGCGTGATTGTGGCCAAGGACAAGGCCGCACCGCTGAACGCGACGGTTCGCAAGGTAGCCTGCGGGGCGGCAGAAGTTGTACCCGTTTATCAAGTCACTAACCTGACGCGCACCCTGGAGAAGCTCAAGCAGGAAGGTGTCTGGATTGCCGGAACGGCCGGTGAAGCGGCCACCAGTCTTTATGAGGTTGATTTTACCGGACCAATGGCACTGGTGATGGGGGCTGAAGGTAAAGGTATGCGTCGTCTGACCCGTGAAGCCTGTGATCATCTGGTTAAGCTGCCGATGGCAGGGCAGGTATCCAGCCTGAATGTTTCGGTGGCCACGGGTATCTGCCTTTTCGAGGCGGTGCGTCAGCGCCAGCTTGCAAGTTAATCCTCTGCCGACTAGAATGCATGCGCCCGTTTATCCATTAGGCGGGTGTTGCGTATGGCTGTTTTTGACCGACACTGTCCGTCCTAATAGAAACATCCATACGACAGGACCAGTGATAAGCACTGTCTCCAGTTCTGTTTGATGCTCCAGCGTCGTTCGCGGCAAAGTTTGGGGCAACTTTTCAGTCAACTCCTTGCTTCCCTGACGCTCCATGGCCTTGCCAGGGCGCTGAGGAAGCTGCCAAACCGTAAGGAGATTTTATGCGCCATTATGAAATCGTGTTCATGGTCCATCCGGATCAGAGCGAGCAAGTGCCGGCCATGGTCGAGCGCTACACCAGTATCGTTGCTGAAAATGCGGGTACTGTGCATCGTCTTGAAGATTGGGGTCGTCGTCATCTGGCCTATCCAATCAACAAGATCCATAAAGCCCACTACGTCCTGATGAACGTTGAATGTAACGCTGAGACACTCGAGGAAATCGAGAATATCTTCCGTTTCAACGATGCCATCATTCGTAGCATGGTCGTGCGTTGTAAAGAGGCCATCACTGAAGCCTCTCCGATGATGAAGCCGGTTGAAGAGAAGCGTCAACGTCGCGAAGAAAGACCGCGTACTGAAAACGAGTCTGAATCCGAATCTGAATCAGCCTGATCTATCCACCGCACGCATAAGGAGCTTTATCCATGGCACGTTTTTTCCGTCGCCGCAAGTTTTGCCGCTTCACTGCTGAAGGCGTCAAGCAGATCGACTACAAAGATCTTGACACGCTGAAGGCTTACATCACCGAAACCGGCAAGATCGTTCCGAGCCGTATCACCGGCACCAAAGCACGCTATCAGCGTCAGCTGGCAACCGCCGTCAAGCGCGCGCGTTACCTGGCACTGCTGCCCTATACCGATAGTCACCAGTAAGCAGAGACGTAATGCTGGCACTCGCCCGATGGTTAATGAAAGGCACGCCATACGCCGCTGGTGGCGCTGCACTGGCGACACTGGTGCCGTGGCTATTCTGGCTGGGCGTCGCTATTGCTGGCCTGGTAACGCTCAGGAAAGGCTTCGCGCCTGCGCTTCCTGTCATCATCGCAGCGGCAGTGCCCTCTGGATGGTGGTGGGTTCAGGGTGACGTCATACCGCTGGCAAGCCTGTTGCTTGTTACGTTGATGGCTGTCGTGCTGCGAGAGCGTATGCGTTGGGGGTTTGCCCTGATTGCTGGCACTATCGCGGCGTCCGCCATGGTGCAGTTAGGCGTTTTCATCCCGCCGCAGGGCACCGAACTGATGCTTGAGCAACTGCGTCAGGGCTCTGAAGAAGTGGATGGTATGCTCACTGAGCTGACCAACCAGGGTTACGATACCCAGACACTGGCTTCGCTGGTGGTAGGCAACGTAACAGGGTTAGTGGTACTGCTGGCATCCATTGCCTGTCTGACCCTGGCGCGCAGCTGGCAGGCCGGGCTGTATAATCCTGGCGGGTTTCGGGATGAGTTCCATGCCTTCAGGCTAACCCCGAAAGAGCTCTTAACGCTCTTTGCGATTGGCGTTGCAGGAATGCTGTTGGGTATCTATGCACTGGCGATGCTGTGCTGGATTCCACTGCTGATAGCTGGCATTGCGTTGGTACACGGTGTTATTGGATTAAAGGGGATGAACAGGCTATGGCTGGTCGCTTTCTATATATTGCTGATCACCACCTGGCCTACGATTCTCATTGTGCTGCTTCTAGGGTTGATGGATACATTCGCGAACGTTCGCGCCCGTCTTGCCCGCAGCAATTGACAAGAGGTTTACGAGATGGAAGTCATTCTGCTCGACAAAATTGGTAAGCTGGGCGGCCTCGGTGACAAGGTCACTGTTAAGCCTGGTTACGGTCGTAATTTCCTGGTGCCTTACGGTCATGCCGTGCCGGCCACCAAAGAAAACATCGCTGCTTTTGAAGCCCAGCGTGTAGAGCTGGAAGCCCAGGCTGCTGAGCGTAAGGCTGAAGCTGAAGCCCGCGCTGAGCAGCTTAACGACATCGAACTGTCGCTGGTTTCCAAGGCAGGCGATGAAGGCAAGCTGTTTGGTTCAATTGGCCCGCGTGATCTGGCAGACGCCATTTCTTCTGCTGGAATCGAAGTGGCCAAGAGTGAAGTACGCATGCCGCAGGGTCCGATTCGCCAGACAGGCGAATACGATATCGACCTGCACCTGCATGCAGAAGTAGATGCTACCGTTCGTGTTGTGGTAATGGCTGAGTAAACTTGCTCGGTTAACCACCATGCGGTACATGAAGGGCGCGGGCAATCCCCGCGCCCTTTGCTGTTATAGTAAAAATGATGGTGGCTTGAAAACGTCCGTGGATGTGTGAGTCAAGGAGTGCATGATGCAGGATCCTGCCGATCAGGAAACGGCTGCTCTCAAGCTGCCGCCCCATTCACTGGAGGCTGAGCAGTCTGTTCTGGGTGGGCTGATGCTCGACAACCAGGCCTGGGATAATGTGTCGGATCGTCTGGTGGCTGATGATTTCTATCGCTATGAGCATCGTCTGGTGTTCAACGTCATGACGCATCTGGCAGAGGCTGGGCAACCACTGGATGTGGTGACATTATCCGAGGCGCTGGACGGCCGAGACCAGCTGGACACCGTCGGCGGTCTCGGGTTTCTTGCCGAGCTTGCACGCAACACGCCGTCAGCCAGCAATATTCGCGCTTATGCCGATATCGTCCGCGAGCGGGCTACCTTGCGTAAGCTGATTCGTGCGGCCAACCAGATTGCTGAAGGGGCCTTTGCTCCCCAGGGGCGGCCCGCAGATGAGCTGCTCAACGAGGCCGAACGGCTGGTTTTTCAGATCGCAGAAGAACGACCCAAGACTGGCGGCCCAATCGGGATGAGCGAACTGCTGACCAAGGCAGTCGATCGTATTGACGAACTGTTCAATATGAAAGGCCAGATGACCGGGCTCTCCTCGGGCTTTCGTGACCTGGATGACATGACCTCCGGTTTACAGCCCTCTGACCTGGTGATCATTGCCGGAAGGCCCTCGATGGGCAAATGTTTGATGAGTGGCTCGCGACTGGTAGACCCGGAGAGTGGCGCTTTGGTCACAATTGATGAGCTGGTAGCGCGGCAGCAGGCTTCTCTGCTGACATTAACCAATGACTTCAAATTGAAGAAAACCTGCGCGTCAGCCTTCGTCGATGACGGTCTTAAGCCGGTTTTTCGTGTCCGTACTGCAACGGGAAGAGAGGTTGCAACCACCCTGACGCATCCGTTTTTAACGGGAGAAGGTTGGCAGCCTCTGGGGAAAATTGATGTCGGCGAGCGTATAGCAGTACCGCGTGAAATCCCAGTGTTTGGCCATGAAGTAATGCCTGAATATCAGCTCAAGACCTTGGCTTATATGCTGGGCGATGGTGGCACAACCCAGATATGCCCAATGTTCACCAACAGCAATGAAGCATTACGTGCTGATTTTGCTGACGCAGTGGGGCATTTTCCCGGTGTGACATGCCGCTTGGTGGATAAGGCAGAAAGAAAGACTGAGCGAACGCCCACTCTACGGGTGAGCCGGGATGCAACACGTTTATACGCTTTAAGAGAGCAGTTTTCACACGTATTACGTGAAAAGCTTCAGTCTAAGGGGATGACGGGTGAGGCACTGGCATCGCTGTTAAATGTGAGCAAGGCAGCGGTGAGCGGTTGGTGTAATGGGAAAATGGTGCCTGTGCAGCCAACCTTTATGCGTCTTTGCGAGACGCTGGATCTACCGGTTACCAGTGACTTTTCTGCGTCTGACTATTCCTCGGTGGGGAAAAATAGCCCTAATCCGGTCAGGCGATTTCTTGACGTGCACGGCGTGTGGGCTAAAAAAGCCTTGTACAAGCAGATACCAGACTGCGTATTCCGCTTACCTAAACAGCAATTGGCGCTATTCTTGAACCGTCTTTTTGCCTGTGATGGTAGTGCTTTTATGCAGGCGAATGGTCAGGGGCGGATTAGCTATGCGTCCTCGAGCCGTGAATTGGTTCGTGGTGTGCAGCATTTGCTACTGCGCTTTGGCATTTTGAGCAAGATTCGTGAAAAGCGAAGCCGCTACCCTCATTTGCGTCAGTCCCCCTGGGAGCTTGAGATTCTTGATCAAACAAGTCAAAAACGTTTTATTCAGGATGTCGGTATCTTCAGCAAAGAGCGGGCATTAGCCGAACTGAGCGCCTGTATTAACGCCAAGCGAATACATAGTAACCGCGATAGTTTACCTAAATCGGTCAACCATTACGTGCTTGCAAAAAAAGGCGAACGTTCTTGGCGCATGCTGTTCGAGAAATCCGGTAAAGCGTTACCTGTTGGCTATAATCCGCATTTGTCGGGGGTTGGCGAACGCTGTTTATCACGTCATCGAGCCGCTGAGTTTGCCGATTTGCTAGACGCCGATAGGTATCTTGAAAGCCTGGCTTCATCTGATATCTATTGGGATGAAGTGGTCGCTATTGAGCCGCTTGGAATGCAGCAGGTATATGATCTGACAGTGGACGATACCCACAACTTTGTTGCAGAAGATATCTGTGTGCATAACACCACGTTCGCGATGAATCTGGTGGAGCATGCGGTGATCGCCAGCGACAAGCCGGTGATGGTGTTTTCCATGGAGATGCCCGCGGATTCCCTGATGCTCAGGATGCTGTCGTCACTTGGGCGAATTGATCAGACGCGGGTGCGTACCGGCCAGCTTGAGGACGAGGACTGGCCGCGTTTGACCTCGGCGGTCAATCTGCTCAAGGACAAGCAACTGTTTATCGATGATACCGCCGCGCTTTCTCCTAATGAGATGCGCTCGCGTATTCGCCGCGTTGTGCGTGAGCACGGCAATATGGCGATGATCATGATCGACTATCTGCAGCTGATGCAGATACCAGGGTTCTCGGAAAACCGGACCGGTGAAATCTCGGAAATTTCCCGTTCGCTGAAAGGGCTTGCAAAGGAATTCAACTGCCCTGTGATTGCGCTCTCGCAGCTTAACCGCTCGTTGGAGCAGCGTCCTAACAAGCGCCCGGTGATGTCGGATCTGCGCGAATCAGGCGCTATCGAGCAGGATGCCGACGTGATTGCCTTTGTTTACCGTGATGAGGTGTATAACCAGGATAACCCGGACAATCAGGGCCTGGCTGAACTGATTATCGGCAAGCAGCGTAATGGGCCGATCGGGACGGTACATATGGCATTCATCGGCAAATATACACGCTTTGAGGATCTGGCGCCGGATAGCTATGGCGAAGCCTTTGGTAGCTAGCCCCCAGCTTGAGCTCTTAAAAGCAGCTCGTATAATATTACTTTACTTTTTAATGTATTGGTTGGTAAAACAGGAGAAGACGTAATGGCAGGTGGTTTCCGGCGTGGTAATAAACAGCGAACACCCAAACTGCAGGCGCGAGGTGAGCTGCAGTCGCTTGAACGTGAAGGGCCTTTCAAGGAATGGCTGGGTATGCCGGATCTCTATCGCTACTTTCTGGTGGTCGATGGCGAAAAATACAGCTACCAGACTGAAGATAGTGAAGTGCCGGTCAGCGTTGGTGATCAAGTAGTATTTCGCTATAAGGAAACCAAGGCGGGTAACTGGATTGACCGTAACTCACTGGGTAAAGCGATTGATCCGTCAGAATATCAATAGATCCAGGTAGGGCTACCCGTTGGGTAAATGTTTGACCATGAACGCTTTCGGCTTATAAATGTCATATATCTGACACATTCAGGCAACAGGATCTTCACGCGGCGCTGTTAGGCTATTATGCAGTTTTAAACCATGCCCATGAGCCTGTTTCCTGTGGGTGAAAGATAAACGATAAAATCAAAAAAGATGATATACGAAAGAGGTGTTTATGGAACTCAAGGAACTGAAGCAATTCGTGGCGGGCCACGATAACTTTGAAATCAGGGTAATTACCCATTCAGGTAGCCGCTTCTACCAGGTTGAACTGGAAGATGTAGAAGGTGAGCGCCACATGCTGACCCGCCGGGCCAAGCCGATGCTGTTCCGTTCGCTGGATGATGTCTATCTTGAACTCAAGCGCGCAGGCATCCATCGGGCTTATCTGGTGCAGCATGTGCCTCAGGATGAAGTCATTGGTCGTGATGCGCATTACAGTGCGCCGCTGACATCGCGTATGCCGCTGGTATTTTAATCAAGTCGTTTTATTTTTATTGGCTGAATACAACGCAGTGAATGCTTGTTCATTTCATTCAGCCAATGGTGGTAGTTAGTACTGTCAACCTGTATCCAATCAACTTATATTGACGTTAGTTGTCTTCATTTCTTTTTGCGTTTTTCCCACCAGTTGCCCAGCCTGACCCGGTAGCGGGCAAACAGCCGATACCCGATATCCATCATGCCGCTTATGATAGGCAGGCATGAAAACCTCACCAGGCGCTGATAACCCAGAACGGCATAAAGGGCGCGGCTGGCATCCATGCCGATATACCAGTTTCCTGCGTTATCCAGCACATGAAGTTTCCCCATCATGGTGTCAAAAGAACCGCCATATTGACCTTGCAGAAAATCTGCCTGCTGGATATCCACCAGCTGAATGCGCTGGTGATAGCGATGCTTGGCGAGCCAGTCAACCTCAACGCGGCAGAAGGGACAATGACCGTCGTAAAAAAGGGTGACGGGTGCTTTGGCACTCAGGGTGTCTCGTTGGTTCATTGGAGTCTCGTGGTCAAATAATTAAAAAATGTGCTGTATGTCACCCGTCAGTCAGAATAGTAACCGGCAGTATGCGTCGGCTGGCCATAGCCAGGCGCTGACGACAGCTGGCCAAGAAATTGTTCTGCCTGCTCACGCATGGCGTCGCGCTTTTCATCTTTCATGCGGTCAAGGGAGCCGTAGATCAGCTTCATACGCGGATTGTGGTTTAACGCTGGTCGGTGAGTTTCCAGGAAGTGCCAGTAAAGGCTGTTCAACGGGCAGGCCTTGGGGCCGGTCACCTGCTTGGGCGAATAGCGGCAGTGCTGGCAGTGATCTGACATCTTGTCGATGTACTTGCCTGAAGCACAGTAGGGCTTGGAGCCCATCAAGCCGCCGTCGGCATGCAGCACCATGCCCAGGGTGTTGGGCAGCTCCACCCATTCGCAGGCGTCGGCATACACTGCCAGGTACCAGTCGCATAATGCTTCAGGCTTGACGCCGCACAACAGGGCAAAGTTGCCTGTCACCATCAGGCGCTGGATATGGTGGGCATAGCTGTTATCAATGGTCATCTCGATTGCGCGTTTCAGGCAGCGCATATCCGTCTTGCCATCCCAGAAAAACGCCGGTAGCTCGCGCTGGAAACCGAGGCCATTGCGGGTTTTATATTCCGGCATCTGCGTCCAGTACAGGCCGCGCACATACTCACGCCAGCCAAGTACCTGGCGAATAAAGCCCTCAGCGGCGTTGATTGGCGCCTGGCCTTCTAGATAAGCCTGTTCAACAGCGTGGCACACTTCCCGAGGGGACAGCAGGCCGATATTCAGGGCGACGGAAACCCGCGAGTGGAACAGGTAGGGTTCAGCGTCGCTGATCGCGTCCTGATAGCGGCCAAAATCACTGAGGCGATAGGCAATAAAGTCGTCCAGTTCTGTCAACGCCTGCTGGCGGGTGACAGGCCAGTTAAAGTTATCGATGCGTCCGATATGCTCTGGAAAGTGGCGGGCGGCCACGTCCAGTGCTTCCTGAGTGATGTCATCAATCTCATGCTGGCGCTGTTGGGGTGGGGCAAAGTTATCTGGCAAAGGCTCACGATTATCATGATCAAAGTTCCATTGCCCGCCCACTGGCTTTTTATCGGCATCCATCAGTAGGCCAGAGCGCTTGCGCTGCTCGCGATAGAAGTATTCAAGACGCAACTGCTTGCGACCCTGTGCCCATTGGGCAAAATCATCCGGAGTGGTGAAAAAGCGGTCATCTTCCACCAGTTGCCAGGGAATAGCGCCGTTGGCGCGTGACTGCATGGCTTCCCATAAGCGCCATTCGCCGGGGCGAACCACCAGGATATGGTCGCAGTGGTAGGCTAAGGCCAGCCGCTCGGCTTCATCGATCAATGAATGGGTATTATCGGGGTCATCCAGTGCGCTGTGGTGAACCTGCCAGCCAGCTTCGCGCAGCTGTTGGGCAAAATGTCGCATAGCGGCTAAAAAAAGCCCGATTTTATGAATATGATGAGGCACATAGGAGGCTTCATCGGCGACTTCACAGAGCGCAACGATGGCGTTATCAGGCGCCTGGCACAGCGTGGGTAGCGCAAGTGACAGCTGGTCACCGAATACCAGTATCAGCGGCTTGGACATGAGTTTACCTACTATTATACAAATGATGTTGATAGTATAACTTCATGCCGCCTTTTGGCTAACAGTGTTACCATTCGGGTCAGAAAATTTTTTGAGTTGCAGGAGACTGAAATGACAGAGCAGGTAGAGATGGATCATCCCGGTGAAGGCCGTCTGGCCCATGCGGACAGCGACCACCCGCCGGTGGTGTCACATGCCAAGGTAGGCGTTGTGCTGGCGAATCTGGGCACTCCTGATGCCACTGATTACTGGTCCATGCGCCGCTACCTGAGCGAGTTTCTGTCAGACAAGAGGGTGGTCGATTATTCAAGCTGGTTGTGGCAGCCCTTATTGCAGGGAATCATTCTGTCAAAACGGCCATTCAGCTCAGGCGAGGCGTACCGCAGTATCTGGAACACTGAAAAGAACGAAAGCCCGCTGCTGACCACAACCCGTGCACAGACCGATAAAATGCGCGAACGTCTGAAGGCATTGTACGGAGACGACGTAGAAGTGGATTTCTGCATGCGCTACGGCAACCCTTCAACGCGGAGCGTGCTGAACCGTCTCAAGGAAAGAGGCTGCGAGAAAATTGTTTTCTTCCCTCTTTACCCACAATACGGCGGGCCAACCACCGCCACGGCTAACGATCAGGCGTTCCGCGTGCTGATGGAAATGAAATGGCAGCCGTATATTCGTACCGTGCCTGCGTACTTTGAACACCCTGCCTACCTTGAAGCGCTGACCAACTCGGTCAAGGAAGCCTATGAAGGGCTGGAAACCCGCCCAACCAAGCTGGTGGCCAGCTACCACGGTGTGCCCAAGCGCTACCTGATGGAAGGCGACCCCTACCACTGCCAGTGCCAGAAGACCACACGCCTGATGCGTGAGAAACTCGGCTTCAGCAAAGAAGAAGTAGATACCGCCTTTCAATCTCAGTTCGGGCCTGAAAAGTGGGTAGGACCGCAGACCGTTGACCACGTAGCTGAGCTGGCCAAGCAGGGTCACAAGCATATTGCGATCCTGTCGCCTGCCTTCTCCTCGGATTGCGTTGAAACCCTGGAAGAGATTCAGGAAGAAATCTACGAGAGCTTTATAGAAGCCGGTGGGGAAACGTTTACATACATTCCCTGTCTCAATGATCGTGATGATCACATTGAAGCGCTGCTGCAGGTTGTCAACAACGAACTGTCAGGCTGGTTGTAAGTCCTGATCGCGTTGACGAACCAGTTGAAAAGCGGCGAGCTATAGTTCGCCGTTTTTTTATGTATAGGATTTGTGTATAGAATAAAGTCGAACTTGTTGTTCAAAAGCTGGATATTCAAATGGTGAGGGCGTTGTTCATAAGGAGAGCAGCTTGATACAGCTAACCGTTATAGCAGGGTTTATCCTGGCAGCATCGGTGCCTTTGCTGCATCGTTGGTTTGGTGAGCGTACCAGCCTGGTACTTGCCCTCTACCCAGCGCTATTGGCTGCCTGGCTGATTGAGCAGATGCCTGAGGTGCTGGCGCAAGGCAACTTGCTGTTCGAGTGGCAATGGGTGCCGTCCCTGGGCATTAGCCTGACCTTCATGCTTGATGGCCTGGCGTTGCTGTTTGGCCTGCTGATCAGCGTGATTGGCGTTTTCGTGCTGATTTACGCGGGAGGCTATCTCAGGAATCATACGGATCTGCCGCGTTTTCATATCGCCCTGATGGCCTTCATGGTGTCGATGTTTGGGCTGGTGCTGGCAGACGATTTGCTGACACTGTTCATTTTCTGGGAGCTGACCAGCATTACGTCCTATTTGCTGATCGGCTTCAATCATGATGACCTGGAAGCGCGCAAGTCGGCTCGCCAGGGCTTGTTTGTAACCGTGGCCGGTGGCCTGGCGTTAATGGCTGGCCTGGTACTGTTGGGCGTTGCCAGTGGTCACTGGTCGCTTTCAGAGATACGTGCTGATGATACCGACCTGCGTGAACACGCTCTGTATACGCCGCTTTTGATCTGTCTTCTGATTGGTGCCTTTACCAAATCAGCCCAGTTTCCGTTTCACTTCTGGTTGCCTAATGCCATGGCGGCCCCTACGCCCGTATCGGCTTACCTGCATTCAGCCACCATGGTAAAGGCAGGCATCTATCTGTTGGCCCGCCTCCATCCTGAGCTTGGCGGCACTGCCATGTGGGTGTCCGTGCTTTCCGTTGTTGGTGGCCTGACCATGTTCACCGGCGCTTTTCTGGCCATCCGTTTCACCAATGTCAAAAAGCTGCTGGCGTATTCAACTGTGATGGCGCTGGGCGCACTGACCATGCTGTTGGGGATTGGTACGCCTGCCGCCATGGTGGCCTTTGTTGCCTTCCTGATGGCTCACTCGCTCTACAAAGGGTCTCTGTTCATGGTGGCAGGTGCTCTGGATCACTCCACCGGCACCAAGGACGTTACCGCCATGGGCGGGTTGCGCTCATTAATGCCGGTGACCAGTGTTATTGCTTTTTTTGCCGCTCT
>JBNJGW010000022.1:22147-34181 GCA_051748005.1 Pseudomonadota bacterium | reverse complement strand
GCGCGCCCATCTTGATCAGGCACTCGGCCAGATCTACCACTTCAGGTTCCCGCGCGGCGTTTTCAAGTATCGTCGTGCCGTCTGCCAGGGTCGCCGCCATCAACAGGTTTTCGGTACCGGTAACCGTCACAGTATCAAAAAAAATCGTCGCGCCCTTGAGGCGGTTATCAACCCGGGCACGGATATAGCCGTTTTCCACGCGGATCTCGGCCCCCATAGCCTCCAGGCCACGAATATGCAGATCAACCGGGCGTGAACCAATCGCACAGCCACCCGGAAGCGAGACATCGGCATGGCCGAAATGCGCCAAAAGAGGTCCAAGCACCAGAATGGACGCGCGCATCTTCTTGACCAACTCATAGGGCGCATGACAATCGGTTACCTGGGAACCATCAAGCTGGATGGTCATTCTATCGCCCATGACCGGCTCAACGCCCATTCTGCCCAGCAGCTCAAGGGTGGTGGTAATATCCTGCAGATGAGGCAGATTACCAATGACCACAGGTCCATCGGCCAGCAGGCTGGCACATAAAATTGGCAAGGCCGCATTCTTGGCACCGCTGGCCCACACCTCGCCGTCAACTACGCCATTGCCTGTAATCAGTAATTTATCCATAGAATCTGCCGTTATTGGGCGCTTTCAGGCGCGCTTTCCCACTGCGTCGGAGTAAAGGTCTTGATGCTGATAGCATGCAGTGCGCCCGACGCTATCTCATCGCTCAGAGCACCATAAACCAACTGCTGGCGCTTGACCGGCGTTAGTCCGTCAAAAACATTTCCGACTGCCGTTACCTGAAAATTGCAGCCCTCACCCTGAATAAAAAACTCACATCCTTCAAGACGAGACTCCAGCAAGGCCTTCACTTCACTCGGTTGCATTAGCAAACTCCTGTTGAAAACAGCATAAAATCAAGGCTTATGATAAAGAAAAGCAACCGCTTTGGCGATTGCTCCATTGCATTAGTCACTATTACCGCTGCTAGGCAGAGGGATTTGAAGTCAGGCAGAGTCAGCGGGAGATGTCTTGAACGTCAGCAAGGTCTCAAGCTCTGCCAGATTCGCCAGCCGACGCAATGGCGCCGACAGTTCAACCGAAACAATACTGAGGGAATATTGGCGGCTGATGCGCATCCACTCCAATAGTACACTGAGTGCCGCACTGCTGGCCTTGTCGACCCCTTCAAAGCTGATGCACAGCTCATTGTTGGGTGTGTTGGCCAACCACTGGTTACCAGCCGCCGCTAGCGCTGCGGCCGTTGTTGCATCCACACCACCACTTACCCAGAGGGTATTGCCGCGCTGTTCAAGCTCCACCCCCTGATGCGAAAAAAGCCTGCTCACGCGTTTCCGCCTTCTTCCAGCTCATCAACACCCACAGCGGGCGACCAGTTATCGATGACCGCATCATAATCACGGTTATTGTCACGCATGGCCTGATCAAACTGGTTGCGGAAGGTCAGTCCGAGATTGATACCATTGACGATGACATTAACGACTCGCCACTCACCATCAGAAAGACGAAGGCTATAGCTGACGGGATAGACATTGCCATCATTCGCGACGATTTCCATATCCACGCTGGCCTGGTCCTCATAACGCTGGGCGCGCTGCGTATCCGTCACACGTATCTCATCATAGTCGAAAGTCACCAGACCGCGGGTATAGGTATCAATCAGGGTCTGACGAAAAACGTTTACAAAATCTCTGCGTTGCTCAGGGCTAGCGTTGCGAAAATAGCTACCCATGACACTTGCCCCTATGTAGCGAAAATCAGCCACATTCTCCAGGTTCTCATCAACCAGCTTTTTCAACTCATCGACGTTATCAGCGTAATAGTCCTTGCGCGATTCCAGCTCACCCATAAAAGTGTCGATGTTGTTACGCACAACTTCTTCCGGCCCCATGGATTGAGCCTTGGCCGTTGAGGAAAACGCCAGCAGGAGAGCAAACAAGGTTGCCAGCCATACAAGTGGTTTACGAAATCCGTTGTCACTTACTATCATCATGTTTTTCCTTTTAGATTACCGATTCTCGCAGCGTCATTTCTGAAACATTAAGACACTCCGTGACATCAACCGTTCGCCATACTAGACACAAACTGCTGTATCAACTCTTCCAGCACCACGGCTGACTGGGTATCTCGTATGGTTTCACCATCTGCCAACATCTCCGGGTCGCCACCAATACTCAGGCCGATATACTGTTCACCCAAGAGACCAGCGGTCAGAATCGCTGCGGTTGAATCCCGGCTGATCTGTCCTTCCAGATCACTGTTGAGTTTCATGACAACTCTTGCATCGTACCATTCGGTATCCAGCTCAATAGACTCTACCCGCCCTACAGTAACGCCTGCCATGGTGACCCGGGCGCGCGGTTTCAGGCTGCCGATATTGGCAAAATTGGCTTCGAGATGAAATGTCTGCGTTGAAGAAGTGAGCGACAGGCCACTGACTCTCAAGCCCAGAAAAATCAGCCCGACGATGCCGGCCAACATGAAAATCCCGACGCCCAACTCCATGGTTTTACTACGTTTCATGTATCTGCTCCAACGTTAAAGGCCGCCAAACATCACGGCGGTCAAGACAAAATCCAACCCGAGTACTGCCAGCGACGAATACACCACGGTGCGGGTCGTGGCGCGTGAAATACCTTCGGATGTTGGCACCAGGTCATAACCCTGAAAAACGGCAATCCAGGTAACCACCACAGCAAACACCAAACTCTTGACCATGCCGTTGCCCACATCATTCAAAAAGGTAACGCTGGCCTGCATATTGCTCCAGTAAGAACCTTCAAATACGCCTAGCCACTGCACACCCACCAGATAGCCTCCCCAAACCCCTACAACGCTGAAACCCACGGTAAGAATCGGCAACGACACAAACCCGGCCCATAGACGGGGAGCTACCACACGGCGTAGCGGATCCACCCCGATCATCTCCATGCTTGACAACTGTTCAGTGGCTTTCATCAGACCAATTTCAGCCGTCAATGCTGAACCCGCCCGGCCAGCAAACAAAAGGGCTGCCACCACAGGTGCGAGTTCGCGTAGCAATGATAGAGCTACCATCTGGCCTAGCGCTTCCTCCGCACCAAATTCAACCAGAATGGTATAGCCCTGAAGCGAAATCACCATGCCGATAAATAATCCGGACACCAGCACGATAGCCAACGACAGAACGCCAACAAAATGCATCTGCTGCATCCATAACCGCCAGCCTTCCCGTGAGGGAACACTGATCGCCGACCGGCCTAGGAACAGCCCCGCTCGACCCAGCGCCTCCAACAGGTCGCATCCCTTGCGTCCCAGTCTGGTCACCCGCGCAAGGGCATGTGAAAAGTTTGCATCCATCTAACCGATCCTTGTGGTTGCATCGTCATTGAGAATGTCGTCGTAGAAAGGCTGCGCCGGGTAATGGAAGGGCACTGGCCCATCCGGCTGGCCATGCATAAACTGCTCTACGCGCGGATCTTGATGCGTGTCCAGCATTTGCGGTGTTCCGTGGGCAACAACTTCACCATCAGCGATCAGATACAGGTAATCTGCAATACTCAAGGTTTCCTTGATATCGTGAGACACCACCACTGAGGTTAGTTCAAGCGCCTCATTCAACCGCTTGATCAGCTGCACCAGCACCCCCATTGAAATGGGATCCTGGCCCACAAAGGGCTCGTCATACAGAATCAGCTCAGGATCCAGGGCTACCGCCCGGGCCAGCGCCACCCGACGGGCCATCCCACCCGAAAGCTCTGATGGCATCAACCCTCGAGCCCCTCTAAGCCCTACCGCCTGCAGTTTCAAAAGCACGATATCGCGCACCATCGCATCAGGCAGGTTGGTATGCACCCGAAGTGGAAACGCCACATTTTCGAACACATCCAGATCGGAAAACAAAGCGCCACTCTGGAACAGCATGCCCATGCGTTGGCGCAATTTGAACAACGCCTTCCTGGAAAGCCTGTTGATATCCTGCCCATCAATCAGGATCCGTCCGCTGTCTGGCGTCAACTGCCCGCCAATCAACTTAAGCAAGGTTGTTTTGCCCGTGCCGCTAGGCCCCATGATAGCGGTTACCCTTCCACGAGGAATGGACATGTTAACGCCACGAAAGATCTCGTGATCTCCTCGTGTAAAGTGCAGATCCTGTATTTCAATAAAAGCAGTATCAGTCATATAAAACCCGGCACTCACCTTGTGCGCAGAAATCATCAGATGTCGGCGCACAAGCTAGGAGTAGCCTGACATCTGACGCTGAAGAGCGTTCAAAAACATTATCGAACATTGTATTCTAACTCAATTCAAAGATCCTTAAACATCTATTGTCCCACGCGAGCAGGAATAAATATGCAGCCATCTGGCTGCGGATGTTAATATTGGATGCCTTCATTTACCGATCCGTGATCGTCAATTGAGTCACATCATGCCCCATGTCATACCCCCAACCACCAGCTTGATGCGTGAAAGCGCACTGCGCACGCTACAGATAGAACAGGAAGCGATTGGTCACTTACAGGCCAAGCTTGATCAGCATTTTGACCGCGCCTGCGAATTGATCCTGGCCTGTAAAGGGCGAGTAGTCGTCACGGGCATGGGCAAATCCGGGCATATCGCCGGCAAGCTGGCGGCTACGCTGGCCAGCACCGGTACGCCCGCGTTTTTTGTCCATCCCGGAGAAGCCAGCCATGGCGATCTGGGCATGATCACCCGCAGTGACGTGGTCATTGCCCTGTCAAACTCTGGCGAAACCAGTGAAGTAACCGCCCTGCTGCCACTCCTAAAACGTCTGGGAGTACCGTTGATCAGTATGACCGGGCGAGCGCACTCCACTCTGGCACGCCATGCCGATGCTCACCTTGACAGCGGCGTTGACCGGGAAGCCTGCCCTCTGGATCTGGCGCCTACCAGTTCCACGACAGCTGCACTTGCCCTTGGGGACGCACTTGCAGTGGCATTACTTGAAGCGCGTGGGTTTACCGCTGAAGATTTTGCCCTATCCCACCCTGGCGGCACCCTCGGCAAGCGCTTGCTACTGTGTGTCAAGGATGTGATGCACGATGGCGAACGCCTGCCAAACATCCCCCTGGGTAGCCCTTTGCGGGATGCCCTGCTGGAAATAACCCGCAAGGGCCTGGGCTTTACCTGCGTGACAGATGCTCAGGGTCGGCTGGCCGGAGTATACACGGATGGGGATTTACGCCGCACCCTGGATCACCACTATGACCTACGCGATGTCCTGGTGGATGATGTCATGACTCGCCCCGGCAAACGCATCGCTCCCAGCATGCTCGCCGCTGAAGCCGTG
The DNA here is from genome assembly GCA_051748005.1 of Pseudomonadota bacterium. Classification (GTDB taxonomy): domain Bacteria; phylum Pseudomonadota; class Gammaproteobacteria; order Pseudomonadales; family Halomonadaceae; genus Vreelandella. The sequence continues at coordinate 28,878 of JBNJGW010000022.1, read as the reverse complement.
CGCCTGATGGAAGAAAGCAAGATTACCGCCCTTGCAGTCGTCGATGATGAACAGCGCCCAATAGGCGCACTACACATGCATGACTTGCTCGTCAGTGGCGTTATCTAGCATGCTTGCATGCCCAAGACATTAACTACCCTTTCAGATGGAGCCCTCATGAGCCTACCTGCCAACCTGATTGATCAACTGCGCCGCGTGCGCCTGTTCGCCATGGACGTCGACGGCGTGCTGACCGATGGTCGGCTATATTTTCAGGCTGACGGCGTAGAAATAAAAGCATTTCATACCCAGGATGGGCAGGGGCTCAAGCTGCTCAAGCGGGCCGGATTGCACGTCGCCATCATCACCGGGCGAGATTCCCCAATGGTCAGCCAACGGGCAGCGGCGCTGGGAATACCCCACGTCTATCAAGGCTGCGAAGACAAGCTTGCCACCTTACGCCAGCTTTGCCAGCGCCTGAATATCGAACTCGACCAGGTCGCCTACTGCGGCGATGACCTGCCTGATCTGGCCGCTATAAAACGCTCTGGCGTCGGCATCACGGTGCCTAATGCCCCTGATTACCTGCACACTCATGCAGACTGGGTCACTGAACGACTGGGCGGACACGGCGCGGTACGCGAAGTATGCGACATCCTGCTCGAAGCTCAGGGGCACTGGGGTGCCGTGATTGATACTTATCTACATGGTCGCCGCTGAAAATGTCCCAGGGTAGCTCGGTCATCACTTTACAGCGCCTGCTTCTGGCCGCGCTTGTACTCGCTCTGGGCGGCCTGCTGGCCTGGTTCGACTGGCAATCAGGTTCACGCCATACAATCGATCCTGATGCCAGGGCCGAAGAGCCTGGGCATGTGGTCGAAAACGCCGTTCTCACTCTGTACAACGCGCAAGGCGATCGTCATCAGCGCATAGCGGTCGAACAACTTACCCATACGCCACAACGCCAGGCCACTCAGCTTGATTCACCGCGCGCCCTGCTGGTCGATAGCCAACAGCGTGAATGGCATGCACAGGCACAGCAAGGCCACATAGACAATCAGGGAGAGCACCTTGTGTTGCGAGGTGATGTGCGCCTTCAGGAACCTCAGGAAACCTGGCAGCTGAAAACTCAACGACTTGACTATCACAGCGCCAAGGCGCATGCCTTCAGCAATAGCCCTGTCATGCTGGAGCAGCCGCCTCAATTCATGCAGGCCCAGCGGATGGATTTATGGCTTAACGAAGACCGCTTGCAGCTAGGTGGCCAGGTGCGTGGTTATCACCCGACCGAGACGGCCCCGTAAAGGAGCAACACTTGATGAATATCCATGCATTGATACCTCGCCTGTTTTTCAGCCTGATGCTTAGCGCTGCCAGCTTTCAGTTGCTGCATGCAGCCCCCGATGACCCTGTTGAAGTGGAAGCTGACCAGCTGGATATCGATCAGAACGCAGGAACCGCCGTTTACAGTGGCGATGTGCGCATTCGCCAAGGTGAACTACACATCAACGGAGCACGTGTGGAAATTCAGCGCAACGCCAACGGCGAGCTATCAAGGGCGATTGCTACAGGTGATCGTGCTTATATCCGCAACCGCTTCGAAAACCAGGAAGGTATCACCGAAGGTCAGGCCAGACGCATCACCTACCACGTTGCAGAACGCCGCGTGGAATTGATCGATCGCGCTGAACTCAGCCAGGGAGGCGACCGTTTCACCGGCGGCAAACTGGAATATTTCATCGACCGAGGCGTTGTTCAGGCCCGTTCGGATGTTGAAGGCAGTGAAAACCAGCGCATTCGTATGACCCTGCAACCTGAGCAGGAATAGGAGCTTCAAGTGTCTTTCGATGATGTAACGGCCTCAGTAGCGAGTGCATCCGGCAAAACTCTGTCAGCGCGTCACCTGGCCAAAAGCTATAAACGTCGCCGAGTGGTCAAGGACATCAATCTCGACATTGCCCAAGGCAGCATCGTGGGACTGCTCGGCCCCAATGGCGCTGGCAAGACCACCTCTTTCTATATGATTGTTGGCCTGGTCAAGGCGGATGCTGGCAAGGTATATATTGATGACCTGGATCTGACCCGGGCGCCCATGCATGAACGCGCGATTGCTGGGATCGGCTACCTGCCGCAGGAAGCCTCGATTTTCCGCAAGCTGAGCGTTGCCGATAACATCATGGCAATTCTGGAGACCCGCAAGGGACTTTCCCGCACCGAACGCAAGGGTCTGCTTGAGCAGCTGCTCGAAGACTTTCATATTACCCATATCCGCGACAACCTTGGCATGAGCCTGTCAGGCGGCGAAAGACGCCGGGTTGAAATCGCCCGCTCGCTGGCCACTGACCCGCATTTCATCTTACTTGATGAACCCTTTGCCGGGGTTGACCCGATTTCCGTCGGTGATATAAAGACCATCATACGTGCGCTCAAGGCACGTAATATCGGCGTGCTGATTACTGATCACAATGTCAGGGAAACCCTCGATATCTGTGATACCGCCTATATCGTTGGTGATGGTCATATCATTGCCAGCGGCTCCACGGATACGATTCTGGATAATCAGCAGGTCCGGGATATCTATCTCGGCGAAGATTTTAAGCTGTGACTGAAAACATCACCGCAACAGCTAGTCATCATAGACACCGGTAATTTTTTATCGATGGCATGCTTATTGCTACTTGCGCCTGGAAGCCGCTGGTTTTAGGGTAAAGCTTTATATGCCACGGGTGGTTCACGAATGGTCATGAAAGCGTCCCTTCAACTGCGTCTTGGCACTCAACTGACGATGACTCCACAGTTGCAGCAGGCAATTGCCCTGTTGCAGCTATCGACTCTGGATCTTCGTCAGGAAATCCAGAACGCACTCGATACCAATCCCTTGCTGGAACAGGAAGAGGAGTTTGGCGAGCAGGCCAGCCAGGAAGACAAGGAAGCTGACTGGTCAGAGCATATCCCCAGCGAGCTCTCTGTCGACAGTGACTGGTCAGACACCTATCAGGATGTCACCAGCACAGGCAGCGGCAGCCAGGAAGGCCCGGACTTTGAACGTGACACTGCTGTACAAAGCCTGCATGGGCATCTTTTGTGGCAACTTGCCATGACAGACATCAGTGCCCGGGAGCACAGCATCGCCGAAACCCTGATTGATGCCGTCGATAATAATGGTTATCTGTCACTGTCATTAAGCGAGATTCGCGAAAGCCTGCAAGCCACTGACCATGAGGGTATACAGCAACGTGAAATCGAGAGCGTGCTGTTACGCCTGCAACAGTTTGAGCCGACTGGCGTATTTGCCCGCGACTTACGTGAATGTCTGATGCTACAACTGGCAGCACTGCCCGATACAACTGCCCTGCTCGTCCCTGCAAAGCGCCTGGTCAGGCAGTTTCTGGAAATACTCGGCAAAAATGATAGCCGCACCCTGAAACGTCGCCTGAACCTGGATGACGAACAGCTCAGCGAAGTCATTGGCCTGATACGCAGCCTCGACCCTCGCCCGGGCAGCACCTTTGGCAGCACCGCCAGCGGCTATGTCACCCCGGATCTGGTGGTGCATCACGATCAGCAGGGCTGGCACCTGACGCTTAATCCGGAAGCCATGCCCCGGCTACGCATACAGCCGCAATATGCAAGCCTGATCAAGCGTGCCGACAAGAGTGAGGATAACCAGTTTCTCAAGGACCACCTTCAGGAAGCACGCTGGCTGATCAAGAGCCTGGCCAGTCGCAATGATACCCTGCTACGCGTAGGCCAGGAAATCATTGTCCGGCAGATCGGCTTTCTGGAACATGGCGAAGAAGCCATGAAACCGCTGATTCTTGCCGATATCGCGAGTGCCGTGGATATGCACGAATCGACCATATCCCGGGTTACCACCCAGAAATTCATTCATACCCCGCGCGGAGTATTCGAGCTCAAGTACTTTTTCTCTAGCCACGTCAGCAACCAGGAGGGTGATCATCACTCCAGCACCGCTATCCGGGCGCGGATCAAAAAACTGATTCAGGATGAACCCCCTCACAAACCGTTATCCGATAGCCGCCTGGTGGCCCTGCTGAATGAGGACGGCGTCAGCGTGGCGCGTCGCACCATTGCCAAATACCGTGAAGCAATGGGCATCCCATCTTCCAGCGAACGCCGCCATCTGAGCTGATCCATCAGCCGCAGCAAGCCAGCCGGCTGAAAATTTTGCGATGAAGTCGCTGAGTTAAAAGGAAACTTGCCCCAAAGGGCTTTGCTTCATAAAAAAAAGGGTTACAATCAAAGAACAGTCCGATGAAAGGAGTACGTTAATGCAAGTCAATATTACAGGCCATCACGTAGAATTGACCGACGCCCTGCGCGACTATGTCAATGAAAAGCTCGCCCGTGTCGAGCGCCATTACGATAATATCACTACGGTTCAGGTCACTCTGTCGGTAGAGAAAGAGCGCCAGCAGGCTGCCTGTACGCTGCATGCTTCCGGCGCAGACTTGCATGCTGAAGCTACGGATGTCGATATGTACGCGGCTATCGATGCCCTGGCAGACAAGATTGACCGTCAGCTGGTCAAGCACAAGGAAAAAGCCCAGGCTCGCGCTCAGGGCGCAGGTGTGCGGTAACCCAATGACATTGGAAACCATCTTGCCTCCGGAACGCGTTCTCTATGATGTGCCTGGAGGCAGCAAAAAACGGGTGCTGGAGTTTTTCAGCACCTTTATTGCCCAGAACACTCCTAGCCTCGACAGCCAGGAAGTATTTGGTCGTTTGATCAATCGGGAGCGTTTGGGCAGCACTGGCATCGGCAATGGTGTTGCCATTCCGCATGCCCGTAGCCCACACTGCTCAACGCCGATTGGCAGCTTTCTTAAACTTACCGAAGCAGTTGATTTTGACGCCATTGATGGCGAACCGGTCGATCTGGTGTTTGTGCTTCTGGTACCCGAAGAAGCCGATGACACACATCTGGCACTGCTCGGCCAGGTTGCCATTATCATGAATGACGCAAACGTCCGGGCTCAACTTCGCAAGGCTGGCAGTCAACGGGAACTACTTGACCTGATCAGTGAGAAAATACGCGATAGCGCCTTCTGATCCAGATGCTTTCAGTACACCCGAAAATATTTTCTGGGTGAACCCCATGCAAGAGAGACGCTATGCAACTGGTCATTATCAGCGGCCGTTCCGGCTCAGGTAAATCCATTGCCCTGCAAGCGCTGGAAGATCTTGGCTATTACGCCATTGATAACCTTCCTGCCATGCTGTTGGGATCTCTGGTTGATGAATTACGCGACCAGGGAGAGCAATCCCGCCTGGCCGTCAGCATTGATGCCCGTAACCTTCCCGGAGCACTTGAAAAGCTTCCCCGGTTGCTGACTGAATTGCATCAGCGCAATATCCATTTCCAGATTGTCTACCTGACCACAGATGCACGCATCCTGCTTGAACGCTATTCGGCAACCCGTCGCCGTCACCCTCTGACTCGCCATAGTGATCTTACGCTTGAGGAAGCCATCAGCAAGGAAGAGGACACGCTGAGCGCTGTGCGCGATCTTGCCGATCTGACCATTGATACCTCACGGATGACTGTTCATGATCTGCGTAGCCGTATCACTGACCAAGTAGCATTGCACAAGAACGACAAACTGACGATTACCTTTGAGTCCTTTGGCTACAAGCGTGGCGTTCCACTGGATGCTGACCTGGTGTTTGATGTGCGTTGCCTACCTAATCCCTACTGGGATCCGATGCTACGCGAATCCACCGGACGCGACGCCGATGTTCAGGCATTCCTGAATGATTACCCGATTGTCAAAGCAATGGGCGACGATATCCATGCCTGGATAAGCCGCTGGCTACCCGCCTATCAGAGCAGCCAGCGCAGCTACATGACCATTGCTATCGGCTGTACCGGCGGGCAGCATAGGTCCGTGTATACCGTAGAACAATTGGCTAAACGCATGGCTGAGGACGGCATTGAAACCCATATTCGACATCGGGAACTGGGGCTAACGTACTCAACGACGACAGTTGTAAAGATGGCGGATAGCAAAACCGCCAAATGAACTGACCGCCGACACCGCTTGGAAAAAGGAACCAGGGTGCCTGAAAGAACACTGACACTGACCAACAAGCGCGGCCTGCACGCTCGAGCCGCCACCAAGCTCGTCACGTGCTGCCAAGCGTTTGACGCCTGCATCAAGGTGAGCAAAGGCGCTCAAGAGGCAGATGCCAGCAATATCATGGCGCTTCTCATGCTCGCCGCCCCCTGCGGTACCCAATTGGACATCCAGGCCGAAGGGGACGATGCGGAGCAGGCCTTGGAAGCCATAGAAGCCCTGTTCACTGCCCGCTTTGATGAAGACGCCTGATAGCCTGCCTTCGCCTGTCAGTCGCCGGCAACCGTCATATTGTCAATCAGCCAGCTGCCCGTGTGAATACTGCCACGCGTATCAGTATCATTGCCTACCGCCACGAGTCCGCTGAACATGGTGCTCAAATTACCCGCAATGGTGAATTCTTCAACCGGATATTGAACCTGGCCATTTTCAATCCAGAAACCGGCCGCCCCCCGCGAATAATCTCCCGTCACGCCATTAACCCCCTGGCCCATCAGCTCGGTTACCCAGACACCACGATCCATTTCCTTGAGCAAGGCCTCAAATGAGCGCAACGGAGCAGCCAGCCGCAAGTTACGCGCGCCGCCAGCGTTACCCGTGGTTTGCATCCCCAGGCGTCGTGCACTGTAGGAAGACAGCATATAGCTGGCTACC
>JBNJGW010000022.1:0-22047 GCA_051748005.1 Pseudomonadota bacterium | reverse complement strand
CCGTCAGACTTGGTGATACCCAGGCAGTCACGCCCTGCCCGTTCGCATTCCAGGGCAATAGCGGTCGCTTCCTCGGTGCTCAGTGCCCATGGGTAATGGACTTTAAGATCCGGCAACTCACGCGCCATCAGCTCAGCATCGGCCAAACCAGCCGCGGGGTCTTCACCCGTATAGCGGGCAATCGACAAGGCTTTTTCAACCGTTGCACGGATTGATTCAGTGCCCGCGTCGGTTGATGATGCACTGCCCTTACGCTGGCCCACATAAACAGTGACGGCAATCCCCTGGTCTCGGGATAGCTCAACCGTTTCTACCTCCCCCAGACGCACACTGACGCCAACACCCTGGTCGACACTAGCGCCCACTTCAGCGCTGTCGGCTCCCAGTTGACGGGCGAGCTGCAGCGCCTGTTCAGCGCGTGAAGCGAGCAGCGCTTGCTGTGCGTTTGCATCAAATGCCTGTGCCATACTGTCTCCTTTACCTTATCTCGATAGGCGAGATAACCTGTTATTTCAAAACGGGCTGTTATAATGCCGTCTTTAAAATCCACGTTGTGAATGATCCATGCCCAAAAAACGTCCGCTGCACGATGAAATTGATGATCAGCCAGTACCGCCCAGTAAATCGCAGCTAAAGCGGGAAATGCATGCTCTCCAGCAGTTAGGTGAAACCCTGATTGCCATGACACCTACCGAGCGCAGTCGCTTTCCGCTATCTGATGATCTGCTGCGGGCCATTGATGAAACTGCGCGTATCCGCTCCCATGAAGGGCGTCGACGCCATATGCAATACGTTGGCAAGCTGATGCGCAAAGAAGATCTTGACGCCATACAGACCCAGTTTGACGCCATCGAAAACGAGCGTGAACAGCGCGATCATGCCTTTCATCGACTCGAAAAATGGCGTGACCGGCTGATTGACGAAGGAGACGCGGCGGTTGACCTCTTCCTTAAAGATTACCCTGAAGCCGACCGCCAGACGCTGCGCCAGCTGGTGCGCAATGCACAGCGTGAGCGCGAACAGTCCAAGCCACCAACCAGCGCTCGCAAGCTTTTTAAACATTTGCGCGATGCAGCAGCCCTCTGAATCGGGCTGGCACCTGGCAACGTTGCACCCCAACCAATACAACCAATGGCTGACACGCCATCAATGTGGAACCAGGCGGCTATCAGGACTGAGTGCCGCCGACGGTCAGCTCATCCAGCTTGATGGTTGGCTGGCCAACCCCTACCGGCACCCCTTGACCTTCCTTACCGCATACGCCGATACCAGGGTCGATTTCCATGTCATGACCCACCATGGAAACATGCTGCATGGCTTCCGGCCCATTGCCGATCAGGGTGGCGCCTTTTACCGGCGCGGTAATTTTGCCGTCCTCGATCAGATAAGCTTCGCTGGCAGAAAAGACAAATTTGCCGGAGGTAATATCTACCTGGCCCCCGCCAAAACTGACCGCATAAATACCGCGTTTGACGCTGGATATGATGTCATCCGGGCTTTCCTGACCTGCCAGCATCACGGTATTGGTCATCCTCGGCATGGGCAGGTGAGCAAAAGATTCACGCCGCGCATTGCCGGTAGGCGCCATGCCCATCAATCGGGCATTAAGCTTATCCTGCATATAGCCAGTCAGAATACCGTCCTCGATAAGCGTCGTATTCTGTCCTGGGGTCCCTTCATCATCAACGCTCAGCGACCCCCGTGAATCCGCCAGAGTGGCATCATCCACCACGGTGACACCCCGCGCCGCAACGCGCTGGCCCATTTTACCGGCAAAGGCAGAACTGCCCTTACGGTTGAAGTCGCCTTCCAGGCCATGGCCCACCGCCTCGTGCAGCAAAATACCCGGCCAACCTGCGCCCAACACTACCGGCATCTGCCCTGCCGGGGCATCGATAGCCTCGCTGTTGACCAGTGCCTGGCGCACTGCCTCCTTGGCGAAACGCTCGGCGACATTGTCATCGCGCAGCCTGGCCATTGAGTAACGTCCACCGCCTCCGGCGCTACCTCGCTCACGGCGGCCATTCTTGCTGACAATCACACTGACGTTGAAACGCACCAGCGGGCGGATGTCTGCTGCCAGGGTGCCGTCGCTGGCACGCACCAGAACCACCTCATAGGTACCGGAAAGCGACGCGCTCACCTGAATAACACTAGGGTCTGCCCCACGGGCAATGCGGTCAGCCTGTTTGAGCATTGCCACCTTGTCATCGGCGCTCAAGCCAGCAAGCGGGTCAACCCCGGCATAGAACGGCATGGCGCTGACAATATTCATAGCCTGCCCCGGCAATTGCTTTCCGCTGCGCACAATACCAGCGGCTGTTTTACCGGTATCCAGCAGAGCATCTGCGGTGATCTGGTTGGAATAGGCAAAACCGGTTTTTTCACCTGCCAGTGCCCGTACACCCACTCCACCGTCAATGTTGTAGCTGGCTTCCTTGACCTTACCGTCTTCCAGCACCCAGCCTTCTTCCCAGGTACGTTGAAAATATAGATCAGCATAATCAATGCCGGCGCCCATGGCGTGGCCAAGCCCCGCATCCAGGGCATCAATATCCAGGCCACCCGGTGTCAGTAGAACCGAAACAGCCTGATCAAGATCAGAAGCATAATGCGTCATTGAGAACCTTTCCGAATAACTTGCGGTGCGGCCCAAGGGCCCTGAATAAGATAGTTGATCGTTGTCACTTGCCCCAGCGTATCACCGAACAGGGAGTGTGCAAGCAGCAGCGCCCCACCTACCACAGGAGCGCCTACCGCCAGAGCGGCAATCGGCAGGCTCTGGCTGATGGGCAGCGCAATCGACAGACGCTGGTCAAGCTGACGGCTGAACAGGTCAGCGCTCCCTGTGACGCGGATCTGGGTGGCCGGTGCTTCAATGATGAGAGGACCATCAAGACGCAAGTGACCATGACCCACATTGGCGCTACCGTAAACACGGTCAAATGCCGTACCTTCGCCAGTGAGATCAGAGAAATCCAGACGCAGGCGGCGCAGAATATTGTCCATGTTCAAGAGTCCGACCAGCCGGGCAGTCGTCGAGTTCAAGCTGACAAAACGTCCGTCGCGCACATCGGTTGTCAAGCGACCCTGAGCACGGGTCAGCGAGAACTGCCAGGGAGCACCGGGCCAGTTCAGGTCGGCCTGCACATCAGTGGTACGGCTGCGCATTACCACCGGCTGGCCAAGGCGCTCAAGCGCCGTTCCCACATCGCCGCCCTGAATCGTCACATCGGCGCTGGTGGTACTGCGGGCTGATGAGCCTGCCCATTCAAGCTCACCGCGCAGCGAAAGCTGGCCCAGTGTCAGGCCCACCGGGGCGAGGGTAAAACGCTGACCCTGAGTACGCCAATAGGCTGTCATCGGCCCCAGGCGTTGACCAACAACGCCCACTTCTGCCAGGCGTAAACGCCCATCCGGCAACCTGGAAAGCCATTCAGGCATTCCTGCTAAGGTGGGTTTTTGAGTTTCCACCTCGTCCCACCAGGCGTCCGGCTGAGCGACTTGCGGCACCTCCAGCGGCGATGAAGGTATTTCCAGCAAGGTATCCAGATCGATATGGCCAACCGCTATGTCCAGCGGGTATTGAGCTTGCTGACGGTAGCGAACCCGGCCGGAGAAGACCTCACCATCGACGCTAAGATCAATGCCTTCAGCGGTTTGCTTACCGTTGGCTGTCAATCTGCCCAGGCAGATGGCCTGCCACTCAAGGCAGCCTGTACTCAAGGCAAGCTGCCAGGCTGGCAACTCGACCGACGGCCCAGTAACTGAAGAAGAGCCTTGTATGAGTGGTGCCAACGCTGCCTGCCAGGCTGACAAATTAAACCGTTCAAGATCCGTGTGCAGTTGCCAACCTGGCTGGGAAGGCCATTCAGGCCTATCAACGGCTTTACCCAGGTGCAGCTTGGCGGCCATCTGGCCGCTGACCGGCTGGCTGCGCCAGTGCACCCGCCCCTTCAGGACACTTTCAACTCGTCCGCTGGCCATGTCAGCGGTCAGTGTCCACGGCCAGGCCTCGCGCGCTGTTTTAGCAAATGGTGCTGGTAGATCCAATTGAACGCCTTCCAGCGCACTTTCAATCTCGAGCCTGGGTTGCTCACGCCAGTCCAGCTGGCCTTGCCAGCGGGCAGTACCCGAAAGCCATGGCAGCTGGGGCGCAACATTCATCCGGTCCAGCAGAGCCGACAACGCTAACTGCCCTTCAAGCGCCACCTGACGATCAGCTTTGAGTGTCGCCTGCACCTCGCCATCCAGCCAGCGCCCAGCCAGGTTGCCTAGTAACTCCCCTGGCTGGCCTGCCGCTTGCTGCCAGTTCAACTCCCCGCCTATATCCTCTAAACTCAGGTCATGGGGCAGGTAGGTCACTTCGCGGATATCGGGAGTAATATACACTGCCAGCTCAAGTTGTTCAGGCGCATCGATCGGCAGTTCCAGATCAAGTTCCGCTGCAAGCCGTCCTTCAGCACGAACGTCATTGAGTTGCCCATTGTCTAGCAAAGGTGTTTTGGATAGAAACTGCTGCAATGACGCCATGTCGCTATCCAACTGGCCATTCACCTCTAACCTTCCATCCTGAACCCTGACCTCACCCTGGCGGACTTCAACACCCTGGCTGGAGGCCTGCTCAACTTGCGCACGCAGCCCCTCTTCCGGGCGCCAGCTCAGCGTTCCTGCGATATCGGTCAGCCGGGGCCAGTTAGGTAAAAGGGGTAGGCTTCCCTGACTTATATCAAGATCCACGATCGCCGTTGGCGTCGTCTCAAACCCTGAAGCCCCCAACGGCAGGCCGACCTGGATACTGCCCTGATCAACGATCCCGTTGACGTCAGACAGCCAGTCACGCAACCCGGCATCAATGACTGTTACCGGCAGCCATTCATCCAGGGAACGGTTAACTGCATCCACACCGCTAAACGTCAGATCCAGGCCAAAGCGTCCCTGCTTTTTGGTATTGACCAGACCAAAACCGCCGCTTACCTCGGCGTCGTTCCAACTAACCTTTAGCTGCTTTCCACTGACCAGCGCCGTCGGGCCATCGTAGACCCATTGAATCTCACCTTCTGCGTGGCTTAACGCCAGCGGTGCTGCAAACAGCTCAGGTAAGCCAAGAGTACTTTCCCCCTCGCTTGAAAACAGTACTCGGCCGCGTACATCGCGTGCCTGCACCCAGGCATCGAAGGGCCCACCCCCGGGCGCCTGCTGCCAGGGAGACGCCATCAGACGGCTGATCGCTGCATCCACACGCCATTCGCCATTTCGCTGACCCAGGCGCAGGCCGTTCACCTGGCCGCGTGGGTTCAGGGTACGCAAGGCCCGGGTCACTGATTCAGGTAGCAGCATATATTCCCGCCAGGCAGCCAGAGATGCCAACTCGAACTCACTGGTCAGTAACTCCCAGCGACCTGGCTGATGAGTAAGCTGCCAATGGCGTGGCAACGCTGGGCCTTCTCCTACTGCCTCCGGCTGCGCCCATTCAACACTTTCGGCATCACCGGTCAACCAGGCCTTGCCGCCTTCGCCATCACGCTGCCAGATCCCACTTGCCTGGATGTTACTAAGCACAGCGCGCTGCTGATCCTGCTTTAGCGTCAGCCGGGGCATATCCAGCCCAAGGCGAGCCTCCTGCAGCGTTGCTGATTGCCAGCGCCCCCACAACTGAACCTCACCACCAGCCTCAGTAAACTGAGGGGTATCTTCTGGCTGCAGAATAGCGGCCAGTAAGGCCAGGTGATCAAGTTGCATATCCAGTTGCATGGCAGCAGAAAAGTCGCGCAGACCCTGATTGCCCGGTTGAACCTCGGCACGCAGATGGGCGGCTGGCAACTCTAACGCTTGAGTCGTCTGGCTGGCGGGCGTATTGATATTGACCCGCCCCTGCAGGCGGGTGCGACGCTGGTCGCCGGAAAGGCTCAGCAAGGGGGCATGCAAGGTCAGCTGCTCGCTGGCACCGTGGAGCACAATCCGTGAATGCTCAACCTGGATTTGCTGACGCAGAATCATGCCTACCCAGGCATCGATCACTGCCAGATCAATATCCGGCTCTTCCTCCAGAGCAAGCGGCAACGTGGCCGGCTTGGGCCATTCCCAGGCCATACTGGAAGCCTGGTAAAGGTGCACTGCAAAGCCTTGCATATAGGCATCATTGAATACCGGCGTCAGAGTTGTCAGCGTCTGCCAGCTGTCCAGCCGCAGGTGTAATTCATTCAACGCAAACAGCTTCTCTCCCGCCGGGGTAGCGGCGCTGACACCCTTAAGCGTCAGGGCAGGATCATTCCCTCTCAGCGATAACGCCAGATGCTGGATATCAACCGGAGCACCAAGACGGCTTTCAATTAGCGTTTCCAGATGCGGTTCCAGCCAGTCAACCTGGCTCATGGCCAAGCGTAGCAACAGCAGAAAGCCTGCCAGAATACCAAGGCAAGACGCCAGAAAAAACACAAGCCATTTGCGCAGGACAGGAAAATTCATCTGTTTACATTAGCACAATATCATACTGCTCTTGCGAGTAGTGTTGTTCAACCTGGAAGCGAATGGTCTTGTTGATAAAGATTTCCAGGTCGGCCACCGATGAGGACTCTTCATCCAGCAGACGGTCTACCACAGGTTGCGATGCCAATACCATGTAGGTTTCAGCGCTGTAAGCGCGCTCTTCACGCAGAATTTCGCGAAATATTTCGTAACAGACAGTTTCAGGGGTTTTCAGCGTCCCGCGGCCTGCACAGGTGGGACAGGCTTCACACAGGGTCTGTTCCAGGCTTTCACGAGTACGCTTGCGAGTCAGCTGCACCAGCCCAAGCTCGGTTATCCCGGTGCACTTGGTTTTGGCGTGATCCTTTTCAAGCGCCTTCTCGAGCACACGCAGCACCTGACGCTGATGCTCAACATCCTCCATATCAATGAAATCAATAATGATGATGCCACCCAGATTACGCAGGCGTAGCTGCCGGGCAATGGCCGTTGCAGCTTCCAGGTTGGTCTTGAAGATGGTCTCTTCCAGATTGCGGTGCCCGACGTACCCCCCTGTATTGACATCGATGGTAGTCATCGCCTCGGTTGGGTCAATCACCAGATAACCGCCTGACTTTAGTTGCACCTTACGTCCCAGCGCTTTCTGAATTTCATCTTCAACGCTGTAGAGATCAAAGATTGGCCGTTCGCCAGGATAGTACTCGATGCGTTCCACCGCGTCCGGCATGAACTCCTCGGCAAACTCGACCAGACGAGTAAAATTTTCCCGGGAATCAATGCGTACCTTCTCGATGTCATCACGCATGACATCCCGCAGGGTACGCATAAAAAGCGGCAAATCATCATAGATGACTGAAGAAGGTGCGGCGATTTCCTTGCGCTGGCTGACTTTTCGCCACAGACGCAATAGAAAGTACATGTCACTGGCAATTTCTGCATCGCTGACGCCTTCGGCGGCTGTGCGCACAATAAAACCACCGCTGACCTCGATGCTCTGCTGAGCAATGCCTGTTTCCAGGGCCACTTTCAGGCGCTCGCGTTCGCGCTCATCTTCAATACGCTGTGAAACACCATGATGAGGTGAATCCGGCATATACACCAGATAACGCGAAGGCACCGACAAATGGGTGGTCAGGCGCGCCCCCTTGGAGCCAATCGGATCCTTGGTGACCTGCACTACCAGAGACTGTCCTTCGTGTAGCAGCTGGCCGATAGTTGACTGTTCCTCGCTGGGCGTCCCGGAGGGCGTCACTTCATGGGCATGGATAAAGGCCGCGCGCTCCAGGCCAATATCGACAAAGGCAGCCTGCATCCCAGGCAGTACCCGAACTACCTTGCCTTTGTAGATATTGCCCACGATACCGCGACGACGAGATCTTTCGATCAAGGCTTCCTGCAAGACACCGTTTTCAACCAGCGCTACGCGGGTTTCCATCGGCGTCAGATTGATGAGAACCTCACCACTCATTCCCGTTCCTTACTGGTTAGAAAAAGGGTTAAAAGAGATGCTTGTTGAGCTGCCCGGAAAACCCACCCAGGCCTGACCACTTCTATCTAAACACATTATTCCATATTGGGACGCCCTGCTGGCGAAGAAGTGTCGCTGTTTCGTATAGGGGCAAGCCCACAACGGCAGAGTAACTGCCTTCAATAGATGCCACAAACACGGATGCTAATCCCTGAATAGCGTAGCCACCGGCCTTATCAAGAGGTTCTTCCGTCTGCCAATAGGCGGCTATTTGTTCATCGCTGATTTCACCAAGACGTACCTGGGTAGACACACAGCATTTCAACACGCCGACAGGGCCTGTCAGCGCAACCGCCGTCAGCACTTCATGGCGTCGTCCGGATAACGCGGCCAGCATTTCAGCACCATGTGCCTGGTCACGTGGTTTACCCAGGATACAACCGTCCAGTACCACAGCCGTGTCAGAGCCCAGGGTAGGCAATGACGTCAAGGTATCAGCTGCCAGTGCCTTCTCAACCGCCAGACGCACAACATAATCACTGGGGGATTCGTTAGCCTTGGGTGTTTCATCGATATCGCAGGGACGGATATCGGCATCCACGCCAATTGACAACAACAGGTCACGGCGGCGTGGCGATGCCGATGCCAGACACACAAGAGGTTGACGGGCAGGCGTCATCTTCGCACCTCGTTTCTGTGAATATCAGGAAAACAGACGACGTTCCAGCGCAAGGAACATGGTCGCCAACCAGGGCCAGAGTACAGCACTGATAAAAGATGGGATCAAAAATGCCAGATGGATTGAAAAATCTCCCGACAGAGTACGCACCCATTGCTCTAGTAACTGCACCAATCCCAGCAGCACCAACACCAGTAGTGCTTGCTGAACCAGTGAATAGGTACGGAATCGTGTGAAGACCAGCGCACACAGAAAAGCCAGCACCGAAAGCGTCAAAGCATTCTGGCCCAGCGGGACGCCTTCAATCAGATCCAGCAGTAGACCGAGTACAAACCCGTGAAAGACACCCACCCGATCAGGGGCACGCATGCACCAGTAAATGAACAACAACCCCAGCCACTCCGGACGATACACCTGCCAACCTTCCGCCAGCGGCATTACCTGCAGGCACAAGGCGAACAGCAGAGTGAACCATACCATTACTAACGGTACGACCGGTGCCTTCGCCATCAGGGCAGCTCCATGGTTGACGGGTGGGCTGACAGCGGGAAGAGCCCATTAACCTGCAGCACACTCTGCAATGTTTCATAGGACAGCATGAATGACTCATCCCAGATTGCGATTTCCGCATAGGGCAAGGGCTTGGGGAACAGTAACAGGAAATAGCGAGAACGCTGCAATCGCGCCAGCGGCTCGGCCCGCACCTGGGCAAATGGCTCGCCAGGATCATGAACCACGGAAGTTACCCTGGCCACCGGGTAACCGGCAGGAAAGCGCCCGGCAAGGCCTGAAGTGGTGAGCAGATCACCCTCGCGCACATCGGCTGTATCTGGCACATGGAGCACATCAAGGGCCTCATAGCTGCCTGAACCTTGAACGATGTAACGCAGACCATTGCGGTTGATACGTACTGGCAGCGCGTGACTGGCATCGCCCAGGAGCAATACCCGGCTGGAATATGCCGACACCGCTGTTACCTGACCGACAAGACCGAAGGCGTCAATTAATGGCTGACCGACATAAACACCGTTACGATGACCGCGGTCAATCACCATCTGGTGGCTGAAAGGATCGTTATCAAGAGAAATAAGCTCAGCGCTGATGAAGTCGACTTCGCGATACTCAGCGGCATTCAACAGACGACGCAACTCAGCATTTTCCGACACCAGACTGGCAATGCGTTGACCGCGATGAGACAAGGTCAGCATCTGTTCGCGCAATCGCTGGTTTTCATCAAGGAGTGCCTGGTGATCAGAAAGCGCTACCGTTCCCCAACTTAACAGATCGCTGGGAAGACTGACCACCCATTGCACCGGTGCTACCACCATCGACAATTGAGCACGCACTGTTTCCATGCGCGTGAATCGCTGATCGACAAACATCAGAGCGCTAGCCGCCAATACGCAAAAAAACAGCCGATAGCCGGGCAGTGCCCCTTGTGAAAACAGCGGCTTGATAATCAATCCCCCTGCAGATCAAGCGCTGGCGTTAATCACTGGATAGCAGCTCGAAGGTGTGCTGATCGATCATTTCCAGTGCTTTACCGCCACCACGCGCCACACACGTCAGCGGATCTTCGGCGACGATCACAGGTAAGCCGGTTTCTTCGGCAATCAGCTTATCAAGATCACGCAATAATGCGCCACCTCCGGTCAGCACCAAGCCCCGTTCAGCAATATCAGACGCCAGCTCCGGCGGAGACTGCTCAAGAGCGCTTTTGATGGCCGCCACAATGGAACTCAGGGTTTCCTGCAGGGCTTCCAGAATCTCATGAGAATTCAGGGTAAAGCTGCGCGGGATACCTTCAGCCAGGTTGCGCCCACGCACATCAATTTCACGAAGCTCACCGCCCGGATAGGCGCAACCAATTTCTTCCTTGATGCGCTCTGCAGTTGCTTCACCAATCAGGCTACCGTAATGACGACGTACATAGGCTGTGATGGCTTCATCAAAACGGTCACCACCTACGCGGATAGACTCGGAATAGACCACGCCATTCAGAGAGATAATAGCGATCTCAGAGGTCCCTCCCCCGATATCCACTACCATTGACCCCTGGGCTTCCTCGACGGGTAGACCGGCACCAATGGCAGCGGCCATGGGTTCTTCGATCAGAAAGACCTCACGGGCGCCAGCCCCTTCGGCAGATTCGCGAATGGCTCGCCGCTCGACCTGAGTCGACATGCAGGGCACGCAAACCAGCACGCGCGGGCTGGGCGTCAGGAAAGTGCTCTGGTGTACTTTACGAATAAAGTGCTGGAGCATCTGTTCGGTGACGGTGAAGTCAGCAATGACGCCATCTTTCATCGGGCGGATAGCGGTAATATTGCCAGGGGTACGCCCCAGCATCCGCTTGGCATCAGCCCCGACAGAGGCAACGCTGCGCATGTTGCCTGATTGACGAATGGCAACGACAGATGGCTCGTCGAGGACAATACCGCGACCGCGAACATATATAAGTGTGTTGGCCGTACCCAGATCGATTGATAAATCGCTGGAAAACAGCCCCCTCAGACGTTTGAACATGGATGTTGTTACCTAGTGCAGACCGGGAACCCTGTGCGGATGCAAACGGTATCACCGCAACCCACTGTCAGCAAGCAGAACAGCTGCAGATACTGCCCGACGCAAGGAAATATGGTATATTTTTACGCTATTTGATGATCAGAGTAACTCAGGTTTCTATATTGTACAGGGCCTGACGAAATTTACACGGTGCACAGCAAGTGCGCTTACCATTTGTTAACGAGGACGTTCCCATCATGGCGCTTGAAGAAACACACGTGCGCCGGGCTGCCCACCTGGCCCGGCTAGCGGTTAGCGATGATCAGGCCAAGGGGTTTGTTGATGACCTGAGCCAGATCCTGGAGATGGTTGACCAGCTGCAGCGTGTTGACACTGAGGGTGTCACTCCCCTGGCGCATCCGCTTGATGCCACCCAGCGCCTGCGTGCCGATGAAGTTACTGAAACTGATCAGCGCGACCAGTTCCAGCGCTGCGCCCCGGCGGTCGAAAACGGTCTTTACCTGGTTCCACGAGTGGTTGAGTAAGTTTTTCCTCTCTCCTCTCCTAATCGTCACCCGAACGGAGTTTCCGGGTTATGCATGACAAGACATTGACGCAAGTCGCTTCAGCACTTGCCAGCGGCGAAGTATCCAGCCGCGAACTTACCGCGCATTATCTGAAGCGCATTGAGCAGACCAACAGCGAACTCAACAGCTTTATCAGCGTGACCAGCGAGCAGGCATTGCAACAGGCCGATCAGGCTGACCAGGCCAGGGCCGTTGGCAATGCAGGCCTGTTAACCGGGGTTCCCCTTGCACTCAAGGATATTTTCTGCACCCAAGGGGTTAAAACCAGCTGCGGTTCAAAAATGCTGGATAACTTTATCGCCCCCTATGACGCCCACGTTGTCGAAAAACTCAAAGCGGCTGGCTGCGTCAGCCTGGGTAAAACCAATATGGATGAGTTCGCCATGGGCTCCTCCAACGAAAACAGCTTTTATGGCGCAGTCAAGAACCCCTGGGACATCACGGCCGTTCCCGGTGGCAGCTCTGGCGGCAGCGCCGCAGCCGTGGCGGCTGGCATGACCCCTGCAGCCTTGGGCACTGACACCGGTGGCTCAATCCGTCAGCCAGCCGCTTTCTGTGGCATTACCGGCCTTAAGCCGACTTACGGGCGAGTCTCTCGCTACGGCATGATTGCCTATGCTTCAAGCCTTGATCAGGCAGGCCCCATGGCGCGCAGCGCTGAGGATTGCGCCCACCTGCTTAACGTCATGGCTGGCCAGGATCTGCGGGATTCCACCAGCGTTGCTCGTGGCGTCCCTGACTATACAGAGACCCTGAATGCGCCCTTATCAGGCCTCAAGATTGGCCTGCCTAAAGAGTATTTCGGAGACGGCCTCGATCCCGACGTGGAAAAGGCGGTACGCGAAGCCGTCAAGGTTTATGAGTCCCTGGGAGCGACGGTCAAGGATATCAGTCTGCCACATACTCATTTTGCGATTCCCGCCTACTACGTGATTGCACCGGCTGAAGCGTCCTCCAACCTGTCACGCTTTGATGGCGTGCGTTTTGGCTATCGCTGCGACAACCCTCAGGATCTGGTTGACCTTTACAAGCGCTCCCGCGCTGAAGGCTTTGGCGATGAGGTCAAGCGACGCATCCTGATCGGTACACATACCCTGTCGGAAGGTTTTTTTGACGCCTATTACACCAAGGCTCAGCAGGTACGCCGCCTGATTCGTCAGGACTTTCTGGATGCCTTTGAAGATGTGGATGTCCTGATGGGGCCTGCTTCACCCACTCCGGCTTTTGACTTGGGCGCCAAAAAAGATCCGGTTTCCATGTACCTGCAGGATATTTATACCATCGCCGTCAACCTGGCCGGGATTCCAGGCATCAGTGTACCGGCTGGCATGGTCGGACATCGCCCGGTAGGGCTGCAGATTCTGGGCACGCATTTTGCTGAAGCCCAGCTGCTGAATGTGGCGCATCAATTCCAGCAAGCGACCGACTGGCATCAACAACGTCCTACTTTTGCTGAGGAGAAGGCCTGATGGAATGGGAAACCGTAATCGGGCTGGAAGTGCACGTTCAGCTTGCTACCAAATCGAAGATTTTCTCCGGCGCATCCACGGCATTCGGTGCAGAACCTAACTCCCAGGCCTGCGCCGTCGATCTGGGCCTGCCCGGCATCCTGCCTGTCGTCAATGAACAGGCGGTTGCCATGGCCGTGCAGTTTGGCCTGGCCGTGCATGCCGATATTCCTGAAGTGTCGGTGTTTGACCGCAAGAATTACTTCTACCCTGACCTGCCCAAGGGCTATCAGACCAGCCAGATGTATCACCCTATTGTTGGCCCTGGCAGCATTGATGTGACTCTGGAGGATCATTCCATCCGAAAGATCCGCATCCATCATGCGCACCTGGAAGAAGACGCCGGTAAATCGCTCCACGAAGATTTCCACGGCATGACCGGCATTGATCTCAATCGCGCAGGCACCCCTCTACTGGAAATTGTCTCCGAGCCGGATATGCGCAGCGCCAAGGAAGCTGCCGCCTACCTCAAGGCGATTCACTCGATTGTTACCTACCTGGGCATATCCGATGGCAACATGGCAGAAGGTTCGATGCGCTGTGACGTCAATGTCTCGGTGCGCCCCAAAGGGCAGGAAAGCTTTGGCACCCGTGCCGAGGTCAAGAACGTCAACTCTTTCCGCTTTGTCGAACGTGCCATTGCCTTTGAAGTCGAGCGTCAGATCGAGCTGATTGAAGACGGTGGCAAGGTCGTTCAGGAAACTCGCCTATATGACCCGGAGCGTGACGAGACCCGGAGCATGCGCACCAAGGAAGAAGCCAATGATTACCGCTACTTCCCGTGCCCGGACCTGTTACCGGTCGTGCTTGATCAGGCCTATGTGGACCACCTGCGCGAACAGTTACCAGAACTGCCTGCTGACAAGCGCGAGCGTTTTCAGAACGCGCTTGGCCTTTCTGCCTATGATGCCCACGTTCTGTCAGCAAGCCGCGCCATGGCCGATTACTTCGAAGAGGTCAAGGATGTCTGTGGTGACCCCAAGCAGGCTGCCAACTGGGTCCAGGGAGAGCTCTCCGGCGCCCTGAATCGAGAGAACCTGAGCATTGAGCAGAGCCCCGTCAACGCCCGTCAGCTGGGTGAACTGGTGGCCCGGGTGATTGACGACACGATTAATGGCAAGGCGGCAAAACAGGTCTTCCAGGCGCTATGGAATAACCAGGGCGCCAGCGCTGATGAAGTCATCGAAGCCAAGGGCCTCAAACAGGTGACCGACAGTGGCGCTATTGAAGCCATGATTGATCAGGTGATTGCCGACAGCCCCGCTCAGGTCGCTCAGTACTGCGATGCAGAGCCGGACAAGCGTGGCAAGATGATCGGCTATTTCGTCGGCCAGGTAATGAAGGCTTCACGCGGGACTGCCAACCCCCAACAGGTCAACACCCTGCTCAAGGAGAAGCTTGACGCCAAACTCTAGTTTAGGCGTAAAGCAAGGCATGTATCTACCGGCCCCTCAATTAGGGGCCGGTTTTTTATGTTTTGATCAACTTAACTGGCGAGGGTCGGTCATACTGATCAAGTCAGCACAGCCAGATGCCCAGACGTCGGCACTTAATTCCGCCACCCCCGCCGTGGCAAAACTGACGCTAAAACCTGCGCGACCTCTGGTCAAGACGCCAGTCAGTCCGCCCAGCAAGGGCATATGGCTGACCAACAACAGGTTATCGCTATCAGGCTGAGTCATCAGCCAGTCACACACGCTATCGGGTGAATCGTCCGGGGTGATGCCCTTATAGGTTTCAATGTCACCCCCAGATGCCCTGGCAATCGCCTGAGCGCTTTGCTGGGCGCGGGTATAGGGGCTGGCGATAATCCGCAAAGGCCCCAACTCTTTACTGGCCACCCGATCTGCCAACCAGTCAGCCACCAGAAGGACTTCCTGTTCACCACGTGTACTCAGGCAGCGCATGTTATCCGGCGCCCCCGCGACGGCTTCGCCATGGCGCATCAGTAATAATCGACTCCTGCTATTGACTTCCTTCATGCCAATCTCCTGTCTCCCTATGAGCCTGCTGGACAGCTTCGCGTGGCAGCACGAATTCAACGTCGCTGCTTTGCTCACCCATCATCAGCATTCTTGCCATATCCTGCGCAGGAACACCATCAAATAACACATGGTACAAACCTTCTGCCATCGGCATATAAACGCCCATCTGGCCAGCCTTGGCGCATACCAGCCTGACAGTGTTCACCCCTTCGGCGACCTGCCCCAATGCCTCTACTGCCTGATCCAGACTGCGACCTTCTCCCATGGCGTAGCCCACTCGATAGTTACGCGATAGATGGGAAGAACAGGTAACAATCAGGTCACCGACACCTGCCAGGCCCAGAAAGGTCATCGGATTGGCGCCATGGGCCACCGCAAACCGGCTCATTTCTGCCAGCGCGCGGGTCATCAGCATGCTGCGGGTGTTTTCCCCCATCCCCAGTGCGGCGGCCATACCGGCAGCAATGGCGTAGATATTTTTCAAGGCACCGCCCAGCTCAACGCCATGACGATCATTACTGGCATACACCCGGAAGTAGCGGCAACCCAGTGCCTGCTGCACCCGTGTGCGAGTCAGTGGATCAGCACTGGCTATCACTGTAGCCGTTAATTGCTTGTCAGCGATTTCAGAGGCCAGGTTAGGTCCGGCAATCACGCCGATATGAGCAAAGCCGGTTTCTTCACGCAGCACATCGCTCATCAGCATAAAACTATCCTGCTCGATACCCTTGGTGGTACTGACCAGTATCTGCTCGGCGCTGAGGTAAGGCTTGGCGGCTTGAACCACACTCCGAAAAGCACTCGACGGAATGGCCACCAGCACCAACTCAGCGTCACTCAAGACAGCAGCAATATCGGTGGAGGCCTTAACGGCTGCGTTGATTTCATAATCGGGCAGATAGCGTCCGTTACGATGTTCGTGGTTGATTTGGGTAACCAGACGTTCATCACGCATCCACTGGCGCACCTTGGCCCCATTGTCGGCGGCAATACTCGCCAGTGCCGTGCCAAAGCTACCGCCACCCAGCACGGCCACACTAATCTGCTGTTCCGCCATATGCCTGTGTCCTTGCTTACTTGAGATATCTGGTCTTCTTCTGACCAAGAGATGTTATCAAGACGTCTTGCTAACATGTTTTATTGGAAATCAGTCTAGCAAAACAAAGGGCCCGCCAGGGAATCCTGACGGGCCGCAACCTACTTAAACACGGATTTACGCCGTTAGTACGCTGTTAAGGCGTTTGACGTAAGCCGCCGGGTCGTCCAGATGGCCGCCTTCAGCAATGATCGCTTGATCGAGAAGGATATGTGCCAGATCCGTAAAGGTGTCGCCATCAGCTCCTTCCAGACGACCTACCAGGGCATGCTCGGGATTGAGCTCAAGAATCGGCTTGACCTCGGGCAACGGCTGACCCGCCGCTTCCATAATGCGGCGCATCTGGAAACCCATCTCATGCTCCGGCAGAACAACACAGGCAGGTGAATCGGTCAGGCGATGAGTGACCTTGACTTCCTGCACGCCTTCACCCAGCGCCTCTTTAACCCGCTTGACCAGATCTTCCTTGGATTTGGCGGTTTCTTCCTGCGCCTTCTTTTCTTCTTCGTCTTCCACATCGCCCAGATCAAGTTCGCCCTTGGCGACATCGGCCAATGATTTACCGTCAAACTCGCTGAGGTGGCTCATCAACCATTCATCAATGCGGTCATGCAGCAACAGAACTTCAATGCCTTTCTTGCGGAAGATTTCCAGGTGCGGGCTGTTTTTCGCCGCATTGAAGCCGTCAGCCACAATGTAGTAAATCTTCTGCTGGCCTTCCTTCATGCGCTCGATATAGTCCGCCAGCGACTGATCCTGAGTACTGCTATCGGTGTGGGTTGAAGAAAAACGCAGCAAGCCGGCAATTTTCTCCCGGTTAGACGGGTCTTCGCCTGGGCCTTCTTTCAATACGCTACCGAAAGTGTTCCAGAAGGTCTGATAGCCCTCTTTATCCTTGGCCAGCTTCTTGAGCATATCCAGGGCGCGCTTGGTGAGTGCCCCCTTGATCTTGTCGACCTTGGGATCCTGCTGGAGCAGTTCGCGGGACACGTTCAACGAAAGATCGCGGGTGTCCAATACGCCCTTGATAAAGCGCAGATAAAGCGGCAGGAACTGTTCAGCATCATCCATGATGAAGACGCGCTGCACATAAAGCTTGACGCCACGGGCACCGTCACGCTCATACAGATCGAAAGGAGCACGGCCTGGCACATACAGAAGGCTGGTGTATTCCAGCTTGCCTTCTACCTTGTTATGGCTCCATGTCAGCGGATCGCTAAAGTCGTGGGCGACATGCTTATAGAAGGCCTTGTACTCTTCATCGGAAATTTCACCCTTGGGGCGCACCCACAACGCCGTGGCTTCGTTGACGGTTTCCCAGGTAGTCACTTCACTACCCTCGATTTCGTTGCCGTCATCATCCTTGGCGGTTTCGGTTTTGGGCATGCGTACCGGTACTTCGATGTGATCAGAGTACTTACGCACCAGGCTCTGCAGGCGGTAATCGTCGGCAAACTCCTTGGCATCTTCCTTCAAGTGAAGAATGATTTCGGTGCCATGGATTTCGCGTTCGATATCCGCCACCGTGAATTCGCCCTCACCCTTGGAGCGCCATTCAACGCCTTCGCTTTTTTCACTGCCGGCCTTACGAGTGCGCACAGTCACTTCATCAGCGACGATAAAGCCAGAATAGAAACCCACCCCGAACTGGCCGATCAAGCGGGCGTCTTTTTGCTGTTCGCCGGAAAGCTGCTTGAGAAAATCAGCCGTGCCGCTGCGCGCAATGGTACCCAGGTTGCTGATAACATCATCACGATTCATGCCGATGCCATTATCGCGTACGGTGACGGTGTTTGCTTCGCTGTCGTGTTCGATTTCGATGCGCAGCTCGCTGTCACCTTCATACAGAGCATCGTTATCCAGAGCGGCATAGCGCAGCTTGTCGCAGGCATCCGCCGCGTTGGAAATCATTTCACGCAGAAAGATTTCACGGTTAGAGTACAGCGAGTGAATCATCAGATTCAGAAGCTGTTTAACCTCTGTCTGAAAGCCAAGTGTTTCTTCGTGGGTGGCGGTGGTCATTCGTTTAGCCCTCAACAAGTGATTGCATATTGTTTATGGAACAGCAGACAACGGACGTTGCCTGTTGCTATGTGAATCAAGTGTTGCAGATATGGGGCTGTACAGTTTTTTTTCAAGGCGTGGTGGACGATGCGTCCTGACCGTCATCAGGCCCCTGCTTCCAGAGGCGGTAATCCGCTAAATGCAGGTCAATACGATTGAGCAGCCAGCCAACAATCACGACGTCATCCACCAGGCCGATCAACAGCAAAAAGTCGGGAATCAGATCAAAGGGCAGCACAAGATAGGCCAACGCTAACAGCATATAGCCAAAGGCGCGCCACGGAACGGGGCGAAAATCACCACGCACAACATCCCGGGTCATGGGGAAAAACCATTTCAGCGCTCGAACCATGCGTTTGATTACCCAGACACGGGATGTCAGGCGCTGCATCAGCCGGCCACCAGATAAAGGCTTCATCGTAATATCGTTCTCCATTTTGCTAATATATTGGAAAATCATTAAAACGCTTTGTTCAACTTTTGATCACGTTAGGCTAACCTGAGACATGCCTTCGAACGGCTCCCTGGAGAGATTATTTATGGGTTTCCCACCCTGCTTGCTGTCTAGCGTTGGCCGTGTGCTGACCTTGCTCGGCACCCTGTCGCTGGCCTCACCCGCTATCGCTCAATTTATCAGCGACGCCGATATACGTAGTGCCCTCAATGATGCCCGCGCCCAGCGCTGGGAACATATCGACACCCAGGCCACACGCCAGCATGTTCTGGGCGGCTATGTTGAATATCATCAGTTGAAAGGCCTTTTGCCAGACTTGGCGCCTGAACGCGTTAAAGATTACATGAACAGGCACAGCGACACTCCCCTAGCAGCCTGGTTACAGGGTCAGGCCCTCAGTGAGTATGGCAAAGCCCGCCAGTGGGCGGATATCAGGACCATTGCAACACAGCCACCTTCAACGACTGAACGCCAATGCTATTTCTACACGGCCTGGCTGGATATAACCCCTGAGCAAGCCTACGAAGGTGGAAAAGAGCTATGGCTGACCGGGCGTTCCCAGCCAGATGCCTGTGACAGTCTGTTTGATAGCTTGCGCAGCCGCAAAGTGATTGACCAACAAACTATCTGGGAGCGCAAGATGCTGGCATGGAAAGCTGGCGAACGCGGTCTGATGAGCTACCTGGGTGGCCTGCTCGACAGCCGCTGGCAGGCCGCCATCCAGCGCGTAGAATCAACGGCTAGTGCTGGCTCTCTCTATGATGCGCCGAGTTGCCTTGGCCCTGAGTGCGCGGCAACCCCGGCTTTTTATCGTGCAGCCATGCAGCGCCTGACCAGAGAGGATACCCAGGGTGCCCTATCCGTATGGCCATCGCTGGCCGATCGGCTGTCACTGCCATCCGCTACCCGCCAGGACATTGAAGAAGAACTGGCTTTCTATGCGTTGCTCAGAGAAGTCCCCGGTTCATACCCCTGGGTCGACCGTAATTTACCGACGCTTGAAAGTGAAAGAGTGCTGGAACTACGCGTGCGCCGCGCCCTGCAAGCCAAAGACTGGTCGACCGTGCAGCAGTGGATCACCAGCATGAATGATGACCAGCGTAACGACAGCCGCTGGCAGTATTGGCTCGGGCGTGCCAACGAGCAGCAAGGCAACCAGCAAGCCGCCGAGGCCCACTTTTTTCAGGCCGCAGGCCAACGCGACTTTTTTGGCTTTGCTGCCGCTGAACGCATCAATCAACCGCTTCCCCTGAATATCGAAACCTTCACCCCAGACCCTGCCAGCCGCCAGCGTATTGCCAACCTGCCAGCCGTTCAACGTACTGAGGCCCTGATGCGCATTGGTGAAGAAGGGCTGGCAAACAGTGAATGGCTTAATGCCGCCCGCAACGCTTCAGGTGAGACGGCTCGAGCCATGGCAGATTATGCCGATTCACGCGGCTGGGATGCCCTTCTGGTGCAAACCACCATAGCCGCGCAACTCTGGGATGCCCTTGCCTGGCGTTTCCCCGAGGCTTACCGCGAGCAGTTCATGCACTGGGGAAGCGTGACAGGCGTGGATCCCTACCTGCTGATGGCCATTGCCCGGCGCGAAAGTGCCTATAATCCAGCAGCACTTTCACCCGCCGGCGCGCGTGGTTTGATGCAACTGATGCCAGGTACCGCCACACAGCTTAGCCGTGAGCTGGGCATTGCCGACCCTGGCCCCTACGGTGTACTTGATCCTGAGCTGAACATCCGCCTGGGTAGCACCTATATCCGCGATAAGCTTGAGCGTTACCGGGGCAACCGATTGGCTGCCGCTGCCGCTTACAATGCTGGCCCTGGACGGGTTGACCGCTGGCTGAGAGAAGAAGGTATCAATGAATTCGACTTGTTTGTTGAACGGATTCCGTTCCGTGAAACCCGTAACTATGTGCAGGCCGTGCTGACCTATCGGGCAATTTTCGCAGCTCTCAGTCAGGGTGGCAGCACTCAGGGAGTCTCCCTGCTTAACCCGCAAGAGCGAGGCGTACGCTATGATGTCAGCCTGCTGAATCGCCCATAGCACTAACTGCTCCATCAGACGGGCCTTTGCTCCATGGCCAGCTTGATGCCAAAGGCCACCAGGACACTGCCTGTCAGACCATTAAGCGCCCGGGAAAAGCGTGCGCTGGCCAACCATTGGCTGGCGCCCCCTATCATCAGGGCAACGCTGATCTGCCAGGCATTGGCAATCATGAAGTGGATACCCGCCAACCATAATGATTTGGCCAAGGCGGGGTCGCCGGGGGCAATAAACTGGGGCAGAAAAGCCATATAAAACACTATCGTCTTGGGGTTGAGCACATTGGACAACAGGCCTTCCTTGGCAGGTTGCCAGCGCCCTACAGGCTTGGTGCCATGCAAGACGCCCTCCACCTGTAATCCTTGGCCGCGCCAGGCGGCTTTCAGGCTTGCCACCCCTAACCATACCAGATAGGCCGCTCCCAGCATTTTAAGGGCATGAAAGGCCCAGGCTGACTGTAGCAGAATAAGCGAGATTCCCAGCGCCGAAATAGTGGCATGGACAAACAGGCCGCTACAGATTGCCAGACTGGTAATAACCCCGTCCTTGACGCCACCGCGAGCGGTGTTACGAATCACCAACAAAGTATCCACGCCCGGGCTGATGGAAAGTAATGTTACCGCTATCAGAAACGCCCAGAACTGACTATCGAAAAATTCCCACACTGGCATTGATCCCACTCTTGCAGAAAAGAATACTCGATGAGTGATCGAGAAGATAAATGTTAGGCGTTCAAGATAGCGTATCTAATGCCGTTAAGCAGAGTTGAAATATTAAAAAAATCATCTTTATTTCACTGGACGTGCATGCGCAGAACATCTACATTGTCAATGCGAGCAGGAGATGCCTGCTGGCAATATCATTAAGCATGTAAGGAAATTGATAATGGCAACTGGTACTGTCAAGTGGTTTAACGATACTAAAGGTTTCGGCTTCATCTCTCCTGATGACGGCGGCGACGATCTTTTTGCCCACTTCTCTGAAATTCAGGCTGAAGGCTTCAAATCCCTTCAAGACGGTCAAAAGGTTTCTTTTGACGTCACGCAAGGCAAGAAGGGCCTTCAGGCCTCCAATATTCGTCCTGCTTAATAGCATACGTTTATTGAACTATCACTGACCGCATTGTCACGATAGTTATTAAAAAGGCCCACAGATTCATCTGTGGGCCTTCTCATTGAAAGGCATT
>JBNJGW010000021.1:0-36045 GCA_051748005.1 Pseudomonadota bacterium | reverse complement strand
CAAACCGAAGATTTTCATCTTCATTCACCGCTGGTAACGCTGTGCGTCCCCGGCAGCGGATGCGTACTTTACGGATTTGCCGGCGGGGATGCAAGGGCTTTGTAAAAAAATTCAACCGGTCACTTTTCCCCAACATCCGCCTTCATCAGAGTACGCCGATGAAAAGCGTTTCAAGCATTACCTGATTGCCAGTTACACTATAGCTAACTGTCCGTTGAGATATCGGTATTCTTGCCCAACCAGAGGTCAATGATGAGCCAGCACCTACTAACCATCGATTCTTTAAACCGAGAAAGCGTCGATCACCTGTTGCGCGTTGCCGCGCGCATGGAACCGATTGCAAGTCGCCGTCAGGTCACGCGAGTGCTGGAAGGTGCGGTTCTCGGCAACCTGTTCTTTGAGGCCAGTACTCGCACCCGAGTGAGCTTCAACGCGGCCTTTTGCCGTTTGGGCGGCAGCGTCTGCGATACCACTGGCTTTACGTTCTCCTCCATGGCCAAGGGCGAGTCGCTCTATGACACCAGCCGGGTGATGAGTGGTTACTGTGATGCGATTGTCATGCGCCACCCGGATCAAGGGTCTGTAGCGGAATTTGCAGCAGCGACCAACGTGCCAGTCATTAATGGTGGTGATGGCCCGGGCGAACACCCCAGCCAGGCGTTGCTAGATCTTTATACGATTGATAAAGAATTCCAACGACTGGGAAAGTCACTCAAGGGCGCGCACATCTTGCTCACCGGGGATTTGAAGTACGGGCGTACCGTGCATTCCCTGATCAAGCTGCTTTCCCTTTATGACCCATTGCGCTTTACCCTGGTGTCTCCACCGGGACTTGAAATGCCAACAGCGTTGATTGACCGGGTCACCTCACGTGGGCATCTTGTCGAGCAGCGCGACTCCTTGGCCAGCGACTTTTCAGACCTGGACGTGGTCTACACCACTCGCATCCAGAAAGAACGCTTTACTGATGAAATGAATGAGAGTTTTCAGGGGCTTTCCCAGGATTACATGGTCAACCGGGACTTTCTTGATCAACGCTGCAGCCAAAGCACCATTGTGATGCACCCGCTGCCCCGCGATAGCCGCCCAGGAGCCAATGACCTGAATGTGGACCTGAACGGTGATCCACGCCTGGCTATCTTCCGCCAGACAGACAATGGCATTCCCATGCGTATGGCGATTTTCGCTACGCTATTGCAGGTCGATGAGTTAATCGAAAAGGATATGCGCCCTGTGCGCTGGTTTGTTCCTGACCAGACGGGCACTCTGGATCGCTAAAGTAGGCGACTTGCAGCAGAACCTTGGTTATATAAATTTGGCTATAAAGAGACGCGCCCATCTGGCAAGCCTTCCAGATGGGCGAACCAACCTTCCAAGATAAGCACAGCGGCAATGCCATCGACACTGTCTTGGCGATAGTTACCGCGATGTCCGGCTGCATGGGCAACCTGCTTGGCTTCTCGGGTGGTGCCACGCTCATCAACCATCTGACAGGATTTGCCATAGCGGCCATGCAAGCGGTTACCAAACTTGCGTGCCCGCGTGCTCATGGCTGATTCACTACCGTCCATGTTAAGCGGCAAACCTACCACGAAAAGATCCGGCTGCCACTCTTCCACTAGCCGTGTTAACTGGTTCCAATCGGGAATGCCATCACGAGCTGGAAGCGGTGTGAGTTCTCTGGCGCTTTTCAAAAGCTCATTACC
The DNA here is from genome assembly GCA_051748005.1 of Pseudomonadota bacterium. Classification (GTDB taxonomy): domain Bacteria; phylum Pseudomonadota; class Gammaproteobacteria; order Pseudomonadales; family Halomonadaceae; genus Vreelandella. Next base: position 34,339 of record JBNJGW010000021.1, on the reverse strand, counting down.
CACGGCGACACCGATACGCCGAGTACCAAAATCAAATGCCAGCACCAGACGTTGCCCCATGGTAGCCATCAGGCGTGCCCTGCGTCCCGGGTCATCAGGTTAAGATCAACCCCTAAAATGCCTGCAGCGCTAGAAAGCCGTTCGGCAGGTGGCGTTTCGAACAGAACGCTCAGGGCGGCATCAACCGTCAGCCAAGCATTATCCTTCAGCTCATCTTCCAACTGACCCACATCCCAACCGGCGCACCCCAAGCAGATGAGAAAATGCTCTGGCCCGGTGTTATTGGCCAGCGCCTGAAGTATGTCGATGGAGGTCGTCAGGGCGATGTCATCGGTCACCTGAATGCTGGAATCCCATTCCTGGCTATTACCCCGATGGAGGATAAAGCCACGATCCTTGTGCATGGGGCCGCCATAATAAACAGGCGCACTGCGATGCAGGCTGCGCTCGCCACCCAGAGAAAGCTGATCAAACAGCGCATCCAGAGTGACTTCCAACGGTTTGTTGACAATAACGCCCATACAACCGTTGTCATCATGGTCGCACAGGTACACCAGGCTGGAAGCAAAATTGGCATCTTCCATATGCGGCATGGCCAACAGGAAATGATGTTTCAGACTTTGCATGCGGCTCCTAACATTTACCCTCTACGGGCAAATTCTTCAGTCTCAGGCTGACGGTTTGATGCGGCGCTCGATGGCATCGAGCAGCAGACCGGCAATATGGGTACCACGCTGATCGTCAATTTCACGTACGCAGGTAGGGCTGGTGACATTGATCTCAGTGATGTAGTCACCGATCACGTCCAGACCCACAAACAGCAGACCTTTTTCACGGATCATCGGCTGTACCTGCTGGATCAGCCAGTGATCGCGCTCGGTTAATTCACGGCTGACACCGCGCCCACCGGCTGCCAGATTACCACGGGTTTCACCCGCCGATGGTATACGCGCCAGACCAAAGGGCACAGGCTCACCGTCCACAAGGAGAATGCGCGTATCGCCGTCCTTGATTTCCGGCAGGTAACGCTGGGCCATGATCTGGCGCTGGCCACGCAGGGTCAGCTGTTCAATCACGGCACCAATATTGCGACCGTCCGGGCCAATGTGGAAGATGCCGGTGCCGCCCATACCATCAAGCGGCTTGAAGATCACGTTGCCGTGCTCTGCGTGGAAAGTGCGCAGTATCTCATCACGGCTGGAGACAAGGGTGGGAGCACAGCACTGGGGGAACTGTTGGGCAAACAGTTTTTCATTGCATTGCAGCAGAGCAGCGGTGGGATTGACAATCTGAACCCCATTCCGCTCGGCAAACCCTAACACGTGCACCGCATTGATGAAGTCTGCGTCTACCGGCGGATCCTTGCGCATCAGGATAGTATCCAGCTCGGTCAGCGGTCGCGCTTCAGCGTCTCCCAGATCAAACCAGTGCCCGGCGTCACGATGAACGCTCAGCGGGCGCATCAGCGCAAACGCCTCACCCGCCTGCAGGAACAGGTCTTCCTGCTCCATGTAATAAAGTTGGTAACCGCGATCCTGGGCTGCCCAGAGCAGGGCCAGGGTAGTATCTTTCTTATAGGCGATATCAGCGATGGGATCCATCACCACGCCCAGACAAAGACTCGATTGACTCATTGATCAGCGCTTCCGGAAATAGACAGGTTAGTAGTTGCCCTTGGTGAACAGGCGCTTCTTCCATGACGGGCAGTATGCCGCAGGGTGTGCCAGACGCCAAACCTGGCACATTTCAGGTAGCGTTCTGAGCCAGGGTAGCGGCCACACCTGGCTGTAGGCGAATGGCTAAAGGCTCAATGCTAATCAGCTCACGCTTATAGAGGCGTCCAATCGCCTGTTTGTAGGCGCTTTTGCTGACGCCCAGCCGCGCTTTGATTTCCTGGGCACTGCTTTTGTCGCCCAGGGGCAGATAGCCACCACTTTCACGCAGCGCCTGAAGCACTTTGTCGCCCACCACATCCAGGCGCGCCTCACCGGGAGGTAACAACGAAATATCCAGACGGCCATCTTCACGACGCCTTTTGACAAAGCCTGTCAGACCTTGCCCACGGCGCAGTGGCTGAGTGAGGTCATCCTGATAGACCAGTCCCCAATAGGCGTGGTTGACCACTACCTTCATGCCCAGATCCGTTCGCTCGGCCACCACCAGGGTCACCTGGTCACCCTGGGAAAGCTCCCAGGCTTCATCCTGTAAAAAGCGCTCAAGGCGCATCGAAGCCACTGGACGCTGCTGATCATCTTCATACAGCTTGACCAGAACACGTTTACCCACATCCGGGCGGAATGACTGCTCACTGTAAGGCAGCAGGACATCCTTCGGTGGCCCCCAGCGCAGAAAGGCGCCCACACTGGTGACAGCCGTCACGGTCAGGTAGGCGACCTCCCCGATTGACGCGCTGACGGCCGTGGCAGGAGGAGGAGAGGAGCGTGAATCACGGGCCATGGCAAAGGAATCCTGAGAATAAAGAGAAGAAAAGCGGCGCCTGTCTGCCCGATATCAGGGCTGAAAATCACCGAAATGATATTGAAGCAGCGACAGGGCAACGACAGGGGCGGTTTCAGTACGCAAAACTCGTGGCCCCAGCGTCAATGGGGTGAAGTCGGCATTTTCAGCTGCTCTGATATCGTCAGCCGCCAAGCCACCCTCCGGGCCAATCAACAAGGCGACACTGGCAGGCGCTTCAGTGCGCTGAAAGGGATTCCCGGTAGCCAGATGCAGCATCAGCCGCAGGGTTTCATCACGCTGTTCAAGCCAACTCGCAAGCGCTTGGGGAGGGTAAACACTGGGTACCACGGCGCGCCCGCACTGCTCACTGGCGCTAGCCGCTACGGCCTGCCAGTGAGCATGCTTGCGTGCTTCCCGTTCGCCTTTCAGACGCACCTCGGTGCGTTGCGTATAGAGCGGCGTGATACAACTCACGCCTAACTCAACAGCCTTCTGAATGGCGTAATCCATACGATCTCCCTTGGAGACCGCCTGGCCAAGATGAATCATCAGCGACGACTCACCTTGCCCGGGCCATAAGGCTTCTACGCTTACCGTGACCTGCTTGCGTGTCACTTCTGCCAGGCGCACACCGGCTTCCTGGCCGTTACCGTCGAAGATCACCAGCGGCGCCCCCGGCAGCATACGCAACACACGGGTGATGTGACGCGCCGGACCTTCCGGCAGGGTCAGCGTTGCCCCCTCAATCAAAGGCGCCGGCACATGAATGCGTGGCATCCTGGCGTATTCAACAGACCATTCAACACTGTTCATGTTGATCAGGCTTGGGTGCCTTCTGCCTGCTGGGCTTCACGCTGCTTGCGCTGGGCATACATGGCCTCGAAATTGACCGGCGCCAGCATCAGCGGCGGGAAACCACCACGGTTGACCAGGCTGTCGACACATTCGCGTGCATAGGGGAATAGCAGATTCGGGCAGAACGCACCCAGAGTCTGATCCAGTTGAGCACCTTCAATGCCGGAAATACGGAACAGGCCAGCCTGCTCGACTTCTACCAGAAAAGAGGCTGTGCCACTTTCGTTGTCGTCTACCCGCGCAGTAACTTTAACGACCACTTCAAACTGATCTTCAGAGACCTGATTGCTGGTGGTGTTAAGGTCAAGGTTCACTTTGGGCTTGAACGGCTGCTTAAACACCTCGGGCGAATTAGGTGCTTCAAACGAGATATCCTTGACATAAATGCGCTGCAGCGAAAATTTCAGCTGCGGCTTGTCTTCAGCCTGAGCACCGGCTGCCTGATTGGTGTTGTTGTCTTCTGCCATTGGAGACTCCTTGGATTCAATTTAGATCAAGTGGTTACTTTTTCACCATGGGTAGGCTATCAGCCTGCCATTGCATCATGCCGCCCTTGAGTTTCACCGCACGCTCAAACCCGGCTTTGGCCAGTTTCGCCTGGACAGCGCCTGAGCTCTGGCCATGTTTGCATACGACGATGACTGGTTTGCCTTTATGCTTTTCCAGTTCGTTCATGCGGCTGTCGAGGTTGCTTTGCGGAATATTAAGCGCACCTGCGATATGGCCGGCCTTGTAATCCTTGCTTTCGCGCAGATCAAGCACCACCGCATCTTCGCGGTTGATAAGCTGGGTCGCCTGGGTAGACGTCACACCGCTGGTAGCAGCGTTGCGCGCTTCATAGACAAGCCAGGCAGTAAGAACGAGCAGAAAAGCGCCCACCAGCAATGGATGGTTTTGTACGAATTCGAACAGCTGATCGATCATCGCGTGCAAAATCTCTTGGTCAATGCGGAAATAAAGCGGCACTGCCGCCGTTTAAACGCCACAGTATACACGCCACATACGGTTGCGCGCAGGCCGATATCATGACGAACCCGCACGGCCTGCGCTATGATGCCCGAAGAGTCGGTGAGTCGCGACCCCCGAACCGATCTGCATTCGGCAATAAAGAGGCTTTAATGGACACAACAAGTACACCGCGCCCAGTTGCGCTGATTATTCTGGATGGCTACGGCCACAATCCTGATGCTCAACATAACGCTGTCGCCAGCGCCAATACGCCTGTCATGGATGCGCTATGGTCTCAGCGCCCCCACGCTTTCGTACATACAGATGGCCGCCATGTCGGGTTGCCTGACGGCCAGATGGGCAACTCGGAAGTCGGCCATATGAACCTGGGTGCCGGACGCATTGTTTATCAGGACTTCACTCGCATTACCAAGGCCATTGAAGACGGTGACCTGGATGATAACCCTGTGCTCACCCAGCCAATTGACGCCGCCGTGGCTAACCAGCGTCCCGTCCACCTGATCGGGTTGCTATCACCAGGCGGCGTCCACAGCCATGAGGACCACTTCCTGGCCCTGGCCGAACTCGCCACTCGGCGTGGAGCCAAGCAGATTTATATTCACGCTTTTCTGGATGGCCGCGATATGCCGCCGGAAAGTGCGCGCCCCTCCATTGAACGCGCGAACACGCGCCTGGCAGAGCTGGTGGGCGCAGATGATGGCTTTGTAGCCTCTGTGATTGGGCGTTTTTATGCCATGGATCGCGACAATCGCTGGGAAAGGGTCAGCCAGGCCTATGAACTGCTGACCGAAGGGCGTGCCGACTTTACGGCAGCAAGTGCTGAGGAGGCCCTACAGGAGGCTTATGCGCGTGGAGAAACCGACGAGTTTGTATCAGCGACCCGCATTGTCAATAACGATCAGGCGGTAACGCTGCAAAACGGTGATGCGGCCATTTTTGCCAACTTCCGTGCTGACCGGGCACGTGAGCTGACCCGCGCCTTCACCGAGCCGGACTTTAGCGGTTTTGAGCGCCGCACCTGCCCCAGACTGGCAGGCGACGGCCTGGTAATGATGACGCGCTACGCTGCTGACATTCCTGCTCCTACGGCTTTTCCACCCTCAGACCTCAACGATACGCTGGGCGAAGTGGTCGCCAAGCGTGGGCTGACCCAACTGCGTATTGCTGAAACAGAAAAATACCCGCACGTTACTTTCTTTTTCTCCGGCGGCCAGGAAGATGAGTTCGACGGTGAAACGCGCATTCTGCTGCCCTCTCCCCAGGATGTTCGCACCTACGACGAAAAGCCCGAAATGAGCGCCCGGGAAATTACCGACAAGCTGGTCGATGCCATTGATAACAAGCGTTTTGATCTGATTGTCTGCAACTATGCCAATGGCGATATGGTGGGTCATACCGGTGATTTTGGCGCTGCTGTCAGGGCCATTGAGACAGTGGATGAATGCGTTGGCCGGGTGGTTGAAGCAATTGAGCGCGCCCATGGCGCCTGCCTGATTACTGCTGACCACGGTAATGCCGAACAGATGGTTCATCCGCAAACCGGCGAGCCGCAAACGGCCCACACTACCTTTGTTGTACCGCTTGTCTATGTGGGTGAGCGCCCAGGAACATTGAGCGACGGACGGCTTTGTGACCTCGCCCCTACCCTGCTTACGCTGATGGATCAGCCTGTACCCGACGCCATGACGGGAACCCCGCTGATCTCCCTTGACTGAGAGATCGCCATGAAGTGTTTTATCGCACTGGGTTTTATATGCTTCATAGGGCTGGTGACACCAGCCCTGGGGCAGGAAGAAAACGAAACCGGTGCCCAACGGCTGCTGGAAAGTATTGGCCAGAAGATTGAAAACGTTGCCAAGCGTTTGACCGCCACAGGCTCGGAGCGCGACAAGGCCAGCCGCGAGCTTCAGGCGATTGAAACCGAGCTTGCCGAAACTCACCAGCGCCTGGATACGCTGCAAAGCGAGCGAAGGGAGCTTGACGACAAAGCTGACCAGCTACGTCAACAGCGTAAGGAACTACAGCAGGAGCGCCATCAACAGACAGCAGCGCTGAGTGAACAGCTCGTTGCACTGCATCGATTGGGACCAACGCTGCAGATCAAGCTGCTACTTAATCAGGAAGACCCTGCTCAGCTGGATCGCATGCAGGCTTACCTGAACCGGCTTGGCCAGGCACGCCAGCGGCGCATGGCGGCTATTGCCAAACTGGATGCCAGCCTAGCCAGCTCGGCTACAGAATTACAGGCCCACCAGACCCGCCTGGACGAGTTGGCCCGCCAACTCGAAGAACAGCGTGAACAGCTTGCCGACCGTACCGCTCAGCGACAGCAGCTGGTCAGCCAACTGGATGCCCGTCATCAAACGGAAGAACAGCGACTTGCGGCACTTGAAGCTGACCAGAAAGAGGCGCGTAAAACGCTGCAACGCATTCGTGAGGAAATGGTGAGTCTCTCCAGACCCTCACCCAGCACCCGTTTCAGCCAGACTCAGGGTGATATGCCTTGGCCAGTACAAGGCAGCCTGCAACAAGGCTTTCATCAGGACACTGGCGTTCACCGTGAGGGCATCATGATTCAGGCCAGTGCCGGCACCCCGGTAACTGCCGTGCATCAAGGGCGAGTAGTCTTTGCTGACTGGATGCGTGGTTTTGGCAATCTACTGATTATTGATCACGGCGACCATATGATGACGCTCTACGCCCACCTGCAGCGTTTTAGTATCAGCCCCGGCCAGGCTGTTCAGCGCGGTGATGAGATAGGCCGAGTGGGTGACACTGGTGGGCAATCTCGGGCAGGGCTTTATTTTGAAGTTCGCCAACGCGGCGAACCCACCAACCCGGAGCAATGGATTGCGCGGCGCTGACGGGATAAGCTAGGGCAGCTAATGTGTCGTCTGCTGCACGAACGCCATGGTTAGCCAACATTCATCCGGCAGCAAAACTGCCTAACGCTTTGCGGAGTCATCATGACGCTATCAGTTGAGGTGCTAAGAGCCCCCGTCAAGCGGGCACTGGCTGTACTTATACCCGTTGCTCTGCTGACGACTCCGGTCATAGCGGCAGCACAGTCGCCTGATGCCGTTAGCCCTGATGCAGAAAGTCAGTTTGACGACCTTCCCCTTGAAGAAATCAAGACCTTTGCCGAGGTGTTTGAACGCATCAAGCGCGCCTATGTGGAAGACGTTGATGATCGTACCCTGTTACGTAATGCCATGCGCGGTATGCTCAGCGAACTGGATCCGCACTCGGCCTACCTGGATGAAGACGAGTTCACCAGCCTGAGGGAGTCAACACAGGGTGAATTTGGCGGTATCGGCATTGAGGTCGGCATGGAGAACGGCCAGTTGACCATTGTCACCCCGGTGGATGACACTCCTGCATCCCGAGCAGGACTGATGTCACGGGATCTGATCATCAGCATCGACGGCGCCCCCACAGACAGCATGTCGCTGCAGGAAGCCGTCAGCCTGATGCGCGGCGAGCCGGGCAGTGAACTGACCCTTGGTATCCTGCGCCCCGGCGAGGAGACCCCAAAGGATGTCACTCTGACCAGGGAAGTCATTCGCAGCGAAAGCGTCAAGCATGAGCTGCTCGAACCTGGTTACGGCTACCTGCGTATCAGCCAGTTCCAGTCGCGTACTGCCCAGCAGGCACGCCGGGCACTGGAGCGCATGGCTGATACCCAAGCCCTTGAAGGCCTGGTGCTGGATTTACGTAATAACCCAGGCGGTATCCTGCAAAGTGCCGTTGATATTGCCGACCTTTTCCTGAATGACGGCCTGGTTGTCTATACTGAAGGACGCCTGTCCAATACACAGATGTCCTTTTCAGCCACTAGCAATACGCCTGCTGCCGAGATTCCCCTGGTGGTACTGATTAACAGCGGCAGCGCCTCAGCGGCAGAAATCGTCGCTGGCGCCATCCAGGACCAGCGGCGCGGTGTCATCATGGGCACCGACAGCTTTGGTAAAGGTTCTGTGCAGCAGATTATGCCGCTAGGCAATGGCGAAGGCCTGAAATTGACCACAGCGCTATACTACACCCCCAACGACCGTTCGATTCAGGCCCAGGGGATCAGCCCGGACGTGGAAGTAGTGCGCGGCCGGCTGGAAGTCGCTGAAAGCCGCCGCCAGGTTCGCGAAGCCGACCTTGAAGGGCACCTACAATCGCAAAATGAAGCCCGCGAGCGCCAGGCAATATCACAACGATTGCGCGATGATTATCAGCTGGGCGAAGCTCTGAACCTGCTCAAAGCACTGAACGTAGTGGATCGTCGCCAGCGCTGAAACCAGCGTTAGCGGCAGCTGGAAGGCAGGCGACCCCGCTCGCCTGTTGCCTGGTGCATCAAGGCACGTTTCAGAGGCGTCAGACGATCCACACCGCTCATGCCCATGTTACGTGCCAGCATCAAAGCCGGATGACGCGAGCCAAACAATGCCTTGAATCCTTTCATCAGCGCCAGCATAGCCATATTGTCTGCACGGCGGCGGCGCTCATAACGGCTCAGAATACGTTCATCTCCCCAGGTCGCACCGCGTTGCCAGGCATTGATGACCTCTTCTGCCAATACCGCTACATCCATCAGGCCAAGGTTAACCCCTTGCCCGGCTAACGGATGAATGCTGTGTGCCGCATCACCGACCAGCGCAAAATTCGCCAACACATAGCGGCAAGCATGACGTTGAACCAACGGAAAGCAATGGGCCTGATCACACACCTCGACCTCGCCCAGGCGATGTTCAAGGGCAGCCGCCAGTGCCATACCCAGCGCATCATGTGATAGGGCACACAGCTGCTCGGCCCTGGATGGCTCAACAGACCAGACAATCGAGCAATAATGGTCATCACCCTTTACCGTCAAGGGCAGAAAGGCCAGCGGCTGGCCATCCACAAACACCTGACGGGCGGTATTGCCGTGGGGCTTTTCACAGCGCACCGTGGTTACTACTGAGGTGTGCCCCATATCCTCTTCACGTACCTCGATTTCAGCCATCTCTCTTAACAGTGAACGCGCCCCGTCGGCTGCCACCACCAGCGGTGCCTGCAGCTGACGGCCATCGTTAAGCGCCAGATAGCGCTGCCTGGCCCCGGTCTGCAAGGCCTCAACCGTAACGCCATTAAAGCGCGTCACCTTGGGGTGGTTGAACAACTGCTGATTCAGTGCTGCCAGGGTGACATCGTTTTCAACAATATGCCCGAGCACCGCCACCCCAGCTTCATCGGCTGAAAAATGAATATCACCACTGCCCTCGCCGTCCCAGACATGCATGAACGAATAAGGCGTCACACGATCAGCATGCATGCCAGGCCACGCCTGAAGGTAGGTCAGCAAACGCTGGGAGACAGGCGTCAATGCACTCACCCTGGGCGTTGGCAGTGCATCAACACCCCGCTCTGCTGGCATAAGCGGCGCTGGCCGGGTTTCTACCAACCCAACCCGCATGCCGGCATTGCCCAGCAGAGCGCTCAAACTGGTTCCCACCATACCCGCACCGACTATCACCACATCAAACGTCGCTGTCTGTTGATTTGCTGATTGCATTGACTCGACACCCTCTGGCTGTAAATTTCTGGCCGCCTTTTCTGAAAACCGCTTGTCCTGACAACTACTTGCTCAGCGCTCCACGCCCATTGCCCGGCGAGCCAGGCTGCGACGCAGCGGCCCTGCCAGGTTCAGGCCGATCAACCCCGCCGCACGGGCATGGCCCAACAGCGGCCAATCGAGCCCAAACAGCCTTACCAAGCCATCGCTGAAACGGATAACATTAGCGCGGTCACGCTCGCGGCGCTGTTCGAATCGGGCCAGCGTCTCCATCGCACCTACGATAGCCGCTGCGTTCAAGTGACTATCGCCTTTCTCAAAACTGCCCTGCGCCAGCGCTTTAGTCAGCGTATCAACAAGATCCATCACGCCTCGCAATGCCAGATTAAAGCCCTGACCTGCCACCGGGTGCAACGCATGGGCCGCATTACCTAGTACCACCAGACCAGGCCGCACCGGCTCATCCGCGGTAGTGAGCTTGAGCGGATAGACATGCCGCTTGCCCACACGGGTGAAACGCCCGGCACGGTCACCAAAGGCCTTTTGCAGCTGGGCGAGAAAATCACTGTCGCTCAGCGCTAACCTGGCCTGCTCTTCCCCGCTAGGATGCGTCCACACCAGCTCCATGGCATTGCCCGGCAAAGGCAATAGTGCAATGGGGCCATCCGCTGTAAAACGTTCATAGGCAATGCCTTGATGGGGCTGGCTGACACCTACGTGGGTAATCAGGGCCGTCTGTTGATAGGACGTCTGCGCACTGGGAATGCCCAGCTGCTCCTTGAGCCCTGAACGACCGCCATCAGCCAGCACCGTTAGGCCTGCTACCAGCTCACCGCCATCCGATAATGTAAGGTGGTGCCCTCCAGCCACGGGAGCCAGTTGCTCAACACGCGCAGGGCAATACCATTCAAGCGGCAAGCCACTTAGCTCATGGTGCAATACACGCCCCATCCAGGCATTCGGGATAACATGCCCCAGCGCCTCGACGCCGACGTCTTGCGCATTCAGGCGTGTTGCCCCCATCCGCCCTCGCTCACTGATATGAATACGTCGTATGGGAGAGGCTTCCTGCTGCATCGCCTTCCATACACCTAGGCGACGAAAACGCTGTGCTGAACCCTCGGCAATCGCGCTGGCCCGGGCATCAAAACTGGGCTGCCAGACAGGCGGTTCAGCGGCTTCCGGCAAGGCGGTGGCCTCAATCACCGCCACGCGTAATCCATATTGTTTGATCAGCGGTGCCAGCGCACAGCCCAGGCTGGCACCTACCAAGCCTCCTCCTATGATCACAATATCGTGAGTGACTGCTTGCTCGGACATCGCCATCGTTGCGCCCTCTTAATATAAAAACCTCAGTATAAAACCCTCAGCACACAACCCAAGCTGAAACTCAGGAACAGGAATAAAACATAAAAACCAATAACTTATTTCGTAATGTAAATTACATAATGCATATAAAAGCAAAGCAGCAGCGGTTATCTATTAGCCATCAGGGCCTCAATATCTGCAATCTCTTTGGGCACATCGGAGGTAATTATCTCGTGGCCTTCAGTGGTCACCACTACATCATCTTCGATACGGACACCGATGTTGCGGTAGTCAGCCGGAATATCTTCATCACCCGGTATATAAAGCCCTGGTTCAACGGTAACCACCATGCCTGGCTGTAAAGGGCGAGAGGTTTCAGGATCCAGGCGGTAAGCGCCCACGTCATGAACATCCAGACCCAGCCAGTGGGAGGTGGAATGCAGGTAGAAGCGCCGATAGCTTTCATTCTTGATACACTCGTCGAGCTCGCCTTCCAGTAACCCCAGTGCTATTAACCCTTGTGTCAGGTCGCGCACCACACCTTGATGGATCTCATGAAGCGTTGCACCGGGGCAAACAGCCGCAACGGCATTTTTCTGGGCTTCGAGAACAAGGCTGTAAAGCGCCCGCTGAGGTGCACTAAACACGCCTGAGATGGGGAAGGTTCGGGTGATATCACCAGCATAAAGAGCATATTCAGCGCCAGCATCTATCAGCACCAGCTCACCTGCCTTGAGCGGGGCAGAATTTTCAATGTAGTGCAGAACGCAGGCGTTTGCACCGCTGCCCACAATGGTGCTGTAGGCAGGGCCGCTGCCGCCCTGCCAGACAAACTCATGCTCTAGCTCAGCCTGCAGGTGGTATTCATGTAGCCCAGGTGCGGCTGCCCGCATGGCACGGCAATGGGCTCGCGCCGAGATGGCAGCTGCATGGCGTAACAAGGTGAGCTCTTCATCTCCCTTGATCAGCCGCATATCATGAATCAAGGGCGCAATATCCAGCCACCCCTGCAGCGCCGGTTGCCCGCGCCGCTGAGCGGCCTGCGCCTGCTGATAAACGTCGTCAGCCAACCCCTGAGCGTCTGGGTGAGAGAGGGGGATGTAGAGCATTTCGCGGCCGCTGAGCAGCATCTTGAGCTGCTCCTCGCGCTCGGCATTTTCAAACGCCTGCTCAACAGCATGCTCATGCATAACGCCTTCGGCCCCCAGACGACGCCCCGTCCAGGCTTCCATGGTAGGGTCACGATCCTGACAGAACACCACACACCGCCCACCCTGATCGCTGCCATCAGGCAGTAACACCAGAAGGGCGCCGGGCTCAGTGATCCCGGTCAGGTAATAGAAATCACTATCCTGGCGAAACGGGTATTCGCTGTCGCGGGAACGGGTTACCAAGGAGGCCCCCGGGATCAGGGCTGCCGAATGGCTTGGCAGCTTGTGCATCAATCGAGCACGGCGCGCCTGATAAACCTGTGGCGCAATCGGGGCGGGCGATAACATCAAATCGGGCTGCATAGCGTCTCCAGTCACGTCAGCTTTTCAAAACCTTGCATATTTCCAGCAACCTGAAACCCCAGGCTAATGGGTGGGCGCATCGGCCTGTTCAACCTGCGGCTGGCCGGGGTGCTGTTCGGTATACAGCAACATTGCCGTCATACGCACGTGCTCGGTCAGCGCAAACAGATCGTTTTCATTTTCGGGGCTATCATCAATATCGGCGTCGATCCCCGCAATGGCTGGCATATCATCAAGGGCCTCGCACAAGGCCTGGGACCAGCGCTTACGTGTTTCATCATCTACCACGTCGTCAATGACTTCGTTAAAACCTTGCACCCAGTCCTTGAGGCCTTGCGCCTGCTCAGCCAGTGAAAAAAGCTCATCCGGCAGCAAGGGGGCGTAGTTAAGATCACTGGCACTCAAGGCTTCAAGCGTCTGCTTGCGCCAACCCAGCAGGCGCTCACCGCTGCTGGTGTCAGCGGGCTGTTCAACGCCCAGACTCAGGCATACCTCTTCCAGCCATGCCGACGCTGAAATATCCCGAAGCGCCAATAGCCCACACAAACGCCCGTCAAGAAAAGCGGGCGACTGCATGCTGCCATGCAGCAGAAACACATCGGCAATATCAGAAAATTCGTGGCGTTCATCGATCAGAGACATAACAGAATCCATCAGGTGTCGGGGTGTGTAAAATTGCGCGCAGCCCTGTTGCCACAATCGCTTTGAGCCGTCTTACTGACGGCGTCGATTGACCCTGCAACAGTGGCTCCTTATAGTTGAGGCTGTACGCATGTTTCCATGCGGTGATATTAACGCATCGGGCCCACGCAGGCCCGCGCCGGAGCTTTCAATGAGTGACGCCAAGCGTCCCACCACGGATATCACCCTGCTAGGGCGACACTACACCATTGCCTGTGATCCGGGTGAAGAGCAGAAACTTGAGCGGGTCGCTCGCTATCTTGACCGCGCCATGCAGGGTATCCAGGCGCAAAGCAGCGTGCTGGGTACTGAACGGGTTGCCATTATGGCCGCGCTCAATATTACCAATGAGCTGCTGGAAACCAAGGATGCCCAGCGCCACTACGAGGCCGATATCACTCGCCTGAGTGAGCGCCTGGAAACTGCACTGACAAAAAGCCGTGAGCCAGCCAGCGGCACTGATAAGCCATCATGACAGCTACAGCGGGTCGTTCCCAAACGTTTAAGCCCGTAGACTGTTGCATAAAGGTTTCGCAAAATTCGCAGTGCATCTTTGGTATCCGAAGCGGCTCTGTTAGGATGGTTGCGTTCCCTGGGGTGTTCGCCAGTCGTTTACGTCCCTTGAGCCTATGCGCAATACCTAGGGGGCCAAATGCTAGCCAGTCCTGTGTGCATGTCCGCGCGACGGAAAGCCTGATGGGCTGGCTGCGGCCACCCACCTGAACCTTTGGGTTCAGGGCCAGAACGATAGCGGCATTCTGGGGAACCTTAATATGAAACACGATACCCTTGCTTCGCCAGTACTTGCTCAAGAATCCACTGGCACCCCGGCATCAGGTAAAGATAAGAACCTTCTACGCCGCGAACTCAGACGACGCCGGCAAAGTATTTCTATCCAAGCCCAACGCCTTGCCGCCCACAAACTGTGCGCGCAGCTAAAACAGCTGCCGGAAATTCAGCGCGCTCGTCGCATCAGCCTGTATTTACCACTCAATGGTGAAATCGACCCTACTCCCTTGCTGCCATGGCTATATCGTCGTGGTGTTCAGGTCTATTTGCCGGTCTTGCGCCCATTGGCAGACAACACGCTCTGGTTTGTCGCTTACAGGCCCGACACGCCAATGGTGAAGAACCGTTATCGAATCTGGGAACCGGCAGCCCGGTTCAGTGCTCACAGGTGCAACCGTTTACCCCCTTGGGCACTGGATACCATGCTGGTGCCGTTGGTCGGCTTTGATGCCCAGGCCAACCGGATGGGAATGGGCGGCGGCTATTATGATCGCACCCTGGCATTTGTTCGCCACCGTCGACCTGCGCCACGCTTGATAGGTGTCGCACATGCTTGCCAGGAAGTTAGCTCACTCCCAGTGGAGCCGTGGGATGTTCCGCTCAGTGCTATCGTGACGGATCAAGCCATAATACGTCCGCGCTTCCTTCGCAACCGCGACGTTCACTGCAAAGAAAACGACCGTGTCAGCCAATAGCCGACACGGTCGTCAGAGGTCAAGAATGCGGCCTTTATTCAGCCTGTTAGCTGCCGGATAATGCCTGAGCATACCCGGTAACCAAGACTCCCAACACAAAGATCACGAATAGTGCCATGATCGTATCTGGTTTTTTACGGCGCATGTTGTCTTTCTCCAAAAATGTTCGCAGTAGCAAAATTAACTATTCAAGAGCGCCCAGAAGATCCAAGCCTGGAAATATTGGCTGATTTATCTCCAATGGTGGCGACCAATGAATAACTGGCAAGATATCCCATTGACTATAGAGCCAATGGGCAGCATCAATCAATGGCCAGCTGAGCCTCTAGATGCTCCTCAACGCATAATTAACTCTTATTCACTTCAGGAAAATCCGCCCTGCAAACACCCACTTCAATCGCAACCAGGCGGGTCAGGCCATAAACAGGCGATAAGCCGGGTTATCACTTTCCTTCCAGTACCGATAGCCAATCGCATCCAGGTGCGTTTCAACATTTTTGCGGTGGCCATTAGGTACTTGCATACCTACCAGTACGCGACCATATGCCGCTCCATGGTTACGGTAATGAAACAGTGAGATGTTCCAGTCGTGGGGCAGCTTGGTCAGGAAATTCATCAGTGCCCCCGGACGCTCAGGGAATTCAAAACGATAGAGTTCTTCTTCAAAATGCTCACTTGGGCGCCCACCTGCCAGATGACGGGTATGCAGTTTGGCCAGTTCGTTTTCAGTCAGGTCTTCAACCTGATAGCCAGCCTCTTCCAGCTTTTCGATAACCGCCAAACGGTCTTCTCCCCCCGGCTTGACCTGCACGCCCACGAAGATGTGTGCTTCACTGGCATTCGAATAACGGTAGCCAAATTCCGTCACCATGCGTTTGCCAAGGGTGCGGCAGAATTTCTTGAAGCTGCCGGGTTTCTCATCAATGGTAACCGCCAGAATAGCTTCACGCTGTTCACCCAAAGAAGCGCGCTCGGCAATGTGCTGAAGGCGATCAAAATTGATATTGGCCCCGCAGTTGATGCACATCAGCGTCTGGCCTTCGACCCCTGTCTGCTGAACATATTTTTTCAACCCCGCCAGGGAAAGCGCTCCGGATGTCTCGGGAACCGCACGAGTATCCTCAAAAATATCCTTCACGGCGGCACACATTTCATCCGCGTTGACGGTAATCACGTCATCTACCAGCCCTTGGATAATACTGAAAGGTACTTCACCAACCTGGGCAACCGCCACCCCTTCCGCAAAGACTCCAACCTGATCCAGCACTACCCGCTCACCGGCATCCATGGCGGCCTTGAGGCAGGCGCTATCCTCTGACTCCACGCCAATCACCTTGATCTCAGGGCGCAGATACTTGACATAGGCCAGGACCCCAGCCAGTAAGCCGCCGCCGCCCACCGCAACAAAAAGAGTATCAATCGGTTCAGGGTGTTGGCGCAGCATCTCTACCGCTATGGTGCCCTGGCCTGCAATTACATCAATATCGTCGAAGGGAGGAATATAGGTATAGCCATGCTCGGCAATCAGCGTCTGGGCGTGTTCAGCAGCAGCAGCAAAGGCATCGCCTTTCAGTACCACCTTGGCGCCCCAACCACGCACGGCCTGTACCTTGATCTCGGGGGTAATGCGCGGCATGACAATCACCGCCTTGACGCCCATCTGCTTGGCCGCCATGGCCAGTCCCTGAGCGTGATTACCCGCTGACGCCGCTATCACCCCCTTGGCCTTCTGTTCTTCTGTCAGCTGGGACATCTTGTTGAAGGCGCCGCGAATCTTGAAAGAATTCACCGGCTGCAAGTCTTCGCGTTTTATCAGAATCTTGTTGTTGAAGCGACGTGACAGAAGAGGCGCGGAAGAAATAGGCGTTTCACGCGCAGCGCCATAAACGCGAGCGTTAAGGATCTTTTTCACTGTAGCTTCAAGCATGGAGGTATCTCGTTGGCGGCTTTTCAGACTGATTTAAGATAAAGCCGATATTGTTAGCAGATTCTAGCCAGTGTCGTCTAGGACTGTTTGAACCATTATACTGCAGATGCAAATGCGCACTTTTCGGTTTTATTGCATAAAAAGGCTCACCATGACCCAGGATGAACTCAAAGCAGCAGTAGCAGATGCCGCTATCAAGGAAATCGAACCATGGCTTGAAAAGGATACTGTGCTGGGCATTGGCACAGGTTCCACAGCCAATCTGTTTATCGACCGCCTGGGACGTCTGGGGGACCGTTTTCAGGGCGCTGTTGCCAGTTCTGATGCCAGTGCCAGTCGCCTGAAAGCACAGGGAATTGACGTACTCGAACTTAACTCTGTGGGCACGCTACCTTTTTACATCGATGGAGCAGACGAAGTAAATGCTCACTTACATATGATCAAGGGCGGCGGTGCTGCCTTGACTCGAGAGAAAATCGTCGCTTCCTGCGCTGAACGCTTTATCTGCATTGCGGATGGCTCAAAGTCTGTGGCTCGATTGGGCGAATTCCCCCTGCCCATTGAAGTGATTCCCATGGCGCGCTCCTATGTGGCCCGCGAGCTTGTCAAACTCGGCGCCGAGCCGGTTTACCGTGAAGGGGTGGTGACGGATAACGGCAATCAGATCATCGACTGCTATGAGTTCATGATTGATGACCCCGAAGCCATGGAAGCTCGCCTGAACAATATTGTTGGCGTGGTGACCAATGGCCTGTTTGCCGCCCGCGGCGCCGATATCCTGTTGCTGGGTACGCCAAAAGGCGTCGAACGCACTGCGCGGCGCTAATCCGGATTCTGCCCCGCCTGCGCTGGCAGTAGCTGAACCAGCCCTGCCAGCGTACGCTCAAGCGCGCCGCGCTGCTGTTCGACAACCTGCTGCCCCAGGGCACCTTTGCGCGCCGTCTCCTCGGGGTCATCAAAGGCGGCCACCAGTGCTGCCACAAGCGCCTGCTCATCGGCCACGCTTTCCAACGCTCCGACAGCCTGCAGGGGCTTGGCCACATCCTCGAAATTCTCCAGTGACGGACCACACAGGGTAAAGCGCCCAAGGCTTGCCGGTTCTACTACGTTATGGCCGCCCAGAGGCACCAGGCTACCGCCCACAAAGGCCACATCCCCTACAGTGTAGAGCTGCTCCAGTTCACCCAGGGTATCTGCCAGGTACACCTGGGTTTGCGCTGTCACCGGCTGCTGCAGGCTTCGGCGCGCCGTTGTAAATTGCGCTTTCTCACACAGTTTTGCCGCCTCGTCAAAGCGCTGCGGATGACGCGGCGCGAGTATCAACAGCCCCTCAGGGTGATAGCAAGCAAGCTTGCGATGGGCCGCAAGCAGCACGGCTTCTTCTCCTTCCCGGGTTGAGCCAGCTACCCAGACAGGGCGTTTACAGGTTTGCAGACCCAGCTTACGACGTAAGTACTTACTCTCAGCAGCAGTGCCTTTCTGGTGGGTAGCTTCAAACTTGAGCGAGCCGACAACCTGCGTTTGATTAGCTGACATGCCGAGTGCCGCAAAACGTTCAGCATCGGCTTGAGACTTGGCTGCCAGCCAGCTGATACGGCGTAAGGTATTAACCATCAGCGGGCGAATTCGCTGATAAAGCTTGAAGGCCCGCGGCGACAGACGGCCATTGACCACAGCAACAGGTATGTGGTGCTGATGGCAGCGAGCAATCAGGTTGGGCCATAGCTCGGTTTCAAACAGGATGGCCAGCGCAGGCTGCCAGTGGCGTACAAAGCGTTTGGCGCTGCCGGGGAAGTCCAGGGGTATAAAGCGATGGATTAATCGCGAGGACAGGTGAGTGAGCGCTTGCACCTGCTGTGCGCCGCTGGCAGTCATAGTGGTTACTAGCAACTGATGGCGAGGATAACGCGCCAGCATCGCCTTGATAAGCGGTTGGGCAGCACGCACTTCCCCCACTGAGGCACAGTGTAGCCAGATATGTGTTTTTCCTGAACGCGCTGACGATTCAATGCCGAGCCGTTGCCAGCGCTGGTAAGTGGGCACTTGCTCACGCCATACCCTCCGCCATATAAGCGGAGAAAGCGCATAAAGAGCGGCTGAATAGCCTAAACGCGGCCAGTCTACCCTCACCCTTCACGATCCAGTATGGTGACAATCATTGTCGTCATTGAAACTCTGTCTTCAAAGTTGAGCACTTTAACGTCTCCTCCTCTGGCGCCCAGCGGTTACCCCCAGCGATATGATCCGGCTGAGTGATGCCCATCAGCCGGCCAATAGTGAAGCTGTCAAAAGCAACACACTCGACCCCTGATATCACAACCAGTAGACTGTATATTATCAAATTGATTATTCAGGTAATAAGCGCCTGATAACAATAACACCAGAAAGCCCGAACGGTCTGGACCCTATTGCACATATTGCCTGGTGCTGATACCTGAACGGCAATACAATTGGCTTGGCCGAGTAAAGAGGGCCTCATGCGCTTAATGACAATTCAACAGAAAAACAGTCTGATTTTATACGACGCGGACAGTTTCTGGGGCATACCAGAGTCGCACCAGGCTCAGCCAGCATTATTTACCGCCACCTACTGGCAGAAACTTGGCCGTATAACCGGTGAGGCACCCGGACGTGGCAACAGTCTTTTTGTACAGCCAGAACCCGATAGCTGCCAGGAATGGGTAATTCGCCACTACCTGCGTGGTGGGCTGATCGCCAGGCTAAGCCGTAACCAGTATCTCTGGATGGGACGCGAACGCACCCGCGCTTTTGCTGAAATGCGCCTGAATGCACACCTTTTTGAATCGGGCCTTCCTGTACCCCGCCCGATTGCCGCCTGGGTCTGTCGCCATGGACTCACCTATGAGGCCGTACTTATTACACAGCGCATACCTGGCGCCCGCGCATTGGCAGATTATTTAAATGACCCGCAAATATCAAAGGGAGACTTAAGCTCCTTGCTCATAAGCGTCGGGCGTATGATTCGGCGTTTCCATGACCACTGTCTGGACCATGTGGATCTCAACGCCCGCAATATTCTGATTGATCCACAGCACAAACCTTGGCTGATTGACCTGGACCGATGCCGGTTACGCCGTCCCGGGATATGGCAGAAGGCAAACTTGGACAGAATTGAAAGCTCCATACGCAAATTTAATCCAAGCGTATCGGCCACTCCTATCTTGCAAGGGTACCAAACACCAGGCTAACCAACCATGACCATAATTGCAGCGCCATTATTCAGCTCTTCGTACCTGCCTTAAAATGAGATGAATTAATCTACTATGTTAGAATTTCTGTACCTTGATGGCGCGGCTGCCGAGCGCGATTTGCCTTCAGCCACATAAAACAGCACTGCCCGGAAAATTAATGATGTGGAACATGATAAAACTGGCCTTTTTCCGCTTTGCAGCCGGCGGTAAGGTACCAGCACAGTGGTTTGAGCCTAACCTGCCCTTGAAGCAGGACAGAGCGACTAAAACAGGACACCTTCAACTGGAAGTTGTCAGTCATTGCTGGAACTATTCTCACTTTCTGGTTTACCAACTCAGCTCCCTGGTATTATTTCCTCCCCAAAAGCTTGATGTCACCATGACGGTGTTCTATAGCCCAGAGGACAAAAAAACAGCCGAGTTGCTGGCTTTCTTCAAGGAACAAAAGGTTCCCGGCGTTACCTGGAACTGGCAGCCCATTCCCAGACAGTCGTTGTTTCGGCGCAGCATCGGACGAAACCGTGCAGCACTGGCGACCACGGCAGATTGGGTCTGGTTCACAGACTGTGACCTTATGTTCCGTAAAAACTGCCTCGACAGCCTGGCTGACAGCCTTCAGGGCCGCCAGGATGCGCTTCTATTTCCGCAAGAAGAGCGCACAACCGATCTGCTGGCCGAAAATAATCCCATGCTGCAAACCGGAAACAAGGGGCCACAGGTTTTGGACATTGATACGTCTGCGTTTACGTCCAGAACCATTACCAAGGCCACCGGGCCGTTGCAGATTGCCCACGGCGATGTGTGCAGAAAAGTGGGCTACTGCCAAGCCATTGGCTTGTATCAACAACCGGTAGATGCCTTTGCAAAATGCCATGAAGATCGCGCTTTCCGCTGGTTACTCCGTAGTCAGGGGAAGCCTATCAACCTGTCAGGCGTCTATCGGATCCGTCATGTTGCCAAAGGGCGGTATGGTAAAAATAAAGCGCACGGTCAGTTAAGAAAGGTATTACGCGTGTGGCAATCTCGTTGGCGGGATCAGAAACAGAGAGACAACAGCGAATGAGCAACAAGCAGCGCATGGTTTTTATAACACCCACCTGGGCAGGAGACCTTGATCATTTCCGCGTTATGCGGGCTTCCCTGGAACAATCGCCCCTCGCCGGTTTTGACCATTACGTTGTTGTACAGCATGAGGACATCGCTCTGTTCGAAGAATTTCGAGGACGTAGTGGGCTCACACTTCTCTCTACCCGCGATGTGCTGCCTGAAGACATAGAGCATCGTAGAAACTGTGCACGTCAGATTTCGCAACGCCTGGGACGCAAAATGACCCGGATATGCGGCAGTCTCAAACGTATATTTTCCCGACCTGACTGGCCGTCTTACACAGGATGGCATACCCAGCAACTTTGCAAATTAATTCTTGCTAGTGAGCTTGAATACGATAAAGCCGTAATTATTGATTCCGATGTGATTGTCACCCCATATGCCAGTTATAATGACTTTGTCAGTGATATCGGTTACGTATGTTTTGCTGACTGGCAAAGTCGCACTGGATTGAAAGGAAAAGTCAAAAAATGGATTCACGAATCTGAATATCTGATTGATACAGTTTCGAGTACAACTGAAGTAAACGCATATTTTGATACGCCCTTTGTATTTGACCGACAATTACTCTGTGAAGCGCTTAAGACTCTTGAATCCAATACCAATAAAGTTTGGTATACCGCCTTGCTGGATCGTCCGCCACGTCGATGGTCTGAGTTTGGTATCTACAAGGCATATTTGATGCAGCAAACGTCAAAAGTCAGTATAGACTGGCGCATTCCTTCTTTTTGTCATTATCTGTATGACACCTCTAACCCCCAGACTGTGGTTGAAACCGTAGGTGAACTATTGACAAAACCCGATATCCATTATGTCACTATTCACTCCCAGGCCAGCGGACGTGAACTTCGGGATGCAAGCGCTTATCTTGAGCCCATTTTGTCACTTATACAAAAAGATGGCTAAACCATGCAAACACCTTTTAGACAAACAATCGCCAGCTTAATTACCCTCAAGGATCTCAGACTGGTTGACTGGTTGCCATTATTGTTTGCTGTTTGGTTATTGTTCTGTGTCACCATGCCTGACACCTTTTATCGGGCTTTTTTCCATATTCTTATTTATCCTTTAACTATTTATCTGATAGCCAACCAAAATAACAAAGCTATCTGGAAAGATAACTTTATACGGCTCTTTATTATTTTCTGTGGTTATATGTCCATGACCACTTGGCTGGTAGGGAATAACGCTTTATCAGACAACATCCAGGCATCAAGATGGGGTATTGAAGCCTTTTTAGGTATGTCCGCTTACTGGATATGGATGCAAGCTGTCATCTTACATCCTCGCCTATGGGGAAAAGGCTTTTTATTTTTTGCCTGGGTAGGGGCTTCTGCTGGTCTTTTATCATCAGTTACAGATATATCGGTTGCTGCTCGTATCGGCGGCCTAGGTATGATGGAGCACCCGATTCAAGGTGCATCAATCAGCATTATCCTGCTGGCTACAGGGCTATTTTTACTCTATGCCAACCACAAAACTGTTAACCGGAGTGATATTCTCTGCACTTTTATCGCGATTGTCACAGTCTGCATTTTTGTAACGCTTAGTCAGAGCCGAGCCCCACAGGCTACTTTTCTAGGATATATCGTCTTTTTCGGGCTTTTTATCAGCTATCAGTACCGAAGGCCTTCAACCTTCTATCTGGTTGGTGGAGTGTTTATCGGCTTACTTCTGGCCATTCATTGGTTTGTAGGATTTGACCTGCTTTATGAACAGCTTAAGGAAAGAGGCACTTCCTATCGCCTGGATATCTGGGCATCAGTCTTTAACCATCCACCAGAGTCCTTTCTTCTGGGGCATGGCGCAGGCCTTGATTTCAGGCTCACCGATGCGGCAAGAGTTGATTTGAACGACCTGGAGTTTGAGGTCCATCATCCTCACAATATCTGGCTTGGTGCTTTTATGGATACAGGCATTATCGGAGTTGCCATGCAGGTAGGACTTTTGATACTTCCACTAGCAGCCATTCTGCGTAGCCCATTTTGCATCGCAACTAAAATTCATCTCATCGTTATTATTGGACTTTTTTTGCTATTAACTTTCACAGATGAATATACGTTGTTGATTTCCCCTCACCCAGTCTGGCTGATCGGGTGGATTCCGCTGATCTTTGTCTGGACGTGGTGCCGCTATCAGCGTGAACAGCAGAATAACTCCTTGTAAACCCAACACCGCACTAAAGGACTATCAGGATGAGCCTAACGGTCTGCATATTCTCCTTCAATCGAGGAAAATACCTGAAAAACTGCGTTGAATCTGTTCAAAAGTGCATTACTGATGCTGAAATTATCATTTTTGATGACTTTAGTGATGACCCAGACACACAGGAATATCTCAAACAAGCAGCAAATAGCTGCAAGATTATAAGCCCAAAGGAAATTGGAACTATCAAGCATGGCGGCCTATACCACAATATGAATACAGCACTCGAACTTTTCCATGACCGCGAGCTGATATGTTTTCTACAGGATGATACTCAGGTAGTACGTCCTGTCTCTAGTGAAGAGCTTGAAGAAATGAAGACATTATTTGACTGCCAACCTACCCTGGGCTTTTTGCACCCTTGCTTTATTAGAGGCATCGATTTGAAAAAGCGTCCTGTCATTCCATTGAGCGGGTCAGCTGCAAATATTTTTTTCCGCCAAGACTGTGGACAAAGTGCTGGTATCTATTATTCTGACTTAGTGGTTTTCAAGCCTGCCAGACTCATCAGTGCAGGATGGAATTTTCAGCAGTCTGAGCCTGCCAATGACGCTCAGGCTAGAAAGCACTTCAATATGATGGCTTACATGTGGCTTCCATTTGCAATGTGGTTACCAGAAGTGCCTGCTTATCGTGGTAAGCAAAAAACGCTTGGTCTACGATTGGCGGAAAATAAAAAGCGTGTAGGCTTTTATCCCTTCAGGTTACTCTCTGACCAAGAAGTTGTCTCAATTCAACAGCAGGAGCCTCTTCGTTTACCAATCGCTGAGGATTATCTTGAATGCACTCCCACTTCGCCACCAAAGCCTTGGACTTACAACCCCTTAACTGGCCTAAAACTGTTTAAAAATATGAACAATCTTGAAATCATGCTCCGACGCTGGTTTAAGGTTTGATTGATCTGAGCGAAGTTATCAGTCCTCCCCTGTCTGATAACAATAATTAAAGTACTTTGCTAACTGGGTAAGTAAAAGATGGAATCACCAGAAATTATCATCATTAGCCTGAAACGAGCAACCGAAAGACGGAAATCAATTGAAAAGCAATTTTTTGAGTTAAAGTTGCCTTTTAAATTCTTAGATGCCGTTGATGGAAAGCAGGGACACAGGCTCTTTGCCAGATATGATGCCAATAAGGCAAGACGTATTGGTGAAATCCCTCTGACATCAGGTCACTTAGGCTGCTACGCAAGTCATTTTCTTGCCTGGCAGCACTGCGTCGATATGGGAGAACCAGTGATTGTTCTCGAAGATGATGCCATGGTCTTTCCAGAACCGTTTTTGAAGTTTGTGAAAAATTCTTCCAATCTCCCCCAAGAAATTGAATGCGTAAGATTATTCAGAAATAAGTCCCGAAACAAAGAAAACTGGCCTGTTTTCAAGCAAGGGGGTCTCTCTATAGCCAAGTTTTTAAGAGGCCATAAGAGTGCTACTGGTTATTATCTTACTCCATCTGCTGCACGAAAGTTTCTGAAGTATGGTGAACGTTGGGTGGAGCCGGTGGACATAGAGATGGATCAATTCTGGGCAAATGGTGTTGAATGCTATGGCGTGCTTGACCCCTGCCTTACTCACAACCCTGATTTTGAGTCCGCTATAGATTCTGGCATTGATACTTCTCAGGCAAGACGTGGGTTAATGCGCCTACGTTGGCGCTGGCATCTTCTGAAAGGCAAGGTTAATCGGGAACTTCATAATTACAGGTTCAAAGCTAAAATCTAGCTTACGTCTTTACAGCCCGGATGGCGGGAAATGTCCATATAGGGTAGTGTGTCGTACCTGTCGCAGCGGACGCGCTGGAATGAATAGGCAGCACGCCGCGATGCTTACAGGCAATAAGTTCTTAGCTGCCTGTGAAGCTTCCCTGATTCTTGATAAAACCAATCCTATCAAAAAAACTGGGATTTAACGTGATCATTCCCAATAAACGCTATCAAAAATAACGTTTCAACAGTGCTTCAAATTTGGCCAGTTTACGTAAGAATCGATAGCGCCGCAGAGGGTCATAGATCCATGGTGACTTGAGTGTTTCATCAGTAACGGTAAGGTAGTCTTCAGCAATCGGAACCTTGCTTGTCGGATGTTGGCTAAGTTTCCTGGTGGATTCAGCATCCATAATATTAAAAGGATAAAACCCTGCCTTGTTGATAATTTCTGCCAGCCGAAAAGTAAAGCTTTTCTTTTTATTACGATAGGCAGGAGGGTTGGGTAGCCACATGGCAAAAGGAACTCGCAGATAACCCATTTCAAGGAAGTGCGCCTTTGCCTGTTTTTCGTTTTCATACTCTCCAGAAATAAATTGCCAGTTGGCTTTACGCAGGCGATCACTTCGGGTGACCGAAATATCTGAATAGTAGACCCCAGCAACCTGCTTTCGGCTACTGTGTTCACAGACAAAAACGTCGCGATCCGGGTAATAAACAAAACGGTCGAGTGTACGCTTCCTTGTAATGGCTTTCTGGAAAACCGGCGCCAGGAAACCAGCGGTGGGAAACGTTTCAAAATAGTTTTCCATCAAACGGATATCTTCCGCCTCGATTCGACGCACCAATTGAGTGTCATCCTGAAGAAAGCAGATCAGCTCATCGCCTTCAACAGCGTCGAGAGCACGCTGCATATTAGTATAAAGCGCACCGTGCTGGTTTTTAGAGTCTTTGTCGTTGCGGTGCCTGACCTCATGACGTGCTTCGATATCGTTAAGTATCTGCCGGGTTTCCGGGTCGTTGCTAGCGTCATCATAAACAATAATTTGATGATCGGGCGCACAGATCTCGATGGATTCAATACAGTTTCTCAGATGAGGGCCACGATTATATGAAAATACGAAAAAAATCAATATCAAACTCCAGTCGTATGTAAGGACTGATGCTGCTGAATGCCATGTGCTGTGCGTGTTATACCGGCTTTTTCAACATTAAGACGGTGCTGCTTGTTGGCAGTAACGATATCAGAGTCTACATATCCTCGTGCATGATCCAAGTGTATGACCACGGCGTTATAGCGAACATGCTTTGGCTTGATACCAGCATTGACAAGCCGGACGCCAAACTCTCTGTCCTCACCGCCATAGGCCATGGTTTCGTCAAAGCCATTAACAAGCAGGATGTCTTTTTTCCAGGCTGAACCGTTAGATCCCTTGAAGCGGCATCGAGTGGGGGTTAGTAGATTGAATAGTCGCGCCTGCCAATAGTTAGCGGTTAATTTTGTATTCTTATAGGACGTTGCCAATCCTTGGGATTTTAGCCACTTCAGATCAAAACAGCGCCCGGTAAGAATATCGTCTTTGGTTATTGCCTTGCTGGTAACCATGGGCAGCTTATGATAGCCACCTGACAGATAATGGCCAGGCAATGCCTGGTTTGCATGAACACTGAGAAAATCTCTTCGCGGAATACAATCCCCATCGCTGAACACTATATAGTCGTGGGTCGCTGCCATTACTGCGCGATTGAGAATACGACATTTTTGAAAGCCATTATCAGAATGCCAAACATGTTGGATACTCATGGTTGTGTTCTTACAAAATCGATCTATCAATTGACGGGTTTCATCGCCAGAACCGTCATCAGCGATGATAATTTCAAAATCTTGATGCGATTGTATGCTGTAACCCCAGAGCACTTTTTCCAGCCACTTTGGCGAGTTGTAGGTACTGATAACGACAGAGAGCTTCATGACCGATCACTATAGAGTTAATGAATCAAACACGATAAAAGTCCCGATACCAGGCCACGAACTTTGCTACGCCATCCTCAACGCGGGTGGCAGGCTGGTAACCAAACTGTTCAACCAAATCTTCCACATCAGCATAGGTATCCGGCACATCACCGGGCTGCATAGGCAGCAACTGTTTATTGGCGTTGATACCCAGCGCGTGCTCGAGGGCAGCAATATAATCCATCAGCACAACAGGTTTCTGGTTGCCGATATTATAAAGGCGCCAGGGAGCCATACTGGTGGCAGGGTCCGGGGATTGACCTGACCACTGTGGGTTAGGTTGCGCAGGCTTTTCCAGTACGCGAATAATGCCTTCCACAATGTCATCAATATAGGTGAAGTCGCGCCGATGCTGACCAAAGTGATACACCGGGATGGTTTCTCCCGCCAAAATCGCTCGAGTGAATTTGAAAAGAGCCATGTCAGGGCGTCCCCATGGGCCGTAGACTGTAAAGAATCGCAGACCTGTAGTCGGAATGCCATACAGGTGACTGTAACTGTGCGCCATGGATTCATTGGCTTTCTTGGTCGCTGCGTAAAGGCTTATCGGATGATCGACAGTGTGATGGGTAGAAAAGGGCATCTGCTCATTGGCACCATATACACTGGAACTGCTGGCGTAAACGAGATGTTTGACAGCCTGTTGCCGGCATCCTTCGAGGATATTGCCAAAACCAGTCAGGTTGCTGTCAATATAGGAGGCAGGATTCTCGAGCGAGTAGCGTACACCTACTTGGGCTGCCAGATGGATAACACGACTGAAAGAATAACGCCGAAATACATCTGCCATGGCCTCTCGGTCTGCCACGTCGATACGCAGATGCGCATAGTCGCTATAAGCAGCAAGGCGTGACACCCGTGCTTCTTTCAGTTCGGGATCGTAATACGCATTATGGTTGTCCAGACCGACAACACTCTCGCCATTTTCAAGCAGACGCTTCACGACTGCAGAACCGATAAATCCTGCCGCGCCAGTCACCAGAGTAGTCAAATGGATGCTCCACAAACGTTAATGAAAAAAAGCTCAAACGAGCACATGCAGGCTTTATAATTCTTGCATAATCAGCCGCCGTCAGCACTTCTCTTCTTTCATGATCAACGCATTCCGGCGTATCCGATAGTGTCTATTGGCTGCCTGGCACCATTTTCAGACAAATGCCCAGAGAGAACCCATTGGCCCGGCTATGTGTGCGTAGCCCACCATTGCATGTGGATCACTTATGCGTTGGCGCACTTATCCAGGCTTGTTGGTTGCTGAGGCCTCACGCATCCTTCATCCCCCGCCTGGCCCTTTCTCATGATAAGCTTTCTCTGTATCAACAGCAGCGTCGTGAAAGAGCATTGGCAGACGCTGCATAGCCATTTGAGTCTTAGTTGTGTAGGAGCCCCATGCCCCGGTTCAAACTTCCGCCACCTGGCACCTGGTTACCACTCGTCATGATCGGTATCGGGCTGGGCTATGCTATTGCCATATTGACCCGGCTACCCTGGTGGTCGTTTGCGTTAACCGCCATCGCCTTTGTCTGGCTGGGCCGTCGTCTGGGGAGTGGACAGCTACGTTATCGACGCTATCGCAAGCTGACTCCCTGGTCGTTGCTACCACTGTGTCTTTGGGGTTTGTATATCTACCTGGCTGACAGCTTCGGCGATGTTGATATCGGGGCTGTTTTTTACCACCTTCAGGCGGGTATGGAAGACCACGGTGGTTCGGGGCGGCTGGTGGCAGCGGTGCTTTACATCCTGACTATGCTGTCAATACTGATCTCGATCACCTGGCTGGCACGTAATGACTGGCGCTGGCGACGCTCGGAGCCCTTCCTCGCCATATTATTGGTGGCAACGAATCCCCTGCTTTACAGCCTGGGGCAGCGCAGTGCAGTAGTGGTGGCGGATGACCATGGCTGGCTGGACAGACGCTACGTCACACCTGATATTTCTTCTCAGTCCTCGCCGCCCAACCTGTTGGTGCTATATCTGGAAAGCATTGAGCGCACCTATAGTAATCCTGCCTTTGGTGATGCCTATGCAGATCTCACCCATCTGGGTGAGCAGGGTCTGGTATTTGAAGGTGTCAAACAGCTTGATAATACCGGCTGGACCATGGCCGGCATGATTGCCAGTCAGTGCGGCGCCCCATTGATGCCTGCTGGGCTTTTGCATGACCGTCAGTTTGAGCCTCTTTCATCCGTGGTACCTGGCGTTGAATGTCTGGGAGACCTGCTCAGTGCACAGGGTTATCAACTGAGCTTTCTGGGCGGTGCCAGTACAGAGTTCGCCGGTAAGGGACGCTTTTATAGCGACCACGGCTTTGGGCATGTCTACGGCTTTCAAGCTCTGCAAACACGTCTGGAAGATCCAGAATATGTCAATGACTGGGGGCTTTATGATGACACTCTCTACGATATGACGCTGGAAGAAATCGAACGCATGGACAGCCAGTCTGACCAGCCTTGGGGCATCGTTAATCTGAGTATTACCGGTCATGCACCCAACGGGTACCCAGCCCAGCGTTGTGCTGAGCGGCAAGGCGAATGGGATGAAATCGATATTCTCTACTCGGTGGAATGCTCGGCCTGGCTGGCGCGTGACCTTATCGAACGCCTGGAAACACGCGGCCTGCTCGAGAATACCGTGGTAGCCATTCTCAGTGACCACCTCACCATGCGCGTTTCAGTGTGGGATGAGCTGACGACCCTGGATCGGGACAATACCTTTATTCTGCTAGGTACCGATCAAGCACCACAGCGCATCGCCCGCAGTGCCTCGACCATGGATATCTTTCCGACCCTGCTGGATGCACTTGGCTATACACCCAATGACTCACGGGCAGGCCTGGGCGTTTCTCTGCTCAGCAATTCAGAAACCCTGGTAGAGCGCCATGGCGTTGAAGCTATCAATGAACGCTTACACGCGGAGAGCGAGCTTCAGGAGCGCCTTTGGGAAGGGCTTGCCCCCCAGCAGAAATCAGAACCCGACAACCACCCGGATACAGAGTCGCAGATACTAGAAACTCCGCAGGACACTCCAGAAGAACACCCTATTGCGCATTGAGTTTCAGTGGACGTGGCATTGACCTGATAGCCGCATAGACAACCTCGACATCCAGTTTATTCAGGCAATTTGTGTGGCCCAGCGGGCATTCACGCTGAAAGCAGGGGGAGCATTCCAGCGCCAGATAGTGAATCTGTGCGTTGGCGGTCAAGGGTGGCGTGTAGGCAGGTGATGAAGAACCATAAACAGCATGTACCCGAGTACCTACTGCAGCGGCAACGTGCATCAGCCCCGAATCGTTGGTCACCACCTGGCCACAATCCGCCAACAGATCAACGGCATCCGCCAGGCCCGTCTTGCCACACAGATTATGGGTATGCAGCAACCCTTCGGCAATCACATCACCGGCATCCTGATCCTTGGGGCCACCGAAGATACGTACCTCATAGCCGTCACTCACCAGGCGCTCAGCCAGCTGATGAAAATAGGTTAGTGGCCACTGCTTGGCAGGGCCGTACTTGGCGCCAGGCATAAGGCCGATCGCGGGCCGGGAAGACAGCTGGTGGGCAATACGCAGATTGACCAGATTATCGCGATCAATCATCAGGCGGGGGCGTGGAATGGCAAACTGCTCCGTACTAGCTTCGTCTTCCGGTAACCCTAGCGACACAAAACGCTTTACTGTCTGGTCAAGCACCTGTTTATCGAGTTTGCGGCGCTCTTTCAGCAGGCCATAGCGCTGCTCGCCAAGAAAGCCGACACGTTCAGGAATACGCGCCAGAAATGGCACCAGAGCAGCTTTCCATGAACGCGGCAGCACAATGGCGCGGTCATAACGTCCTTTAAGCTTGCCGGCCAGCTCCCGACGCGTTTTGATGCCGAACTCGCCATGCCCAACGCCCAATGGCAACACCTCATCCACTTCCGGCATGCGTGCCAGAATCGGCTGGGACCAGGCCGGTGCCACCACGCCCAGCATGGCTTCAGGGTTACGCTGCTTCAGAGTGATAAACAGGCTCTGGGCCATGACCATATCCCCCACCCAGGAAGGGCCAATCACCAGTAGCCGCTTGGCAGATTCATTCATTCATAACGCTCACTGTGGTACGGAAGGGTTAAAGCATAGCTTTGCTGGATAGTAATGGATACTCCATGCGCCTATAACCTGCCTGCTTGTGATTGTATACTTGACGCTCTGTGAATTCATGGCCAATGGTGCTTTTCCCGATGAGTGATTCAACCCCAAGCGCGGCACCTGATGTGTCGACCTTTCAAGGATTAATCCTTGCCCTGCAGCAATATTGGGCAGAGCAAGGTTGTGTTGTGCTACAGCCACTGGATATGGAAGTTGGCGCGGGTACCTTTCATCCGGCCACCTTTCTGCGCTCCATTGGTCCTGAAACCTGGAATGCAGCCTATGTTCAGCCGTCACGCCGCCCCACCGATGGCCGCTATGGCGAAAACCCAAACCGCCTGCAGCATTACTACCAATTCCAGGTGGTAATGAAGCCTTCACCGGCCAATTTCCAAGAGCTTTACCTGGGCTCGTTGAAGCGCCTGGGGCTTGACCCTCTGGTTCATGACATCCGCTTTGTCGAAGACAACTGGGAGTCTCCTACCCTGGGTGCCTGGGGACTGGGCTGGGAAATCTGGCTGAACGGTATGGAGGTCACCCAGTTCACCTATTTTCAGCAGGCAGGCGGCATTGAGTGTTTCCCGGTCACCGGCGAACTGACCTATGGTATCGAGCGGATTGCCATGTACCTGCAGGACGTGGACAGCGTCTATGACTTGGTGTGGACCGTCGCGCCGGATGGCAGCAGGGTTACCTATGGCGACGTTTACCTTCAGAACGAGCGCGAGCAATCCACCTACAATTTCGAACATGCCGACGTTGAGCAACTGTTCAAGGCCTTTGACCATCAGGAGCAGGAGTGCGGCAAGCTGCTTGATGCCAAGCTACCGTTGCCCGCTTACGAACAGGTGCTGAAAGCGTCTCACACCTTCAACCTGCTGGACGCCCGTCACGCCATCTCAGTGACCGAGCGTCAGCGCTTTATCCTGCGGGTACGTACCATGGCTCGCAATGTTGCCCATTCTTATTATGACTCACGCAAAGCCGAAGGTTTTCCCATGGCGCCAGAGGCCTTACGGCGTGAACTCTTGGCCGATCAGGGAGACGCATAATGGCTGTTAATACGCTTCTATTGGAACTCGGCGCAGAAGAGCTTCCGCCCTCGGCGCTGGATACGCTGTCAGATGCCTTTGCCAATGGCATTCAGCGCGGCCTGGAAGATGCCGGCGTCACCTTTGATAACGTCACCGCCTATGCCACCCCGCGCCGCCTGGCCGTCCAGGTGCGCGAACTGGCTGACAAACAGCCAGACCGCAACGTGGAGCGCCGCGGGCCAGCCCTGGCCGCTGCCTTCAAGGATGGTCAACCTACCAAGGCCGCTGAGGGCTTTGCCCGTTCCTGCGGTGTTACGGTTGACCAACTGATCCACCTGGAAACCGATAAAGGCACCTGGCTGGGTTATCACGAACAGCAAGCCGGTGAGACCATTCAGGCCTTGCTGCCCGAGATTGTACGCAAGGCCATTGGCGGGCTACCCGTGCCCAAGAACATGCGCTGGGGCGCCTCACGGGTTGAGTTCTCACGCCCGGTTCACTGGTTGGTCGCCCTGTATGGCAGCGATGTCATTGCCGCTGAAGCCCTGGGCCTGGAAGCTAGCCGCACCACCTTCGGCCACCGCTTCCACGCCCCGGATGCCATCCAGTTGGCTCATGCAGATGACTACCTGGCAGCGCTTGAAGACGCCTATGTACTGGCCGACCGCGACAAGCGCCGCGAGCGTATTCGTGAACAGGTCCTGTCTGAGGCGGAAGTTCAGGAAGCAACCGCCGTGATTGACGAGTCACTGCTGGCAGAGGTCAGTGGCTTGGTAGAATGGCCCGTCGCCCTGACCGGCAGCTTCGATGAGCGTTTCCTGGAAGTGCCTGCCGAATGCCTGATTTCTTCGATGAAAGCCAACCAGAAATACTTTCATCTGGTAGATGACAGCGGCCAGCTCAAGCCTCTTTTTATCACCATTTCCAACATCGAAAGCCAGGATCCGGATCAGGTTATCCAGGGTAACGAAAAGGTCATTCGGCCCCGCCTGGCCGATGCTGCCTTCTTCTACGAAACAGACCGTAAGCGCACCTTGGCCAGCCGCATTTCCATGCTGGAAAGCGTTGTGTTTCAGCAGAAGCTGGGCACCCTGGCGGATAAGGCACGCCGTACAAGCGCCATTGCCCAACTGATTGCCAATCAGATTGGCGGCGATCCGGCTTTGGCCCAACGCGCCGCCGAACTTGCCAAGTGTGATCTGGTCACTGAAATGGTGCTGGAATTCCCTGAACTGCAGGGCATCATGGGCCACTATTATGCCAAACAGGATGGCGAAC
Organism: Pseudomonadota bacterium; assembly: GCA_051748005.1. Taxonomy (GTDB): domain Bacteria; phylum Pseudomonadota; class Gammaproteobacteria; order Pseudomonadales; family Halomonadaceae; genus Vreelandella. The sequence goes on along the minus strand of JBNJGW010000021.1, from coordinate 921 downwards.
CCCACGAAGTCGCAACGGCGCTGGAAGAACAGTATCTGCCCCGCTTTGCCGCCGATGATATTCCACATACCGCGACCGGCAAGGCGCTGGCGCTTGCTGACCGTCTGGATACTCTGGTAGGCATTTTTGGGATTGGTCAGCGCCCGACCGGCGCCAAAGATCCCTTCGCTCTTCGCCGTGCCTCCATCGGTGTGCTCAACATCCTGATCAAGGGCGAGCTGAATCTGGATTTGCGCGAGCTGTTGGCTTGTGCCGCTGAGCAACATCGTGACCTACCCAAAACAGATGGCTTGGTAGAAGATGTGCTGACCTATGTAATGGATCGCTTCCGCGCCTGGGGTCAGGAAGAAGGCATCAGCGCTGAAATGTACCTTGCTGTTCGTGCCCGTCCGGTTACCAAGCCCCTGGATTTTGCCCGCCGCCTGCGTGCGGTAAAAGCCTTTGCCCAGCGTGAAGAAGCAGCCGCCCTCGCTGCTGCCAACAAGCGTGTTTCCAACATATTAACCAAGCAGTCCCATGATGGTGGCGCCCAGGTAGATGCCAGCCTGTTGAGTGAAGCGGCTGAAAAGAATCTTTACCATGAAATCACCAATCGGCGGGAAAGTGTTGCTCCGCTGTTTGCAGGTGGTCATTACATGGAAGCTCTCGACACCTTAGCTACACTACGCCAGCCGATTGATGACTTCTTTGATCAGGTAATGGTGATGGCAGACGATACTGCCGTGCGTAACAACCGCCTGGCATTGTTGGCCAGCCTGCAGGCGTTATTCCTTGAAGTTGCCGATATTTCTGAACTTCCTCAGTAAGTAATACGCGGACGCATGAAGCTTATATATGCTAATCGAAAACCCGGCTATGATGCCGGGTTTTTTTATATCTTACTCACTAACGATGTTTCACGTGAAACACTGAACAGCGTCA
>JBNJGW010000020.1:0-36253 GCA_051748005.1 Pseudomonadota bacterium | reverse complement strand
CAAATGAAGAAAGGCGCCCTTCCATATCGCGAACTACTTCAGGCTTGACGTCCAGGTCTGCGGCAATCGCATTGACTTCGTCGTTATTCAGCCAGGCCAGGCGCTTCTTGGCACTGCGCAGATTGAAGAACAGTTTACGCTGAGCCTTGGTGGTAGCGATCTTGACGATGCGCCAGTTACGCAACACAAATTCGTGAATTTCAGCCTTGATCCAGTGCACAGCAAATGACACCAGGCGCACACCTTGATGAGGATCAAAGCGCTTGACCGCCTTCATCAGGCCGACGTTGCCTTCCTGAATCAGGTCTGCCTGGGGCAATCCGTAGCCGGAATAACTACGGGCAATATGTACCACAAAACGCAGGTGCGAAAGTACCAGACGACGAGCAGCCTCAAGATCGCCTTCATTGTGCAGGCGAAATGCCAGGTCACGTTCTTCGTCAGCGCTCAGCACCGAAATGGTGTTGACCGCCTTGATGTAGCCGCCCAGATCATGACCTGGTGATAACTGTCCCACCGGTAGAAGACTGTTGCTCATATGCAGATGGTCTCCCTGAAAATAACCATTATGGCTTATAAACTTATGACACTTTCTAGCAGTAAATAGTTCAACTCGCAAATCTTGAAACCTGCAAGTTCTGACATTCTGATCCTACCGCTGTTGATCAAAAGACAGCGCTATCCGACTACTCTGGTTTGATGCTGGAAAGATGACGGGATACTGCCAGCCAAGCACCCAACCAGCCGAGTAGTGTACTGCAAAACAGCAGAATTGTAGAGCCACCGCCTCCTAATGAAGGCATTGAGAAATCTGCTCCGTAACTTTGTGCCAAGGTGGTGACCGGTAACGCCAGCCATTGCCCCCCCAGTCCCAGCAGCAACAGCGCCAAAACACCGCCACCCAATCCGTACCAGGCACCGCTATACAAGAATGGGCGACGCACAAAGGCATGGGTAGCACCAATCAGCATGACAACTTCAATTTCCCGCCGTCGACTTTCTACGGCCAGGCGGATGGTATTACCCACAATCAGCAGCACGCCCAAGCCAAACAGAACCCCTAGCCCCAGCGCAATTCGGTTACCCAGCTCGGTAATCTGACGAAGACGCTCCACCCAGGCCAGATCGAGACGCACTTCGTCCACGCCAGCCATATCAGCAAAGTGGTCCGCCGTGGCTTGCATCTTCTGCGGTGAAACATCATCAGGACGCACCACTATGCTGAAAGGCAAGGGATTTTTATCTAGGCCAACCAGGGTGTCATCCAGGCCCAGAGACTGCTGCAGCTCCTGTAGGCCTTCATCGGCATCGATCAGGCGCGTCTCGGTGACTTCCGGCTGCGCCATCACTGCCTGATGGATACGCTCTGCCTCAGCACTATCCACCGTCGAGTCCAGGTAGACCGTCAAGGTGGCACTTTGAGTCAATTCAGCATCCAGGCCACGGACACTATCCAGGGTCAGCCACAGGCCTGCGGGCAACATCAGCGCTATGGCAATCGCCAGCATCGTCAAAAGGTTACCCAGGGGATGGCGCAGCAGACGTCGCAGACTGTCCGTAGCCATGGCACGGTGGTGCAGCTTCCAGGATTCCAGACGACTGGAAAAACGCGATTGCTGAGTCCGCGCACCGCGGCGTTGAGTAGGTGGAGTAGACGTCATGCTTCCCCCTCGTCGGCGACCAGCCGACCTTCATGCAGGCGCAGCATGCGGTGGCGCAAACGGGCAATCAGCGCCAGATCGTGGCTGGCGACCATAACGGTGGTACCAATCCGGTTAAAATCCTCGAACAGCGCCATGATGTCGGCGGATAATTGAGGATCAAGGTTCCCGGTAGGCTCATCGGCCAGCAGCAGTGCGGGCTTGTTGACCACCGCACGGGCAATGCCCACGCGCTGCTGTTCACCACCGGATAGCTCAATCGGCAGGGCTTTTTCACGGTGCAGCAGGCCGACTTTATCCAGAGCAGCCCGAGTGCGGCGCGCCGTATCACGCGGCTGCATTCCCTGAATCTCCAGAGGCAGGGCGACGTTGTGAAAAATGGAACGGTCAAACAGCAGCTGGTGATCCTGGAAGACCACGCCAATCTGGCGCCGATAAAAAGGGATCATGCTCGAATGGAGTTTCGCCAGGTCGTGCCCGGCAACCACCACGCGTCCACGACTGGGTTTTTCGAGGCGCATGATAAGGCGTAGAAGCGAACTTTTTCCGGCACCAGAGTGGCCGGTCAGAAACACCATTTCCCCACGGTCAACGCGAAAATTCAAGTGTGCTAACGCTTCAAAGCGCCCTCCATAGCGCTTGGCTACATGTTCGAAATCGATCATGCGCGGTCATCTTCACTCTGGCGATCGAACAGGGCGCCAATAAAATCATTCGCCGCAAAGGGGCGCAGGTCATCCAGCCCTTCGCCTACGCCGATAAACCTAATCGGTGTTTCAAGCTGCTTGGCCAGGGCAAAAATAATTCCGCCCTTGGCCGTACCATCCAGCTTGGTCAGGGTAATCCCAGTCACCGGCACGGCTTCATTAAACGTACTGGCCTGTGCGATGGCATTCTGGCCGGTACCTGCGTCCAGCACCAGCATGACTTCATGGGGTGCATTTGAATCAATCTTTGTCATCACTCGATGGACCTTTTTCAACTCTTCCATAAGATGGCCCTTATTGTGCAGACGTCCTGCCGTGTCTGCGATAAGCACATCAACGCCACGTGCCTTGGCGGCAGCCACTGCATCATAAATCACTGAAGCACTGTCTGCACCTGTATGCTGGGCAATCACAGGGACGCTGTTACGTTCTCCCCAGACTTTAAGCTGTTCCACGGCGGCCGCACGAAAGGTATCTCCAGCAGCCAGCATGACGCTTTTGCCTTCACGCTGAAAACGCTGGGTCAGCTTGCCAATGGTAGTAGTCTTGCCAACACCGTTGACCCCCACCACCAGAATGACAAAGGGTCCATCACCTTCCTTTTCAAAGGTCAAAGGTTTGGCGACTGGTTCCAACATGGCGGCCAGCTCTTCCTGCAAACCTCGATACAGAGCCTCCGGGTTATTAAGCTCCTTACGCGACACACGATCTTCCAGGCGTTCAATGATCTCAGTGGTGGCCTCGATACCGACATCCGCCATTAACAGCTGGGTTTCCAGGTCCTCAAGAAGCTCATCATCAATCTGTTTCTTACCCAGAAACAGATCGGCGATACCATCGGTCAGGTTGGCACGGGTTTTCCCCAAGCCTGCCTTGATGCGCGAAAACCAGCCTTTTTTCTCAGCGGCTCTGGGCTTTTCCTGTAAGGCAGCAGGCGGAGGCGATATCGGCTCTGGCGCAGTTATCGGGTCGGCCTCAGGCAGCACATCCTCTGGCAGAACCGGCGGTTCAGCGGTTTCCTGCGCCTCGGCCAGAGACTCTTCCGGCTGGGTTAATGGGAGGCTGTCAGTGTCCTCGTGATTCTTCTGCGCGTGCTCGTCATCCGGGCGGTTATCAACCTCCTGCTGAGAGGTATGATCCACTGCTTCCTGCTGTTTCTTGCGTTTTAAAAAACCGAACATGGCTATCATCCGCGAAAAAAGTGAACATTGCTGCCATCCTACCACCCTGCATCAAGACTTTGGATACACAGCCCGCTACAATCTGATCATGAAAAGAAAACGCTCAACCTCTTCTGTCCGCGCAAATGCCAGGCCATCATCCAGTGGTGGCAAGCTGCGCATTATTGGCGGTGATTTCCGCCGCCGCCAGCTCCCCGTGCTGAATAGCCCAGGGCTACGCCCGACCCCGGATCGGGTGCGTGAAACCCTGTTTAACTGGCTTGGCCAGTCCCTGCATACCCAGCGCGGACTGGATCTGTTTGCTGGCACCGGGTCACTGGGTATAGAAGCGCTTTCCCGTGGTGCCAGTGACCTTGTGTTTGTTGAACGGGAGCGCAAGGTCGCCGATCAGATCAGCGCCAACCTGGCAACCCTGGGTGCTGAACACGGGCAAGTACTCAACGTCGACGTGGATACATTCCTGGCCCAGCCGGGAAGCCCTTTTGATCTGGCCTTTCTGGACCCACCCTTTCTTCAAGGGTTGGCCGAGCCCTGCTGTGCGAAGCTGGAAGCCAACGGCTGGCTTACCGCCAACGCCATGATTTATCTTGAATGTGAAGCGTCATTAGACCCTGAGACACCTGCCAACTGGTCGCTTTATCGCGAAACTCGCGCCGGTGATACGGTAGCCAGACTGTATCAACGCATGTCCCGTTGAGCATTGAGCAAATTTACGCCATCTTAACGCTTGTCGCGCCAGGCGGGTAACGATACGCTTGGCCAATCAATCAATTCACAAGAGTCCCAAGGAGAAGTCAATGAGCCAGGAACTGTTCAACCAGCTCGATCAGAAAGTTGCTGCCACCGTCGAAGCACTGGAGCTGATGAAGCTGGAAAACGAAGAGCTGCGCGAAGAAAACCAGCGCCTTAAGCAGGAGCGTGAAGAGTGGGAACAGCGCCTGACTGGCCTGCTCGGCAAGTTTGACGATATTACAGAAAGCGCTGCCACATCCTGAAGCGACCGGCATAGCGTTAGCTGCGTACCCCACGTGACATCAAAAGCGCATCGTCTCGTCCGGCAGTGCCCTCACCTGCCGGATAATACCCCTTACGACGTCCGTCGAGCATAAAACCGTAGGCCTGATACAGCCTGATGGCCGGTCGATTGGTTTCTCTGACTTCGAGCAACAGACGTTCACTGCCGGCTTGAGTCACTAGTTCAAGCAGCGCTTGCATCAACAGCCCCGCCACACCATGACGACGCCAGCCTGGCAGAACGCCAATGGCTTCAATCTCGGCGTCAAAAGGCCCAATAGCTACCATGGCATAGCCAATAAGCACTCTGCCCTCTTGCTTCGCTGCATACTGCCAGGTGCCGAGCACCCTGCTGTCTGGTGCCGCCAACGCTGACGCCAGCGCAGCAGGTTGCATGCCACTGGCAGCAGCGGCTTCCAGTTCAATCAATGCAGCCAGATGGTCGCTGGACAAGGGCGTAATTTCAATCATCTTGTCTGCCGCCGAGAGATTGGCGCAAGTCAAGCAGTCTGGGCAGTAACCGGCGCTTGGCATCGATACTTTGAGCCAGTTCGTCCAGCGCAGCGCCCTGCCAGACAGGCAAACCAAGCGTCTGACTCTGCCCATTTTCCAGATTGAGCAATGCCGCAAAGGGTGACGCCTGCGACGCTCCCCACCACAGGACGTGCTCCAATTGCCAGCCATTACGCCGCGCTGTTCCGCTGATAAAGGCATTCAGCCCATCGCGAGCTTCTTCCATCGGATCGTCCGGCTGAGGGCCATTGGCCATAGGCGGCCAACTGAAGGTCATCACATTGGCTGAGGTAGACGGCGTGCCGGTGATAACGCCCAACAGGTTATTCAGCAATGCCTGCTCAGTGCGCCCAAGCCCGCCTGGCACCAGACTCAGCCAGCGCCCTTCAATACAGCAGGATGACAGAGTGAATACCAGCGGCTCAGGTTTCGTGTTCGGCGCACTTACCTGCGCGCTGTTTTGCGTTTCGGCATCAGGCGCTGATTTTCGAGGCGTTGCCTCTGCTGGCGGTTGCTCTTGCGGCGTACCGTCCGCTTCCTCAGCTGTGCCACCTAAGAGTGATCGTAGGGCCTGGGGAGAAGCAGAATGATTTGAAGACGCCTGAACCGACACTTCATCTGTTGCATTAGGCGTCTGGTGTGCCTGGCGCTGGGTTTCAGCCTGCTGGGCATCATCCAGCAGCGCATGCAGCCGCTGGCTGGGCGTGTCACGCTGGGGTACGACGTCTGCCCATTCACAGGTGGACGTTTCAAGCGCATGAGGTAACCGATAGCGGGATGCCCAGGTGGTAATACCCATGGCATCCAGGTACTGCCGCCGAATGACTTCGGCGTTCACTGACCGCCGCCCCGGCAATTGGGTGAGTCCGGACGCTCCCCTCCACGGGCCTGCCATTCTTCAGGCGTATACAGGTGCAGTGCCAGTGCATGCACCGGGCCGGAAAGCTCATCGGCCAGCAAGGCATACATCTGCTGGTGGCGCTTGACCGGCATCAGGCCTTCAAAGCGGCTGCTCACCAGGGTGACCTTGAAATGGGTCTCTGAATTGGCAGGTACATTGTGCCGATGGCTTTCGTTTTCTACCTGCACCACCACCGGTTCAAGTGTCGCGAGTTTATGCTCGATCTGCGTTTGTAGCGACATGACCTTCTCCTGTGCTTAAAAGCTGTCTTGGCGTTTTGACAATTATACGCCGTCAGCGACCTTCAGACGATAAACGCCGTTGACGTAGCGCCTGACCGGCCAACGGAACTCGCGCCAGGCTTGCCAACAGCGCCATCAGGGTCGTCAAGGCGCCTAGCCATAGCGTCCACTGCACGACGAGCCCCAACCCCAGCGCCGCGCCAACCAAGGCCACACCCAGCGATTGACCTACCGTCCGAGTGGTACTCATCACCCCGGAGACGTTGGCACTGCGTTCAGGCGGCAGGCTGGCCATCATTTCCCGGTTGTTGGGCGGCTGGAACATACCAAAACCGATGCCGCACAGCGCCGTGCGCCACAGGCTACCAAGGACGCCCGTACTTTCATCCACCAACCCCAGCGAGATCAGCCCGCCGATCAACAATACCAGGCCGGTGCTGGAAATCAGGCTTGGATTGATGCGATCTGCCAGCCGTCCCGCCAGGGGGCCTATCAGCATGATCGCCAGCGGCCAGGGGGTAAACAGCCAAGCCGTTTCCAGCGGTGTAAAACCCATTTGCTCCTGATAGAAAAACGATAAGGCGACAAAGCTCAAGCCCTGGCCAATAAAGGCAAGCCCGGACGCCGACACCGCCAGGGTAAAGCGCTTTTCGGCAAACACGCTCAGTGGCAACAAGGGATAGGCCGCGCGGCGCTGGCGCTGAATAAAGGCCGTACACGCCACAACGGCCATGCCCAGCCAACCACCGCTTTGCCATACTGGTGCCGTATGGGCAACCGCATCCATGGCCAGAAAAAAGCTGGCCAGCATCATCATCGACAGCAAGGCGCCCAGGGTATCAAAACTGCCCTTACGCGGAACATCCCTTGGCAAGGCACGCCGCGCCAGCAGCAGCGACACCAGCCCCAGCGGCACATTCAGGGCAAACAGCCAGGGCCAATCGGCAAACGATAGAATCATGCCGCTTAAGGTAGGCCCTGCTGCGTAACCGCCGGCCACCACCAGGGCAGAAAGCCCCAAAGCACTGCCTAGCAGCCGGGAAGGGAAAATCGCCCGATATAATGAAGGGCCAATTGACAGGGTTGCCGCCGCCCCCAGCCCCTGCAAGGCACGGAATGCCAGCAGGGTTTCCAGCTGCCGAGATAGTGCAGCTCCCAAAGCGGCCAGCACAAAAACACTCAGCCCGAACAGATAAAGACGGCGACGGGTCACCAGTTCGCTGATACCTGCAAAAACCAGTAGAAAGGCAGCACAGACAACCTGAAAGAGATTGGTGATCCACACGGCGCGCGCGCCTGACACCCCCAGATCCGCAGCGATGGTAGGCAACGCCAGATTGATCATGGTGGTATCTACCACGGCCATCAGGGTACCGGTAATCAATGCCAGAACGGCAAGGAAACGCTCAGCGCCCGGAAGACCGTCGTCGCCAGGGCGAGTTTCGAAAAGCCGCATATCAAAGGATCCTGAAAAAACCGGCCTGGGCCGGTCTTGTTATCGCGCAGGTAGTCGCGAACTCAAACGGATGGGGAATAAATCAGCTATCTTCGTTATCCAGCAGCAGGGCATCGTCCACTTCAGAAATTTCCAGAGCAGTATCGTCGTCCAGATCAATCGCCAGGTAGCTATGCTCGACTCTCAGGAAGTGCTGAAACAGCGACCAGTCCAGCGACTGTGGCCATTGCGCTTCATCTTCTTCCCAGGCGCGCAGTTCGGTTTCAAGAATCACCTGGTGGCGCTCCTGTACAAAAGTCTCCAGCGCTTCAGGGGTGTCCATCTCGGGAATCAGGTAAATGGTACTTTCGCGTTCGACGTCGTCCAGGGTCAGGTCATCGCCTCCCAGAGTGGGTTCGAGCGCATTGATCCAGTCCACAAAGGCTTGGGTCGGCCTGACACTCAGGGCAGAGCGGTTTAGCAGTTTCATAGGATTCTCCTCGCCGTCGAAACGCCACTATTATGGGCGCTTATGTAGCAGTTTGCCATCAATGCAAACGTTTTGTCTTTTTAATGCCCAAAATGGGGCCGATACCGGTCAATAACGGCATCGGCCCCATATCTTAACCATCGCGACTTTTATTCAGGGACGACCAACAGATAACGGTCACCTGTTATGGAAAGCACTTACTCGCCAACTTCAGGACGCATGGCCGGGAAGAGCAGCACATCACGGATGGAAGGGCTATCGGTAAACAGCATCACCAGACGGTCAATGCCGATGCCCTCGCCTGCCGTTGGTGGTAGCCCGTACTCCAGGGCACGCACGTAATCCGCATCGTAATACATGGCTTCCAAATCACCGGCGTCCTTTTCCGCCACCTGCTCACGGAAGCGTTCGGCCTGGTCTTCGGCGTCGTTAAGCTCTGAGAAACCATTGGCAATTTCACGCCCACCAACAAAGAACTCAAAACGGTCGGTCACAAAGGGGTTGGCGTCATTGCGCCGTGCCAGCGGGCTGACTTCTGCCGGGTATTCGGTAATAAAGGTGGGTTGATCCAGCTTGTGTTCGGCGACTTCTTCGAAGATCTCCGTCTGCAGTTTGCCTAAACCCCAACTCTCTTTGACCTTGATACCCAGCCTGGCTGCAAGCGCTTGTGCAGCTTCCAGCGACTCCAGATCTGCATCGCTGATGGCGTCGCCATGATCCAGAATGGCCTGACGCAGAGTCAGCCGGGCAAAGGGCTTGCCAAAGTCATACTGCTCGCCCTGGTACTCGATCAGCGTGGTGCCCAGCACCTCTTCCGCCGTGGCGCGCAACATGGCTTCGGTCATATCCAGCAGGTCGCGGTAATCGGCGTAAGCCCAGTAGAACTCGACCATGGTAAATTCCGGGTTATGGCGGGTGGAAAGCCCTTCATTGCGGAAATTACGATTGATCTCGAACACCTTTTCAAAACCGCCCACCACCAGACGCTTGAGATAGAGTTCCGGTGCGATACGCAGATACATATCAATATCCAGCGCATTGTGGTGAGTAATAAACGGACGTGCCGTGGCGCCACCAGGAATCGGCTGCAGCATGGGTGTTTCCACTTCCATGAAACCACGCGTCTCAAAGAAGCGCCGCATGGCGCTGATCACCGCTGCACGGGTCTCGAATACCTTGCGCGACTGCGGATTCATGATCAGATCCACATAGCGCTGGCGATAGCGCGCTTCCTGATCGGTCAGGCCATGGAACTTGTCCGGCAGCGGACGCAGGCTCTTGGTTAACAGCTGCGCCTCTTTCATCATCACATACAGATCGCCCTTGCCGGATTTATGCACCGGGCCGTGGGCAGCCACGATGTCGCCGATATCCCAGCTTTTGATATCTTCCAGCACCTCGGCGGGCAAACCTTTCTTGTCCACGTAGAGCTGGATCTGCCCGGCCACATCCTGGATCACCACAAAAGGCCCCCGCTGGCGCATGACCCGCCCGGCCACAGAGGCATGCTGATCCAGCGCTTCAAGCGCGGCCTTGTCTTTATCACCATAGGCTTGCTGGAGCTCAAGCGTCAGGCTGTCGCGACGAAAGTCGTTGGGAAAAGCGCTCTTGCCCTGTTCGGCGGCACGTTCACGACGCACCGCCAGTTTGGTACGGCGCTCGGCAATCAGATGGTTTTCGTTTTCGTGTGATCCGTCGTGGTTTGCCATTTGGCACCCTGTCTGTAAAAGCTGGTCAATAAAAAACCGGTCAGTGATTCAAGACCGTCATCCATGGCGATGGCGCACTCAAAGCCCCTGCTTCAGGCTGGCAATGATAAACTGATCAATATCACCATCCAGCACCTTGTCACAGTTGCTGGACTGGACGCCGGTGCGCAGATCCTTGATGCGCTGATCATCCAGCACATAGGAGCGAATCTGGCTGCCCCAGCCAATATCCGCCTTGGACTCTTCCGCTTCCTGCTTGGCCGCATTGCGTTTGTCCATTTCCATTTCCCACAGCTTGGCCTTTAGCTGTTTCATGGCAAAATCGCGGTTGGCATGCTGGCTACGCTGGTTCTGGCAGGCCACGACAATCCCACTGGGCTCGTGGGTAATGCGCACCGCTGAATCCGTAGTGTTAACGTGCTGGCCGCCCGCGCCGCTGGAACGGTAGGTATCGACGCGTAGATCCGACGGGTTGATATCAACCTCAAAACTGTCATCGATTTCAGGCGACAGGAATACCGATGCAAAGGAGGTATGACGGCGCCCACCGGAGTCAAACGGGCTCTTGCGTACCAGACGGTGAACACCGGTTTCGGTGCGCAGCCAGCCAAAGGCGTAGTCACCCTGAATATGAATGGTCGCGGACTTGATGCCCGCAACGTCACCGCCGGAAAGCTCAATCAGCTCGGCCTTGAAACCATGGTGCTCAGCCCAGCGCAAATACATGCGCAGCAGCATGTTAGCCCAGTCCTGCGCCTCGGTACCCCCTGAGCCGGACTGGATATCCAGATAGGCGTTATTGGCATCCATTTCGCCGGAAAACATCCGCCGGAACTCAAGCTTTTCCAGTGCCTGCTGTAAGCCATCAAGCTCTGAGCTGACCTCCTCAACAGTGCCTTCGTCCTCTTCCATCTCGGCAAGTTCCAGCAGGTCATGGCTGTCTGCCAGCCCCTGCTCCAGGTCATCAATGGTTGCCACAATACCTTCGAGGGAGGAACGCTCCTTGCCAAGTTTCTGGGCGTAATCCGGGTCGCTCCAGACGTTTGGGTCCTCGAGCTCGCGGGTAACTTCCTCTAGCCGGTCTTTCTTCTCGGCATAGTCAAAGATACCCCCTAAGAACCTCTGTCCGCTCAGACAGGTCCTTGATTTGATTATGAATCGGGTTGGTTTCCAGCATGATGGTTCTGGCCTTGATAAAAAAGTAGCAGAAAAAACAACAGACGCCGCGGCAACATAAGGTAGTGTCCATATACCTTATGTAGCCGCGGCCTCACATGATAATGGCCAATATTGTAACCAAATACTGCCAATATCGCATCCATCGCAGTGGCCTGAGCAGCAAAAACCCGGCTAACGCCGGGTTTAACAGGACAGTAAAACGTCTTGCCTAGAAGCGATAGGTCAACTGGGCACCAACACCATGGGCTTCGTTTTTGTAGTCAGCTGAGTAGGTAGCACCACCTAAGCCTTGTAATGAATCATTACGCTGCTGTTCGATCGAGGTGCCGCGCTCGCTAAGATAGGAATAAGCAAGATCAACGGTCAGGTTATCGTTAGGCGTCCAGCCAGCACCCAGCGAGAAGATGCGCCTATCATCAGAAGGAATGCGCACGCTGCGGAATTCATCGTTGGTCGGGGTAAAATCAAGCGCCACACCAGCACGTAGCGCCAGCGTCTGGGTCAATTGGTATTCGCCACCGGTGGCAAAGGCCCAAGCATTGGAATAATTCTGGGTTTCCTGGGTGATGGTATTCCCCTGACTGCCAAGCACCCTGATTTCCTGGAATCGGCTCCAGCGGGTCCAGGAGGCCCCGAACATCAGCTTCAGCCGTTCGCTCATCTGCTGAGTCAGTGAGAAATTGACGGTTTCCGGAGTAGAAAGGTCCAGATTGGCGTCATCGCTGCGTACCACATTACCCGCTGGGTCCTTGGCGATAAAGTCACCGGTCAGGTCGTAATCCACCTTCGAGCGGTAGGTCAGGCCGAACGTGGTTTCCGGGACAGGCTGGTAAATCACCCCCAGGTTATAGCCGAAGCCATCATCATCGCCAGTTACCCGCGAATCCACATCCGCCGCCGAGTTAAATTCTGGGCCAGTAGGTAGCTGACGGCGCAGCTCGCCTTCCACCTGATTGTAGGAAATACCTGCCCCGACTGACCACTGGTCGTTGAAGCGGTAAGACACCGTTGGTTGGGCGCTGACCACGCGTACTTCGGTGTAATCACCAAAATAACGCCCCTGAAAGTCCTTCTCGTAATCGGTCTTTGAGCCGAAAGGCGCGTAAACCCCAAAGCCAAATGCCAACTTTTCATTCACAGGGTGAGCATAAAAAGCGTAAGGCACCAGTGTACCCGGCACCATATCGCCTTCATTGGTGCCAGGAATACCGCCGATAGGCACCTGGGTACCCACCGGCGCGCCCCCCTGAGCAACCCCGGCATCCAGCGTCCGGGTGGCCTGGACATTGCTCAGCTCAGTGTCGACGCTGAGAAAGGTCCCCCCGGCGGTCACCTGAGCACGATCCAGGAACGACATCCCGGCCGGGTTGCCGAACACTATGGTGGCATCGTTGATATTCGAGCTGCGTCCGGCATGGCTATACCCCTGGCCGCTGACACTCTGTTCGTTGATCTGATACCCGCCGGCGTGGGCCTGAGATGCCATTGTTATGGCGGCAACTGCCGTGGCCAATGTCAGTTTATTGAATTTGTTATTCATACGTACCCCAAGTTGTGATTATCCTGCGGCGCTTCCCATCGCCGTTGTTGATTGTACATGTGTGTTTTCTCGCACTCGGCGCTCAGGATCAAGGGCAAACGAGCGTTTTATTCCATTTTCACCTTATACATTAGTCGAACGATCGTTTTAAATTGTCGTTTTAACAAAATGTCACACAACCCAATCTATCGCTTGACCTATGGGTAACACATAGGTTCTAAACTGTTTGCCAGAACTGGTTAAGAACACCTGAATCTGCATTCAGAAAGGAGACAGAGTTGAAAGTCAGCGAAATCGCCCGTCAGGCGGAGGTCACCAGTGAAACCGTACGACATTATGTGCGCGAGGGATTATTGAACCCTGAACGTCACCCTGACAATGGCTATCAATTATTTACCCAAAGCGACCTGGAACGGCTGCGTTTTGTACAGCGAGCGCGCAAACTCGGATTCAGTATTGCTGAAGTACGCAACATTCTTTCCCATGCCGATCATGGTGACTCGCCCTGCCCGCTGGTGCGCGACCTCCTGGCTCACCGTCTGCCACAGGTGCGTGCCCAGATTGATGAGCTTCAGGCGCTCGCCGCACGCATGGAGGCCGCGCTGGAAAGCTGGCAGCACATGCCCGATGCGGCACCGGATGGCCACTCGCTCTGCCGTCTGATCGAAAGCTTTCCCAACGAACAGGAGACCCTATGAGTCACAACAATACACCTCATCAACAGCTGACCCGAACGGTGCCCGGGATGAACTGCCAGGGCTGTGTCAAGCGTATGCGCGAGGCCATTCAGGCGTTGGACGAAAACGCTGATGTGATCGGTACCCCGGCAGAAAAACATCTGGATGTGACGACCACACTGAATGACACGCAACTCGATCAGGCCTTGAAAGATGCTGGCTACCCACCCGGTGACGTAGCTAAAGAAGATGATGAGACAGACAGCACTGTCGGTACTGAATCCAGCGCTCAGACTACTGCCAGCCAGACCAACCAGGCAGAGGAAAACAAGACGTCAGGAAACCAGCAGATCCGTCTGGCGATCAGCGGCATGTCCTGCGCCAGCTGTGTGAAAAGCGTACAGAAGGCACTGGAAAAGACCCCAGGCGTTGAAACTGCCAGCGTTAACTTCGGCACCCATACCGCTCAGGTATTTGGTCAGGCAGACTCACAGGCACTGGTGGAGGCAGTGGATTCCGCCGGTTATAGCGCCGAGCCGATTGTTGATATGCGCGAAGCGGAAAACACCCGCGCAGAGCAGGAAGCCAAGCAGTATAAACAGCGCCTTAAAGGCAGTGCTTATGCATTGGCACTGGCCCTGCCCCTGATGCTCAGCATGTTTGTCTACCACCCACACCCTGTAGGTGGCGGACGCCTGTTCTGGCTGGTAATCGGACTTTTGACCCTGGCCGTCATGGCCTTTCCGGGGCGCCACTTTTTTGTCAACGCCTGGAAAAACTTCAAGCATCACCAGGCCAATATGGACACTTTGGTCGCTATGGGTACCGGTACCGCCTGGCTGTATTCCATGGTGGTGGTTGCCTTTGCCCCCTGGCTGCCGGAGGTCGCTCACGGCATCTACTTTGAAGCGTCAGCCATGGTGATTGGCCTGATTCTGCTCGGCAACGCCATGGAGCTGAAAGCCCGCGGCCGCACCAGCGATGCGTTAAAGCGCCTTCTGGATCTGCAAAGCCGCACCGCTCGGGTGATCCGCGACGGTGAGGAGCAGGAAGTCGAGATTGATGCCGTGCGCAGCGGTGACCATATCCGTGTGCGTCCTGGCGAACGCCTGCCGGTGGATGGGGAAGTGCTCGAAGGCACCAGCCATATCGATGAATCCATGTTAACCGGCGAGCCGGTACCAGTGAAAAAAGCAGCTGGAGATGAGGTCAGTGCAGGCACTGTTAACGGCAAGGGCGGCCTGGTCTATCAGGCTACCCGGGTGGGCGCTGACACTCGGCTTGGGCAAATTACCGAGCAGGTCGCTAACGCCCAGAACTCGCGCCCGCCGATTGGCGAACTGGCCGACAGGGTATCGAGTATCTTTGTGCCTTCGGTAATGATTATCGCCGTGCTGACGGCTCTGGTGTGGTTCAACTTTGGCGCCGAGCCACGGGTGATTCATATGCTGGTCACCGCCACCACGGTACTGATTATCGCCTGCCCCTGTGCGCTGGGCCTGGCGACGCCTATCTCAACCATGATAGGGGTCGGCAAGGCTGCTGAACACGGCGTGCTGGTGCGCAACGGCGATGCCCTGCAAACCGCCAGCAAGCTTACCACCCTGGTAGTCGACAAGACAGGCACCCTGACCGAAGGCAAGCCCAGCGTCACTGAAGCGCACACGCTTCAGGGCGATGAAGAGGCCGCGCTTGGTTATGTGATGGCACTGGAGCGCGGCTCGGAGCACCCGCTGGCAGCGGCGCTTACCGCCCATGGTGAAGATGCCAACATCAGGGCCGCAGAGATTCGCAATTTTGATAGCGTGACCGGTGGCGGCGTCAAGGCAGAAACGTCAGATGGCAAAGCCTTATTGCTGGGCAATGCGCGCCTGCTGGAGAACGCGGGCGTTGACCTGACAGGCGGCAATGACACCGCCCGGGAACTGGAAGAAAAGGCACGCACCCTGGTGTACCTGGCGGTTGATGGCCAGCTGACAGCACTTTTCGGCATCAGTGACCCGTTGCGTAACGACACCAAGGCGGCCATCAAACGGCTGCAAAACGATGGCCTCAAAGTCGTGATGTTGACCGGTGATAATCAGCACACTGCCGCCGCCATTGCCCGCGAGGTGGGCATCGACGACTTCCGCGCCGGGCTTTTACCCGAAGACAAACATTCAGAGATTGAGCGCCTGCAGAAAGAAGGGGGAATAGTGGGCATGGTCGGCGACGGCATCAACGATGCCCCTGCCCTGGCGCGCGCCAACGTCGGTTTTGCTATCGGCCAGGGCACCGATGTGGCGATTGAAAGTGCTGGCATGACCCTGATGCGCGGTTCGCTGCATGGGGTGGCAGACGCCATCGAGATCAGTCAGGCCACCCTGCGCAATATCAAGCAGAACCTGGTCGGCGCCTTTGGCTACAACGTGCTGTGCATCCCAATTGCCGCTGGGGTGTTCTACCCACTGACCGGCATGCTGCTTTCGCCGATGATTGCCGGGGCGGCCATGTCGCTGTCCTCCATCACAGTGGTCAGCAACGCCAATCGCCTGCGGCTATGGAAAACCCAGCGCCAGAACACTACACATCCCTCAGAGACCGCAACCACACAGGAGCAAAGCGCATGAGTATTCTGGTTAATCTCGCTGGCCTCGCCCTGATTGCCGCCATTGTCTGGTGGTTCTGGCTGAGCGGCTAGAGCCTAGTTGCCGCTTCATCGACGCCCACGCTGCTGGTTCCAGAGTTTTTCGACAGAAGGTAAAACAACCGGAACGGGCAGCGCTTGCATCATGGCGGCGCATCACGATCAATCAATCGACTGGTCATAGAGCTTACGTGGCTGAAGCGTCATGGGTAACCCTCCTTTGGGGCGCAAAGTCAGTCGACACTCGATTTCCACTTTATGACCCGGCACCAACTGTGGAGTGAAACGCTGCGCCAATGTTGCCAGACACAGAACACCCTCATAAAGCCCAAACCGCTTACCCAGACAAACCCTGTGACCCACGCTGAAAGGGAAATAGGTGAACTTGTCCGGGCGCGGCACCTTGGGTAAAAAGCGCTCCGGCACAAAATGGTCAGGCGCCTCCCATAGTCTACGGTGTCGATGCATCAGCCAGGGACAAACAATCAGAACAGTGCCCGGGTGAACCTCACGATTACGCACCTGATCCTCGCCGCGCGCTTGACGCGTCAGCATGGGTACCGGAGGGTATAGGCGCATAGCTTCCTCAAACACTGCCATGGTGTAGTGAAGCTTCTCGACATCTTCATAACGCGGCGTTCGCCCCTTCAGGACTTCATCAAGCTCGGACTGTAGACGCGCCATGGCCTGCTGATCGTAATCCAGCAGGTACCAGCACCAGGCCAGAGCGTTGGCTGTCGTTTCATGCCCCGCCATGAACATGACAATAGCTTCATTGCGCACCGCTTCCCGCCCCATCGGGCACCCTTCGCCTCCCTCTAATGCCGTCATAAAGCTATCGATCATGCTGTACTGATTCGAGTCGGAGGTATTGATACGACGTTCAATAATCCGGTCAATCACTTCATGCACCTGCTCTGCCGAATAGCGGATACGTTTACGTCTTAAAGGATTGCCCAGCAGCCTCATAAATGGCAGCCCAAGGGTATCCGCCATATCCAGATGCTCTGAATGGCGCTGATATTCAGTAAACCCCGCAACAACCTGCTCCGCCTCTTCGTCGGTTGTGTCATCTCCGAAAATCGTTCGGCCGATGATGCGAGCTGTCAAGTGAGCCATCTCGGTGAGCATATCCAATGGCTCACCCTGCGGCTGCCCGACCCAGCGCTCGGCAGTTTCATCTGCTGAGGCGGTCATCACCGCGCAAAAATTCGGTAGCAATGCATTGCTGAGCGAAGGAGCGCATTGACGTCGACGCTGGCTCCATAAGTCGCCGTCACTGACAAATAGCCCGTCTTTAAGTAATGGGGTCAGTGCACGCCGCATTTGCGGGCTTTTACGATCATAGTTGCTATGTTGTTCGAGAAAGACACGGCGCACCGTATCAGGGCTGTTGCAAACAACGTAATGCTGATTGGCCAGAGTCATGTACGAGGTATAGACGGCATATTCCTTCTCACGCCATATTGACAGCAGGTTATGTTGCGCCCGGTACATGCGCTGAAGAATACCCGCATTGGCAGGCGCAGGCGCTACCTTAACAGGGGGGTCAATACAACGTGCACGGGACAGGGCTTCAGTCAGTCGCTGCTTGTCACTGGTGCTTTTATGCTCTGTGGGGTGTGTCACGTATGAAGCATTATTTTGGTTCATTGTGTCCAGCCTGAAACCCGGTTAAGGCGACTCCTGCCAATCTCTTTCTAAATCTGCATCATCGATATCGACAATCAGAATGTAAATCCTGCATGGTGTCAATTTAGCTCACCCCGATATAACGCCCAGGCTTGTGGTTGAGGGCAATGATCAGGTTCAAGGTGACGGCGCCGATGACCGAGTAGCCCACCCTGTCCAATGGTAGCTGGGTCAAGGCTGCCAGCAGGATCAGGCCGTCAATGCCCAACTGCACATAGCCTGCCCGCCAGCCGTAGCGCTGTTGCAGGTAAAGCGCCAGAATATTGATGCCGCCGAGGCTGGTGCGGTGGCGGAACAGCATCAGCATGCCCACGCCGATCAGGGCACCGCCCATGACAGCGGCGTAAAGCGATGGCACTGACTCGAACGTGACCCAGCGCTGGGTCAACTCCGAAAATACCGACACCAAACCAATAGCCACAAAGGTGCGCAGGGTGAAACTCCAGCCCATGCGCTTGATGGCCAGATAATAGAACGGCAGATTAATGGCAAAAAACCACACACCGAAGCCCCAGCCGGTCAGATAGTTCAGCAACAGTGCCATGCCGGCCGTGCTGCCCGTCAGCAGTACTGCCTGGGTATAGAGCGTCACGCCAAGGGCCACAAACAGCGTACCCAACAGCATGGCCATGACGTCTTCATAGGGCTGGTGTGGGTCCTGGGGTAAATTGTCGTCACGCATGTAAAGCGTCCTCTGAAATAAACAAGCGGCGGGATCTATCCGCCGCTTTCAGGAAAAACTCACTGACCTGCCGGGGTAACGATGGCCAGTCATGATGGTCAGACCAGACTGGCGTGTTCCACCATCAGCTGGAGCGATTCACGGCCGCGCCAGCGGTTACGGTTGAGCTTGTAGGCACAGTGTAGCGTATCGCCGACATCAAAGGCTGGCAGCTCCCCTGGCGTCAGGGCACGAAACCAGATCGCCTTGCAGGTCACCGCCCCGTTGGAAAGCTCCATCATCAGGTGTGAACCATCCGCCCCCACCGGGCGCAGCGCTTCAACGATAAAGCGACCTTCAAACAGTGGCGGGTCAAACTCGCGGCCATAAGGACCCAGAACGTCAATGTCGTTCAGGGTGGCAAGCGTCAATTGCTGACTGGAAAGTTCTCCATCGGTCCATAGCCTTGGGTAGAGCGGCATATCACCGAGCTGCTCATTCACCGCCTGCAGGAAAGCGGCCTTGAAAGCGGCCAGCTGCTCTCTGGGCACGCCAACACCTGCTGCCCCACTATGGCCCCCAAAACGTGGCAAGGCTTCTGGCGCCAGCTCATAGGCACGCTGCAGGGCATCGCGCAGGTGCAGGCCATCTATCGAGCGGCCGGAGCCGGTAAGCATGCCGTGCTGGACGGCCCGGGTCAGTACCAGCGCCGGGCGCCCGTAGGCCTGCACCAAACGTGAAGCCACGATGCCTTGTACGCCAGGATGGCCATCTTCCAGAAGCACAATCAGCGCTGTGGCGTCTGCCGCCAGTTCCACAGCAGCCAAGGCGCGTGCCTCTTGAGCCATATCTGCCTCAATGGCCTTGCGCGACTGGTTATCATCATCGAGCACATCCAGCTGGCGGTTAGCGATCGCATCATTTTCAGCGAGCATGAAATGCAGCGCCGCGTAAGGATCATCCAGGCGCGAGCGAGCATTGATGCGTGGCCCCATCTGAAAGGCCAGGGTCTCGGCATTGAACGGCACGCTATCCTGGCCCAGGCGCTGCGCCATGGCCCGCCAGCAGGCTGCATCCATGCGGTTGATCAGGGTCAGTCCCTGGCTGACGACAGCACGATTGGCCGGGCTGGCGCCCAGGGAAACACAATCCGCCACCGTTCCCAAAGCCACATAAGAAAGCCATGGCGACAGCTTGGGCGTAGCCTCTGGCAGGGCACCCCATTCGATCAGCACGCGGCGCGCCAGCGACATCACAAGCCACGCCACCATGCAGCCAGCAATGGTCTTATCCGGGTAGGCGCAGTCACTGCGGGTCGGATTGACGCAGGCGTACGCAGAGCCTGGCGGGCCTTCCACCGCCAGGGCATGGTGGTCGCTGACGACCACGTCTATACCCGCCTCTTTAAGGCGCGCAATACGCGGCTCGTCGGAGCTGCCGCAATCCGCGGTAATCACCAGGGTCGGATGTGGCGAAAGGCTCAAGGTGCGCTCCACCAAGGGCAGGCTGATACCGTAGCCGTCATGGATACGGTGGCCAATCAGGCTGTGCAGCCGGGCTTCAGGCACACCAAAAAGCTCGACCAGGGTGCGCCGGATCACGACGTGTGAGGTGATCCCGTCCACATCATAGTCGGTCAGAATTCCGATCGACTCACCCTCGCACACTGCCTGAGCAATGCGTTCCGCCGCGCGCCGGCCATCGGCCAGCCTTTCAGGATGAGCCAGATAGCGCAGGCTCGGCGCCACCAGGGGCGCAAGCTCGCCCTGATAGCCGGGTAAGCGTGACGCCAGCAGTCGCGCCTGAAGTTCATTCAAGCCTTCGGCCTGTGCCCGGGCATAGACTGTCTCGTCAAGTGGACGCGGCTCCAGGCGTGGTTGCGTCACGCTTGACGGTAGATCCTGACGTGCATTCATGCTCAATGCTCAACCTGCTGGACTGGGCTCACCGGCGATTATCAACCACAAATTGCTGCACCGCTTCCAGAGTGGCAGGCAAGACGCTGTAACGCTCTTCACGATCCAGCAAATCATCCATATGGGTCGGCAGCGGGACCCCCTGAAAGCCCGCCTTGACCACTGCTTCGGCAAACTTGGCCGGGTGAGCGGTGGCCAGGGTGACCATGGGCGTTGACTGATCCGCGCGGGCACGCTCGGCCGCACGGTAGCCGGTTGCGGTATGGGGGTCGAGGATCTCACCGGTGCGGTGATGGGCTTCGCGAATCACTTCAAGAATGGTGGCGTCATCCACGCTGAAGCTGGAGAACTTTTCACGCAGCTTCGCCAGGGGAGCCTCCGCCAGCGCCGTGGGTTCTGATTGGAAACGCTCCAGCAGGGCGGCAACGGCATGGCCATCACGCTCGTAGGCGTCAAACAGCAGGCGCTCAAAGTTGGACGACACAACAATATCCATGGAAGGCGCCAGGGTCGCCGCCAGCTCACGCTTGGAGAAATCATTGGCGGTCAGGGTGCGATGCAGGATGTCGTTGGCATTGGTAGCAATAATGAACTGCTTGACCGGCAGGCCCATCTTGTACGCCATGTAACCTGCAAAGACGTTACCAAAGTTGGCCGAAGGCACACTGAAGCTGACCTCGCGATGCGGTGCGCCCAGCGCCACGCCAGCGGCAACGTAGTAGACGATCTGCGCCATGATGCGCGCCCAGTTGATCGAATTCACCGCCACCAGCCGAGAGCCGTTAAGGAAATCCTGGTTGGCAAAGCTTTGCTTGACCATGGCCTGGGCATCATCAAAGTTGCCTTCAATGGCCACATTGAAGACGTTGTTCGCCAGCACCGTTGTCATCTGGCGACGCTGCACCTCAGAGACGCGGTTATGCGGGTGAAGGATAAAGATATCCAGATTATCGCAGTGACGGCAGCCTTCAATCGCCGCCGAACCGGTATCCCCGGAAGTCGCACCCATGATGACGGCGCGCTCATTGCGCTTTTTCAGGAAATGGTCCAAAAGCCGCCCCAACAGCTGCAGGGCAACATCCTTGAAAGCCAGGGTCGGGCCGTGGAACTGCTCAAGCAGAAAGTGGTTGGCATCCAGCTGCTTGAGAGGCAGGACGGCATCATGGTTGAAGGTGGCGTAGGCATCGGTAACCAGGCCGCGGAAAGTATCGTCGTCGATCTCTCCGTTCACAAACGGCTTCATGACCCGAAAGGCAATTTCCGCGTAGGAAAGGCCCGCCATATCGGCGAGCTCTTCAGCGGAAAAATGCGGCAGGGTTTCTGGCACATAGAGGCCGCCGTCATTTGCCAGGCCAGTAAGTACCACTTCTTCAAACGACAGAGCAGGCGCTTGCCCGCGAGTGCTGACGTAGCGCATGGCCTTACTCTCCTTCGTCCAGGCTTTCGACACGGATGCGGGTGATGGTACCGGGAATATCCGCCATGGATTCAATTTCACGGATGGCTTCATTCATCTGCTTTTCCTTGGTGCGATGGGTCATCAGAATGATTGGCACCAGGTCGCCATCCGGCGATTCTTTCTGGATCAGGGCTTCAATCGAGATGCCCTGCTCGGCAAGAATGGTTGCCACTCGCGCCAGCACACCCGGGCGGTCGACGGCCAGCAGGCGCAGGTAGTAGGCCGTGGTGATGTCTTCCATTGGCATGATCGGCACGGCATTGACGTCCTGACCTACACCGCTGAAGGCCAGGTATGGCACGCGATAGTGATGGTCTGTGGCAATATCCCGAGCGACGTCGAGGATGTCAGCCACCACCGCCGACCCCGTGGGTTCCGCACCCGCACCGGCACCGTAATAAAGGGTGGGGCCGACCGCATCACCCATGACCTCAATGGCATTCTTGACGCCGTGAACGTTGGCCAGCAGGCGTTCCTTGGGTATCAGAGCGGGATGAACACGCAGCTCCAGGCCGTTTTCGGTGCGCTTGGAAATCCCCAGATGCTTGATGATATAACCCAGGTTGTCTGCCTGCTCAACGTCTTCAGCAGTGATCCGCGAAATACCTTCGGTGTAGGCTTTTTCGAACTGTAGCGGCACCCCGTAGGCAATTGAGGCGAGGATAGTCAGCTTGTGAGCCGCATCAATACCTTCCACGTCAAAGGTCGGATCGGACTCGGCATACCCCAGCGCCTGGGCTTCGGCCAGCACGTCCTCAAAGGCCCGACCCTCGTCACGCATATGAGTGAGAATATAGTTGCCGGTCCCATTGATGATGCCGGCGACCCACTCGATGCGGTTGGCACCCAGGCCTTCACGCAGCGACTTGATCACCGGGATACCACCGGCAACGGCCGCTTCAAAGGCAACAATAACGCCTTTTTCATGAGCAGCCTGAAAGATCTCGTTGCCATGCACGGCAATCAGCGCCTTGTTGGCCGTGACCACATGCTTACCGTTTTCGATTGCCGTCAGCACCAGCTGGCGGGCAACGTCATAGCCACCAATGGCCTCAACCACCACATCGACATCAGGGTTGCGGGCAACTTCAAAAACATCCGTGGTGGCCTTGATGCCGGTGATATCACAGCTCGGGTGAATACTGCGGTGCCCGACCTGCTCAATGACAATGGGGCGCCCTGCACGACGGGCAATATCATCCGCGTTGCGTGTCAGCACATTGAAGGTGCCGCCACCCACCGTACCCAAGCCACAGATACCTACTCTCACCGGTTTCAAAATAATTCCCCTTATATGTTTCAGCGCGCACCTGGCGGTGCCTGTTACAGCGTATCGGAATCGTGCAGGCACAGATCCAAGGGCGAAAGACGCCCCTCTCTGACACCTGCCATATTATGACTTTATCTTTATTTAGCTCGGCAACCTGCCGCTGACTACCCTGAATATCTCTCTTAACGCTTAACTATTCACTAAGGTCGAGCATGGCAAGTAACCGCTCTGGCGGCACAAAGCCCGGCACCAGCTCGCCGTCTGGCAGGATGATGGCGGGTGTACCCTGAACGCCCAGCGCAATACCTGTCTGGTACTGGGATGCTACCGGATTATCGCAGCTGGCGCTGCCTGAAAGTGCCTCGCCCTGCTTGGCATCGGTCAGGGCCTGCTGAGGGTTGTCAGCGCACCAGGCCTGTTGCATGACGCGGGCGGCTTCACCATTCATACCGCTACGTGGGAAGGCCAGATAATGCACGGCCACACCGGCCTCGTTTAACTCAGGCACGGTTTCATGCAGGCGTGTGCAGTACGGGCAGCTTGTATCAGTGAACACGACAATAGTGGCTTTTGGCTCGCCCACACCGCGAAAAATAATCCGTTCTTCTTCCGGAATGGCGGCAATGACCTCTGCACGCTCCTGATTGCCCTCCTGCTCGGTCAGATTGACCAGGCCATCTTGCTGATTGGCGTACAGATCACCGACCAGAAAATAACTGCCATCGGCATTGGCATAAAATGTTTCACCGTTGGTCAACTGAACCTGATAGATACCCTCCATCGGCGTTGGGTTGACGTTTTCCACTGGCATGGGCTGGCCATTAACACTCAGACTTTCGGTTAGTGCTTCCGGCACAGATTGCGCAATGGTCGTCGTGGACAACAGCGCACCCCCGAGAACCAGGGGTAATAGTGAGAGACGACGCATATTCCTTTTAACCTCTTGGATGGTGGTGAGCGTGCAGATTTTCCAGGCGCGCCTGAGCCACATGTGTATAAATTTGTGTTGTGGACAAATCGCTATGACCCAACAACAGCTGTACGACCCTTAAATTGGCCCCATGATTCAATAAATGCGTTGCAAAGGCATGCCTCAGGGTATGCGGTGAAAGCGGCTTGCTGATACCGGCCGTCAGCGCATGAGCCTTGATACGATGCCAGAAGGTCTGGCGCGTCATGGCACGATTGGCTCTGCCTGGAAACAGCGCAGGCCGCATCGGGTCTGACATCAGCTCGTTGCGCGCACTGCGCAAGTAGCGCGTAAGCCAGGCACCCGCCTCTTCACCTAACGGTATCAAACGGTCCTTGTCACCTTTACCCCGCACTCTGACCACTCCCTGATTCAGGTTCAAGGCGTCCAGTGTCAAGCCTACTAGCTCGGAGACACGCAAGCCACAGGCATACAGCAATTCGAGCATGGCACGATCGCGCACCCCTAAGGGCGTGGACGTATCCGGCGCTTCAAGCAGGCGAACCACCTCGGCTTCATCCAGGGTGCCTGGCAGCCCGGGCGTCACACGCGGCAGCTTTATAGTCGCCAGCGGGTCGCTGTCGACATGGGCATTCAAACGTGCCCAGCGATAAAAACTGCGCAAACTGGAAAGTAGCCGGGCGTTACTGCGTAACTGGTAGCCCTGGGCTCGCCGCTGCTCAAACCAGCTGGCCAGCTGTTCAGACGAAGACGTCGTCAGAGCATCCCCCTGCTCGGCCAGATAACCCTGCCAGGCTGACAGGTCGCGGCGATAGGCAGCCAGGGTATGTTCGCTGGCACCACGTTCCAACCACAAGGCATCCAGGAAAGCATCAATCAGGTCCATATGGCGCTCTTCATCTCGCATCCTCCACCCAGCATCTTCCTTGTTGCATGGCAGCCTGTTCAGATCAAACAGAGATATCCTGCCGTCAGGCCAGGCAAAAATAAACCCCGTCCCGCAAAGCGGTGACGGGGTTATCAGGCCAGCTATCCATTGCCCGGCGGTACAGGTCACCGCCGACCAATCATCAGGACAGCTTTTCCTTGATACGTGCAGACTTACCACTACGCTCACGGAGGTAGTAGAGTTTGGCCTGACGCACATCACCACGACGCTTGACGGCAATTGAATCTACCAGCGGGCTGTAGGTCTGGAAGGTACGCTCTACGCCAACACCGTTGGAAATTTTACGTACGGTGAAAGCGGAGTTCAGGCCACGGTTACGCTTGCCGATTACCACACCTTCAAAAGCCTGCAGACGCTCGCGGTTACCTTCCTTGACCTTAACTTGGACAACGATGGTATCACCAGGAGCAAAAGGAGGAATTTCCTTGCTCATCTGCTCGCTCTCAAGCGCCTGGATCACTTTGTTCTTGCTGCTCATAATCTACTCCTGAAATATCAGTTGGCTCAACCGCTCTGCAATGGATGGCGGAAGCCGTGATCCCGGCGCTCAAGGCGAGCCGCCCGGGAGTCGTCATGGGTGACACAGATCCGAAAGACGTTTCAACCGCAAAGGTTGTCAGCTGTCTTCGCCCTGCACCGCCGCCTTTCTGGCGTTTTCTTCGATGAACTCATCCAACAGTTGATGCTGGGCCTTATCCAGCTCGCGGCTTTCAAGCAGGTCTGGCCGCCGCTGCCAGGTACGCCCCAGGGATTGCTTCATGCGCCAGCGCTTAATGGCAGCATGATTGCCACTCAGCAGCACATCCGGCACCTTGCGCCCATCAATTTCTTCAGGACGTGTGTAGTGCGGACAATCCAGCAGGCCGTCGTTAAACGAGTCCTCGACGGCGGAATCCTGATGCCCCAGCACACCGGGAATCAGTCTGGCCGCCGCGTCAATCAGCACCATGGCAGGCAGTTCACCACCGCTCAGCACATAATCACCAATTGACCATTCTTCATCGATATCATGTTCAACGATACGTTCATCGATGCCTTCATAGCGCCCCGCTACCACAATTAAAGGGCTGCGTTGAGCCAGATGCTGCACACCGGCCTGATCCAGCTTGCGCCCCTGGGGGGAAAGATAGATCACCGTTGGCTGCTTGCCGGTTGCCTGCAAGGCACATTGGCGTGCATCTGCAATGGCACCGCGTAAAGTATCCACCTTCATCAGCATGCCTGGACCACCGCCGTAAGGGCGATCATCGACGCTGCGATGACGGTCTGTGGCGTAATCGCGAGGGTTCCAGAATTCCAGTGCAATCTGGCGTTTCTCGACTGCTCGCCCGGTGACACCGTGCTGGGTTAATGCAGCAAACATCTCGGGGAACAGGGAAACAACACCGATCCACATTGCAGGACCCTCGGCGTGATTGAAAACAGGCTGTTCACTCAAAATCCATATCTCAAAATTCTGGGTCCCAATCTACTTCCATGCGCTGTGCCTGAAGATCCACCTTGATGATGACATCACCGGGCAGATAGGGCAGTAAGCGCTCACGCTTGTCGATGGCATCCTGACCACCGCGCACCACCATGACATCGTTAGCACCGGTTTCGAACAGATAACTTACCTGTCCCAAACACTCTCCAGCCAGCGTATAGACATTCAGGCCTTCAAGCTCGTGCCAGTAGTATTCCTCGTCAGCAAGCTCGGGCAGCTCGCTTTTAGGCATGACGATATCTGCCTGGGCCAATGCTTCAGCCGCATCACGGTCATCAATGCCTTTAAGCTGAACAACCAGCCCCTTACCTTGCCGACGCCCCTGAATTACCGTGAGCTGCTTCAGCGCCTCGCCTTGGCGAACCCACCATTCAGAGTAATCAAATATGCTGTCGATCGGGCTCGTATAGGCATAGACCTTCAACCATCCTTTCACCCCATGAGGGCTAGTCAGCTTGCCGAGCACCACATAGGTGTCGTCTGATTGCTGTGTTGCGTTATGCGTCATTGACGACCCCAGTTCAACAGCTAATGACGCCAAGCGCCATTCAAAGGCTTACGCCTGCTTGCGTGCTTCCTTGACCAACTCAGCGACACGGCCAGACAGCTGTGCGCCATGGCTCTGCCAGTGAGCAACACGCTCCAGATCAACACGCAGACGTTCTTCCTGGCCGCGGGCGACCGGGTTGAAGAAGCCGATACGCTCGATAAAACGACCATCACGGGCGTTACGTGAATCCGTCACGGTGAGGTGATAAAAGGGACGCTTCTTGGCGCCACCACGTGCCAAACGAATGGTAACCATACGATAACTATCCTTCGGTTGAGGTTACAAGAGAGCCAAACCGCTATGGTTTAGTGCCTCTATATCAACGATATAAACGATCAACGATATAAATCGATCAACGATATAAGATCGTGTTTAAGCCCACATGGTGCAGAAAGCGGCATATAATGGGCACACCCCTACACATGAAGAGGCAGCATTCTACGCAAATGCGGGCTATTTGGAAAGCCCAAGGCGCTGAAAACTAGCGCCGGGGCAAGCCGCCAGGGCCACCCATTCCGCCCATGCCTCCTGGGCCGCCCGGCCCCTGCCCCCCCATCATGCCGGACATTCCACGCATCATTTTCTGCATGCCGCCTTTTTTACCGGCTTTTTTCATCATCTTCTGCATCTGTTTATGCTGTTTCAGCAAACGGTTCAGGTCGGGCACCTGAAGCCCGGCACCGGCGGCAATTCGGCGTTTGCGCGAACCGTTGATGATTTCCGGCTTCTGGCGTTCCTTGGGCGTCATCGAGTTGATCAGCGCCTCAAGTTTGCCCAGCTCCTTTTCAGGCCCTGGCCCTTGTGCCATTTCTGCCATCTGCCCCATGCCTGGCAGCTTGCCCATCAGGCCACTCATGCCGCCCATTTTCTTGAGCTGCTGGAGCTGGTCGCGGAAGTCTTCCAGATCAAAGCCGTCACCCTTCTTGACCTTCTTGGCCAACTGCTCGGCTTTGGACTTATCAACCGTGCGCTCGGCTTCTTCGATCAGCGACAGCATGTCGCCCATGCCCAGAATCCGGGAGGCCACGCGATCCGGGTGGAAGGGTTCAAGGGCGTCGACTTTTTCACCGACCCCCATGAACTTGATCGGCTTACCGGTCACGTGGCGCACTGAAAGGGCTGCCCCCCCGCGCGCATCACCGTCAGCCTTGGTCAGGATAACACCGGTCAGCGGCAGAGCTTCATTGAATGCCTTGGCGGTATTGACCGCATCCTGGCCGGTCATGGCATCAACAACGAACAGGGTTTCCTGGGGAGTGATCGCTGTGTGCAGCGCCTGGATTTCCGCCATCATGGCTTCATCAATGGCAAGGCGACCGGCGGTATCCACCAGGAGCACGTCATGGAACTGGATCCTGGCGTGCTTGATGGCCGCCATGGCGATATCTACCGGCTTCTGGTCAGAGCGGGAGGGGAAGAATTCCACCTCAACCTCTTTTGCCAGCGTCTCCAGCTGGTCGATAGCCGCCGGACGGTAGACGTCAGCGGAAACCACCAGTACCTTCTTCTTCTCGCGCTCGCGCAGATAGCGTGCCAGCTTGGCCACAGAGGTGGTTTTACCCGCGCCCTGCAAACCTGCCATCAGTACGACCGCAGGCGACCCTTTAAGCGTCAGGCCTTCGTTGGCCTCGCCCATGGTAGCTTCAAGTTCCTGCTGGACAATCTTGACGAACTGCTGACCCGGGGAAAGGCTCTTGGAGACTTCCTGCCCTACGGCCCGTTCGCGTACGCGCTCGATGAAATCCTTGACAACAGGAAGCGCTACGTCAGCTTCCAGCAGTGCTCGGCGCACTTCCCGAAGGGTTGCCTGGATGTTGTCGTCAGTCAGGCGCGCCTGACCCTTGATCGACTTCAGCGTCTGGGAAAGACGCTCGCTAAGATTCTGAAACATGGGGCCTCTCTGCCTCCGTCTTGGTCGCCCGGCGCAAGCACCGTGGACATTGAATGCGATGATTATACGCGTTGAAGCCGCGACTCTCCATGGTCGAAGTGGCCAAGACGCTGTGTTTAATGCGTGACGACTGTGCGCGACGCAAAGGATTGGTTATAGTAGGGGCATCAGTCCTGACCCCGAATCTGACAGGTTTCACTTACTCGCTTAACGCGCACGGATAGCATCATGCAGGCGCTCCCATTCGCCACCCTTGCTCTTGTTCTTTATATGGCGGCTGCCCTCTGGCAGGGACTGTCGCTTTTACGCCGCGTATCCGCCCGTCCGATACTGGTACGCATGCTGGCCACGCTGGGGCTTTTGCTACACATCCCACTGGTGGTCAAACTGCTGGGGCAATCGCCTGGTTTTCTGCCCGGTTTCACCACCAGCATCACCCTCTTCATGGCCGTTGCCGTCAATGTTGTTCTGGCTGCCAGCCTGTTCAAACCCGTACTGAATGCGGGCATCGCACTGTTCCCTATTGCTGGCATTGCCCTGATAGCAGCAGCCAGCCTGCCCAGCGAAGGTAGCGCAAGAGGGCTTACGCCCGGCATCCTGCTCCACGCAGTCAGTTCGGCGCTGGCCTTTGCAATCATCGCGATTGCGGCAGCACAGGCAGTGCTGGTGGGCCTGCAGAATCAGGCGCTACGCCATCACCATATTCGTGGCATTGTTCAGTCCCTGCCGCCGCTTACCACCATGGAGCGCGTCCTGTTCGAACTTGTATGGGCCGGCGTATTGCTGTTGACCCTCTCGATCGTTAGCGGCTTTCTTTTTCTCGATAATCTCTTTGCCCAGCATCTGGCGCATAAAACTGTCCTGTCGATTACAGCCTGGCTGATATTGGCGACACTGCTGGTAGGCCGTTACCGCTTTGGATGGCGCGGCATGCGAGCTGTCAAGTGGACGCTGGCAGGAGGCGTTTTTCTGATTCTTGCTTACTTTGGCAGCAAGTTTGTGCTGGAGATCCTGCTTGGCACCTGAATCAAGCCTGACACCATGCCCACTCTTGGCGTAAAAATGGATCTGTTTGACATCTTGCACGTTATCTTCTGACAATCGGACTACCCAGCAATAAAGGAACCTTCAACTTGAGCGACGACTTCCCCTTGGGGTTATTGTTCGGATTACTCGCCCTACTGATTCTGCTTTCTGCTTTCTTCTCGAGTTCTGAAACCGGCATGATGTCGATCAACCGCTATCGCCTGAGCCATCAGGCCAATAGCGGTGACACCCAGGCCAAGCGTGTGCTTCGTTTGCTGGCGCGTCCGGACCGACTGATTGGCGTGATCCTGATCGGCAACAACTTCATCAATAACCTGGCGGCTTCTATCGCCACCATCATTGCCATTCATTTTTTTGGTGAAGTGACCGGCCCCGCAATCGCCACTCTGATACTGACCATCACCATCCTTATTTTTGCCGAAGTCACACCCAAGACCTATGCAGCCATCAAGCCCGAACGTATTGCCTACCCAGCCTCACGAATTCTGGAACCGCTGCTTAAGCTTCTCTACCCGCTGGTGCTGTTGGTCAGCCTGATATCCAATGGCCTGCTTCGCATGCTGGGGGTCAAAAGCGTTGAAAACGGCGGCGACAGCCTTACCCGGGACGAATTACGTACCGTTGTCCACGAGGCGGGCACCATGATCCCTTACCGCCACCAGACCATGCTGCTGTCGATCCTGGATCTTGAGAACGTCACGGTGAACGACATCATGGTGCCGCGCCATGAAGTGCTGGGCATAGATCTTGATGACTCACTGGCGGATATTCTCGCCCAGATACGCACCAGCCAGCATACCCGTCTGCCGATTTTCAAGGGCGACATCAACAACATCATCGGCATGCTGCACTTACGCAATGCCGCTCGCTTCCTTTCCCGCTCAGAAGTCACCAAGGCAGCGATTGTGCAAGAAGCTCGCGAACCCTACTTCATCCCCGAATCTACCCCGCTACATACCCAACTGCTAAATTTTCAGAAGCAGAAGCGCCGGATTGGAATCGTCGTGGATGAATATGGTGATGTGGAGGGCCTGGTCACGCTGGAGGATATTCTTGAAGAGATTGTCGGTGAGTTCACCACTGATGTTTCCGAAGATCAGGAAATTCACCAGCAGGACGACGGCAGCCATGTGATCGAAGGTACCGCCAACATCCGCGAGATCAACAAAATGTTGGGCTGGAAGTTGCCTACCGATGGACCTAAAACCCTCAACGGCCTGATTCTGGAACACCTAGAATCTTTCCCGGAAGGCCCCGCTTCCCTGCAGATAGGCTCCATCCGCATGGAAATTCTGGAAATTCGTGACAACCTGATCACATCGGCACGCTGCTGGCCTGCCGTTCGTCTGCCACGCCGCTAGGGGTCTGGATGGCCGCCCTTGTTGTGGGCGGCTGCCTTGAGACTGCGTACCTGAGCCTCCAGATAGCGCCTCAAGGCGACCTCATGGCCTGATGCCCTTGAAATCATCAGTGGATCAAGCGCCTTGCCAAAATTCAGCGTTACCCGGGCGCGCCAGCGGCGTGGCCATTTCTTCAGGGCCGGCCCCCCTGCGTTGGATGTCCATGATCCCCATAGTCCTGCCAGGCCGACCGGCACAACAGGCACATTATCACGCGCCAGTATGGTTTCAATGCCACGCCGGAAGCTGCCCACTTCGCCATCCCGTGTCAGCCTGCCCTCCGGAAACACCATGACGATCTCACCGTTGGCCAGCGCCGCGCTGACGTCGTCGAGGGCACGTCTTAGTGACCCTGGATCGCGACGTTCAGAAGCAATCGGAATAACACCAACCCATTTGAACCACCATTGCAGCACGGGTGAGTTAAAAATGGTCTGATCCATCACAAAACGTATCGGCCGCGGGCAGGCGCCGCCAAGCACCAGCGCATCCATATAGCTGACATGGTTGCATACCATCAACGCCGCCCCGTGACGGGGAACATTCTCACGCCCTTGAATGCGCAAACGATAGATAAGCCGCACAACGGCGTAAATCAGCTTGCGCAACAGGCCGCGTGTCCGCACTCTGGCAATGGTCACGCATCGCCCTCGATTGAGCTCAGGCCGGCAAGCACGGTACTCAGCAACTGTTCCAGCAGCTCATCGACCTTTAACTGCTGCCCCTGCCAATAGCCCAGACGCTCATTCAGCCCCAGCTGCACCAGGCCGTGCACACTGCCCCACAGGGTACGCCCTAGCCGCCGCGCTTCCAGGTCATCCAGAGCAGGCTGATACTCTTTCAGACTGGTTTCTACCTGGGTGAACAGGGCTTCAATCAAGTCACTCTGACGCTGATCAAGCTCACCTTCCTGGGCCAGCGGATAATCAAACAGTAGCTGCCAGCGGTAGCAGTCCTGTTTGGCAAACTGCCAATAAGCATGTGCCAATGCGCGTAGCCAGGGTTCTGGCGCATCAGTATTCAGGCTGCCAATGGTATGCTGCAGGCGTGCGAGGGTGTCAACGTTGACATATTGAAGCAGGTTATTGAAGCTGCCATAGAGTTTGAGCAAGGTACTCGGCGCGCAACCTACCTCTCGGGCAATCGCACGCAGAGACAAGCCGTGAACCGGTTTATCTGCCAGCCAGGCATCACAGGCATGCATTACCTGCGCGTGGAGGGCATCGGGCGCATGCTGTCGTGGGCGAGCCATGGCATTCTCTTCAGGTTTACTGCGGAAGGAAGGTCTGATTCCATGCTGTTGTACAGGATCAGGTTCGTATAGGATACCTTATATCAAACACTGTTTTCGATACTATTGTATAGCTTATTTATCAATTTGACTGCAGCTGATCAAGCTCACAACATCAAGCGCCACCTGTGAGGTGTAAACTCCCCATCGAAAAGCCCATTGAACGGAGAGTGTCGTGACAGGACGCCTTTATGTGCGTGACATCCCTCTGGCTGATTGGTTAGAACCGATCAGCTGTTCGGAGCCACTGATTGCCTCGCCCAACCTGGCACCTAGACAGGGTGTGTCCACTATTCGCTGGGAACATGGTCGGCGCCAACTGGGTACCCTGTTCTGGGGATTGACTCCACCTTGGCTTGAGATTCTCGATCACGCCCCCCACAATGCGCGCGCAGAGACGCTGGACAGTCGGCCAATGTTTCGCGAGGCTCTGCAAGCCCGTCGCTGCGTTGTGCCCGTCAGCGGCTTCTATGCCTGGAAGGTTCAGCCGCGGGGCAAACAGCCGTACCTGATCACCCATACCCAACGCTCACCATTATTGCTGGCAGGGTTATGGTGTCGCTACCACACCAGCCTGACCACCTTTAACGATTCAATGGCACTGATTACCGTGCCCGCCAATGCCTGCCTGGCAGCAGTGACTGACCGTCTTCCAGTCATCATTGCGCCAAACCAGCTGGATACCTGGCTACACCCGGCAAGCTCATTGCACGCTATTAAACAGCAACTAACCCCCGCACCTTTGGAACTGTTGGGCGCTTTTCCGGTATCAAGACATGTCAACAATCCCGCCTATCAGTCACCTGCTTGCGCTCATCCCGTTGGGCCAATGCTGAAATGGGCATCGACTCAGGAGTCGTGAATGTTACGTTTTCTATATTTTTCATCTGGCCACCCTTTGGCCACCTCGGCCCTGCTATCGCTGGGAATGCTCTACATACCGCTGGCCAACGCCAGCTCAACCGATGGTGTCAGCCAAGTGGAGAGCCCTATCGTCAGCCCTCATGATGAACGCGACTATCGCGTCCTGACCCTCGACAATGGTCTGCAAACCCTGCTGGTCAGCGACCCACAGGCAGACAAGGCTGCGACCTCAATGAATATTCGCGTGGGCAGTGCCCAGGACCCGGAAGACCTTCAGGGTCTGGCACACTTTCTTGAACATATGTTGTTTCTGGGCACCGAGCCGTTTCCTGAGTCAGACGCCTACCAGGGCTATATTTCACGTAACGCCGGTTCTTTTAATGCGTTTACCGCCCCCCAGGACACCAATTACTTCTTTGATATCGAACCTTCCGCTCTGCCCGGCGCGCTGGATAGATTCAGCGCCTTCTTCCTGACGCCGCTGTTTAATGCCGATAAGCTGGATAGCGAGCGCAATATCGTTCACTCAGAATACATGGCGCGCATTCGCGACGAATCCCGCCGCGAGAACGATGCCCTCAACCAGGTGCTCAATCAGGATCACCCCATGACTCGTTTCGCTGTGGGCAGCCGTGAGACCCTGGCCGACCGGCCCGACGGTGAGCCTTCACTGCGTGACCGGGTGATCGAGTTCTACCGTCAGCATTACGATGCCAATGTCATGACGCTGGCGATTGTGGCCCCGCAATCGCTGGATACCCTGGAGAACTGGGTTGCCGAGCGTTTTGTGGATATTCCCAACCGCGGGCTCAACGCACCGGAAATTGACGTTTCATTTGTAAAAGATGACAGCCTGCCGATTTACCTGCAGCGCCAGTCGCTACAGGATCGCCGTCAGGTGCGGTTCCACTTTCCCATCCCAGACCCTATCAGTGATTACCAGACACAGCCGACTCAGCTGATTGCTCACCTTCTGGGCGATGAAGGGGAAGGCAGTGCCCTGGCACTGCTGCGTGATGAAGGGCTGGCTGACGGCCTGTCAGCAGGTACAGGTCGGCGCGACGGCCAACACGCTTTCTTTTCAGTATCGGTCAGCCTGACGCCAAAAGGCGCTGAACGCCTGGATGATATTCAGGCGACCCTGTTTGCCGCCATCAATAACATTCGTGAATACGGCCTGGACGAATGGCGCTATCAGGAACAGGCCAGCCTGCGTGAACAGGCTTTCCGCTTCCAACAGCCCGGTGCGCCCAGTCAGGAGGCCACTCGCCTGTCCATGAACCTGTCGCGTTACCCGGCCGAAGATGTTCAGTACGCTGCTTACCGCATGGACAGCTTCGACCCCGAACGTCACCGTACTTACCTGGACGCCCTGACACCGGATAATCTGATTCGGGTCTATTCAGGCCCTGACGTGGAAAGCGAACAGGTATCTCCCTGGTTTAACACCCAATGGCGCCGCAATGATGACGCAACTCCCGGCAACCCATTGGCCGGCCTGGCCCTGCCTGCCCCCAACCCCTTTATTGCCGATGACCTGACCCTGCTGGAAGGTAGCGACGAACAACCACAGGTTTTAATAGAGGCCCGCGGTTTTCGTGCCTGGCACATGCAGGAAGAACGCTTTAACACGCCCAAGGTGGAATGGCGCATCAGCCTGCAACACCCTAGTGCCAGCTATTCAGCGGAAGAAGCCGTGCTGACGAGGCTGCTGGCCAATTGGCTGAATGACAGCCTGAATGAATCCCTTTACCCGGCCTGGCTAGCGGGGCATTCGGTTGACAGTTATGCCCACTCCAGAGGCATCACCCTGGCCCTTTCCGGCTGGCGGGACGGCCAGACGCCTCTGATCGAGCAGACACTGTCACAACTTGCTGAAGCGCCCATTTCAGCCAACGCCTTCGAGCGGGTGAAATATCAGCTGCAGCGCGAATGGCGCAACGCACCGGAATCATCACTCACCCGCCAGGCCCAGCGCGCACTGGGTGAGGCCCTACTGACCCCTCAATGGTCGAGCAGTGAACTGCTAGCGGCCAGCCAGCGGCTGCAGATCCATCACCTGGAAGATTTCCGCCAGCGCTTCCTTGAAAAGCTCTACGTTGACGCCATGGCGGTAGGTAACCTGAGTGAAGACCAGGCCGAGCAGCAAGCTGAGCTGATACGCGGCAAGCTGCGCCCACGCCTCACCCGGGACGCTATTAGCGAACTGACACCCCTCCAGGCCAAGGCAGGTGCCAGTGTTCTGCGTCCGGACAGTACCCGCGACGAGTCACTGGTGCTTCGCTACCTGCAAGGTAATGACACCTCGCTACGTCATCAGGCGGCAGTGAACGTCCTGGCCCAATGGCTGGAAACGCCGTTTTATCAGCGCCTGCGTACTGAAGAGCAGCTTGGTTATATTGTCAATGCCGGTTATTCACCGCTGCTGGAAGCACCGGGGCTGGCCATGATTGTCCAATCCCCGGACACGCCAAGCGCCACAATTGCCGAACGCATGGATGCCTTCCTGCAAGAGGCCGATGAACGTTTGGAAGCGCTGGATGACGAGGCCCTTGCGCCCTATCGCCAGGCAGTGTTTGAACGTCTAACCCAGCGCGATACACGGCTTGAAGCACTCGCCAACCGTCACTGGCAGGCCACTGCCCTGAAGGAGGTTGAATTCAACCGCCGCGAACAGCGGGCTGAACGGGCGTTGGATATCAGTGCGGATGAGTTACGCAAGATGTGGTCAAAACTGCGCAAGCGCCAGCTGGATATCCGCTTTGATCCCGATGATGTGAAAAGTGATATCCGTGCCTTTCGTGAAACGCTGACTCCTTTCTCGCGCTAAGGCCTGGTAGCCATCCTGTTCGCTCAGGCATCAAATGCCTGGGCGGGCAGGATGGATTCCACATACATCACCACTTCTTCAAGAATCTGACGCTGATGGTCATCCAGTGTCTGCTGGTTGTAACGCTCGATTTCACGGGCA
>JBNJGW010000019.1:0-36556 GCA_051748005.1 Pseudomonadota bacterium | reverse complement strand
ACGGTTTAACAGTGTTCATACGGCTACCTGTGCCTTGATATGGGGATGAGCCTCGTAGGCATCGATGGCAATATCATCAAATGCAAATGCGAACAGATCATCAACCTGCGGGTTGAGCCTCAACTGCGGCGGCTCATAGGGCTTGCGCGTCAACTGCTCGCGGGCCTGCTCAAAGTGATTCGAGTAGAGGTGGGCATCCCCCAGGGTATGAATGAACTCCCCTACCTTCAGGCCAGTGACCTGCGCCACCATGCTAAGCAGCAGCGCATAGCTGGCAATATTGAAAGGCACACCCAGAAAGATATCGGCACTGCGCTGATAAAGCTGGCAGGAAAGCCGACCGTTGGCGACATAGAACTGGAACAGGCAGTGACAGGGCGGCAGCTGCATGGCCTCCACTTGGGCCGGGTTCCAGGCTGACACGATCAGCCGCCGCGACATGGGGTTAGCCTTGATCTGCTCGACCAGCTGGCTGATCTGGTCAACGCTGCCACCTTCCGGACGCGGCCAGCTGCGCCACTGATAGCCGTAAACAGGCCCCAGGTTGCCGTCAGCGTCGGCCCATTCGTCCCAGATACGCACGCCGTTTTCCTGCAGGTAAGCAATATTGGTTTCACCGCGCAGAAACCATAAAAGCTCGTGAATAATGGAGCGCAAATGGAGTTTCTTGGTGGTCAGCAGCGGAAAGCCACGCGAAAGATCAAAGCGCATCTGATGACCGAACACGGATCGAGTGCCAGTGCCGGTTCTGTCATCCCGGTCAACGCCCTGTTCAAGTACATGGCGCATCAGGTCCAGATACGGCTGTTCAAGCGCTTGTTGCGAAGTAGGCGTTACATCAGTCACAGAAAATCCAGATTGAAAAGCATTAGGTTAAACATTCTATACCAGCGAAAACGCCCGCTGCCACTCCAACTATTTACCACTCACGACTCACCAACCACATCGACAGCTTGTCGTTGCGACCAGGCAATCAATATCAGGCCTAGCGCTATCATCGGCAGCGTTAGCAGCATTCCCATGGTAAACCAGCCAAAGGCGAGATAGCCGATATGAGCATCCGGCATACGCACAAACTCGACCATAAAGCGGAAGACGCCGTAACCGGTCAGAAAAACGCCAGACACCAGACCACGCTTTTGTGGCTTGGCGGAGATCCACCACAGCAGCACAAACAGCACG
Source organism: Pseudomonadota bacterium (assembly GCA_051748005.1). Lineage (GTDB taxonomy): Bacteria > Pseudomonadota > Gammaproteobacteria > Pseudomonadales > Halomonadaceae > Vreelandella. Next base: position 35,374 of record JBNJGW010000019.1, on the reverse strand, counting down.
ACACCTTCCAACAGCGCCTCATAAAGCGCTGAGGGGTGCCTCGGCTCCGGGCCCATTCCGGGGAACGGCATGCCCCAGGGTAAACTGGTCACCTTGCCCGGCAATTCATGATTGATGAAATTGCCAATCCGCCCTGCCCCCAGCCCGATAGGTACCAGTGGTGCAATAAAGTCCGCCAGGGTCAGAAATGCCAGCTGTTTCTTACGGGCGTAAAGCCAGGCCGCCAGGACAACACCCAAAAGCCCGCCATGAAAGCTCATACCGCCATCCCAGACCCGAAACACCCATAGTGGATCAGCGCTCCACTGTTCAAGGCCATAAAACAGCGCATAACCCAACCTTCCGCCTACCACTACGCCAATGGCTGCGTAAAACAGCAGGTCACCGATATCATCACGGGTAAGGCCAATCCGCGCTGCGCGAACACTGCCCAGCCACCAGGCGGCCACAAACCCCACCACATACATCAGTCCGTACCAGTGAACCTGAAGAGGGCCGACCGCAATCGCGACGGGGTCAATTTCTGGATAAGCAATCATAAATCTTCTCTAAGGCCATCAACCAAGAATGAAACGTAACCCTACCAGGGTCAGCAGGGTTGCAAAGGCGTAACGCAGAATATGCGCGGGCAGAACGTGCGCCAGCCTGACCCCTAACCGGGCAAAAGGAACGCTGGTCAGGACAATCCCCAGAAAGGCAGGCCACATGACAAAGCCGGTCGCCGCTGCGGGTAGCAAAGGGTGCCCCCAGCCGACCACAATAAAGGTCAGGGCGCCAAACACGGCAATAGGCAGCCCGCAGGTCGCCGAGGTTCCCACGGCCTGGGTCATTTTCGCGCCACAGCGTGACAACCAAGGCACTGTCAAGGTTCCGCCGCCAATCCCGAACAGAGCTGAAATAGCGCCAATCACTGCCCCTGCCGCCATCATTACCAGCTTGCCCGGCGCCTGGCTGCCCGGCTTGGGCGAAAGTCCCATGACCATTTTCAGCGCCACCAGCAGAACAAAGATACCAAACAAGGTGCCAAGCAAAGTGCCGGAAAGATTATCAGCGACAAAAACACCCGCAATAGCGCCCAGCATCAGGCCAGGCAGCAAGGCCATGAACCAGGGTTTGTCGACACTGCCCTTGCGGAAATGACCATAAGCAGACGACGCCCCTGTAATCACTATGGTGGCCAGCGAGGTACCAATCGCCAGGTGCATCAGCACCTCCGGGGCAATACCCTGCCATTCAAAGGCCAGGGCCAATACCGGTACGATGATCAGACCACCGCCTACCCCAAAGAGCCCGGCCATGGTGCCCGCCACGGCCCCCAATAGCAGATAGACCGCAAACGTCAGCATCACCGTCATGGTGTTAAAGCCTCATTAGATTCATCGGGAAGGTGTTTATCAGGAAACCAGGCAACCACACGGCTGATCAGGCTTTCAGGTTGATAAGGTTTGGCAAGCAGGTCATTCATACCCGCCTGCAGGCAACGCTCGCGGCCAGTCCCGTCAGCATTGGCCGTCAATGCCACCAGAACACTGCTTTCAAGCTGCTGCGCCTGCTCGTATCTACGCCACTGTCGACTGGCTTCCAGACCATCCATTTCCGGCATGAAGATATCCATGAACACCAGATCAAAATGCTGTTGTTGCTGGCAGGCCAGAGCTTTCTCGCCGCTGTCCACCGCAGTGACCTCAAGCCCCTGCTTTTCCAGTACCTGTTTAGCCAGCATCAGGTTGACCGGGCCGTCATCCACTACCAGCACGTTGGCACGCCGAACCGGCATTTTTAGCCTGGTGTCAGTCTCGACCGGCGTTTCATCAACAAGATTGCCCAGCAGGGCACGAATATCGGCCAGACGTTCCTTGAGCTCACTCACGTCCTCCACGCTACCGCTTTCCATATTGGCAGACCAGTGGTCGACGTACTTGAAAAGCAGGCTGGTCTCACGGCGTAACAGGTTGAGATAGCCGGACTTTAGACGCGATTCCTCCCTTGCACGATCACGTCCCAGCTGCAGATGGTTCAGCTGTTGCCGTGTATGAGCCAGATCATCCAACAAGGTCTCACGGGAATCCTCGTCACTACTGGTAGCGCCAGGCAATACTTTGCAGCCTGAATCACGCATCGCCGCTAGTTGACGATTGGCACTTTCAAGGCGTTCCAGCAGATGTGCTTGCATCCAGGTGTGATCATTTACCACAGCAGCAAGGCCTGCGCGCTCACAATGTGAGCCAAGCACACCAAGGTGCTGTTCCAGTTCGCCGATACTGTGTTCAAAAGCCTGCTCACTACGTCGCGCCCTGGCGCGCAGCAGAACCATAAAGGCAGCAAGATTCAGGCTGCTGCCGAGCAGCAATATCGCCATGATACCCAATAAGAGCAACCACAAGGTTTCAGGAGGCTGGCCACTCGGTATCATGACGGCCACCAGAATACACAGCATCACCAATACCAGCTGAACCAACAGGCAAGGCCACAGAACGGGCCAGATGATGCTATGCCAGAAGTGCTCCTTGCGGTACGAATAGATCATCAGGCCGTCCTGTTGGCTGGGTACCTGTTTACAGTTATGTGTTCGATGCAGCATGATTGCCCAACAATCATCCTGAAATGGCCAGTTTACGTGGCACATTCAGTGATGTCATGAGGTCATACCGCATAGCAATACATGCACGGTTTACTGACAGCATGGTTGATCATATCTTAACCCATCAAAATAGTTAACCTATTCAAATAGTTAACTTGTCCGCTAACGCATAAATATTTCAGGAAGACAAGCATGTGCCTTCTTGCCTTTGACTGGCAACCACACACTCTGACGCCGCTACGTCTTATTGGCAATCGCGATGAATTTCATGATCGCCCTACCCTGGCACTGCATGACTGGAAAGACGCTCCTATTACAGGTGGCAGAGATCTTCAGGCCGGAGGTTCCTGGCTGGCGGTCAACTGGCAGACCGGACGCGTGGCAGCACTCACCAATGTTCGTGACCCTTACCTGATCACTCCTCCAGGAGCGCCCAGTCGCGGAGAACTGGTCCGCCAGGCCCTGACCTGCCCCAAGCCTGGAGACTGGCTGGAACAGCTTCAAGATACTGCCCAGCACTATGCGGGCTTCAACCTGCTGGTAGCCACACCACACACCCTCTGGCATATACATCGCGGGCGCAAGAGAATCACTCTCGACCGTGTCAGTGAAGGCATTCATGTACTTTCAAATGCGGATCTGGACACCCCCTGGCCCAAAGCGCTTAATCTGCAGGAAGCCATGCGAGCCGACAGGCAGACTCCCTTGGCTCATTGGCCACACCTTGCCTTGAGCGCTATTCAGAAAAGCCAGGAAGCCCCCTCAGATGTTGTGCCTGACACCGGTATCGAACCGGCATTGGAAAAAAAGCTGTCAGCTGCTTTTATTGTTGGCGAAAGCTATGGCACTCGGGCGACGGCCTGGCTGACGTGCCACCGGGGCGGGCGCATCAATATCACTGAACAGAGTTTTGGCCCCATGGCCGTTCCCAGGGGTGAAATCCAACTCACTCTGGAAACTGCCTGGGCCTGAATTTTCCTGAAATGCGCTTTCCAGCAATGGATCAGGGAATGCTTGCGCCGTCCAGCACAGGACATAGGAACAGGACTTAGGCACAGGACTTAGGCGGCATGAGATGACCAAGCTCCCAGGCATCCATGCGTGCATCCAGGTGGGCATGCACCTGAGCCGGTGTATCCAGCTGCATGATTTCATCAAGGAGCTGCTGCGCATCCACTAGGGTGACCCTGCGTATCGCGGCGCGCACCTTGGGCAGGTTCGGGGCATTCATGGATAGACTGTCAAAGCCCATGGCCATCAATAAAAGCGCCCCAGCCGGGTCTCCTGCCAGCTCACCGCATAGCGAAATCGGCTTGTCCAGCCGTTTGGCATCCTGTGCCAGCTCCACCAATGCCCCCAGAAGTGCTGGATGCAGTGCATCATACAGGTCGGCCACCCTTGGGTTATTTCTATCGACCGCCAGCAGATACTGGGTCAGGTCATTACTTCCCACTGAAAAGAAATCAACCCGCCGGGCCAGGGCATCCATCTGATAGATCGCCGCAGGCACTTCAATCATCACGCCTACCTTGGGCCGCTCAACGGCAATACCCTCTTCGCCTAACTCCTCAATCGCCCGTTCCATCAGGCGCAAAGCTTCATCAACTTCTTCGACATTGGTAATCATCGGGAACAGCACATACAGATTATCCAGCCCCTGTGACGCTTTGAGCATGGCACGCAACTGGACCATCAGCACTTCCGGGTGATCAAGCGTGACCCGCATACCCCGCCAACCCAAAAAGGGGTTGGCTTCCTCAATCGGGAAATAAGGCAAGTCCTTGTCTCCACCGATATCCAGGGTACGCATGACCACAGGCAAGGGCGAAAAGCTTTCCAGCTGATCCCGATACAGTCGCGTCTGCTCTTTTTCGCCGGGGAAGCGCTCGGTAATCATGAAGGGCACTTCGGTACGGTACAGCCCCACACCACTGATACGGCTTTTCAGCAAGGCCACCACATCCACGGTCAGGCCGGTATTCACCATCAGCGGCACTCTGTAACCATCCGGGGTCTGGCTGGGTAAGTCCTGCTCGTGCTCCAACAGGGCTGTCAGGGCCTTCTCTTCTTCGATCAGGGTGGTGTAGTGAGCGGTCAACTCGGGGCTGGGACGGACGAACAGGCGCCCGCGATGTCCATCCAGCACCACTGGGGCGCCGGAAAGGCGCGGCAGCGGCAGGTCAACCATTCCCAATACCGTCGGGATGCCCATGGCTCGGGCGATAATCGCCACGTGGGAGGTGCTTGAACCACGCACGGATACCAGCCCTTTCAAGCGCTCGCGCGGCACCTCACCCAGCATGGCCACGCTGATTTCATCGCCTACCAGAATGGCGTTTTCCGGATAAGTATCAGGTGTGGAGGGCGTATCTTCCTGCAGGTGCGCCAGCACCCGGCGACCCAGATCACGGATATCCGCCGCACGTTCGCGCAGATAGTCGTCATCAACACGCTCCAGATATTGCACATGACGGCGCACCACATCGGCAAGCGCCCCCGGCGCCCATTGGCCTTCGCGAATGCGTTTTTCCACTTCCTCGGTCAGCGCGGCTTCACCCAGCATCTGTTGATAGACATCAAACAGCGCCAGTTCCTGGGCTGAAATACGATTGACCAGGCGTTCTGCCGCGGCGCGAATTTCATCCCGGGTCTTGCTGACTGCCTCCTTAAGGCGAGCCACTTCAAAGTCCATATCATTGGGCACCAGGTCCGGCACACTGTTGAGGTCAGCAGGTGGCGAGATGACCACCGCCTCGCCCATACCAATGCCCGGAGACGCTGCGACTCCCTTGAAGGTTGCCTGGCTGCCTGCCAGCGAAGGCCGCGTAAAGTTACCGGTGGCCAGGGCATGGGCCAACACGCCCGCTAACTGAGCCGCCATGGTAACCAGAAAGGCTTCATCCTCGTCGTCATAGCGGCGTTTTTCTGCCTGTTGCACCACCAATACGCCGAGCATCTGGCGCTGATGAATGATGGGCACACCCAGGAAGCTTGAGTAACGTTCTTCTCCGGTGGATTCAAAGTAGCGAAAGTGAGGATGCAATTGCGCATCCTCCAGGTTGAGCGGCTCACTGCGCTTGGCCACCAGGCCCACCAGACCTTCACCCAGGGGCAGTACTACCCGGCCGACTGCCTGGGTGCGAAGGCCAATGGTTTCCATCAGGATTAATGACTCAAGCTCCTGATCGTAAAGATAAAACGAGCACACATCAGTGTGCATGGCCTTGCGGATCCGGCGAACCATGGTGGCCAGCGCCGCATCCAGATTTCGCGCGCCATTCACCTCCTGAATAACACGACGCAGCACCTCGAGCATGGACGTTTTACTTTTCACTGTTATTGGCCTCGCTGAGGAAAATTAGAGTTCACCGGACCTTGAAGAACCATCGCCTGCTGAAACATCGCTTGAATAATCATCACCAGACGACCCTATCAGCGATGAATTACCTTCCAGGGCAATACGCTGAAGGCGTGGTGAAAGCTCACGGAGCGCTCGGCGATAGACTTCCCGCTTGAACGGCACCACCTGACCGAGCGGATACCAATAGCTGACCCAGCGCCAGCCATCGAATTCAGGCTTGGGGGTTGCCGTCATGCAAATCTGGCTTTCCTGACAGCGAATCTGCAGTAAAAACCACTTCTGTTTCTGGCCGATGCACACCGGCCGGGCATGGGTTCGAATCATGCGACGTGGTAGGCGATAGCGCAGCCACCCTCGGGTGCAGGCGACAATATCAACGTCATTGGCGGTCAGGCCAATTTCCTCATGCAACTCACGAAAGAGTGCTTGATGTGGCGTTTCACTTGCCTTGATGCCTCCCTGAGGGAATTGCCACGCGTTCTGCCCTACACGACGCGCCCAAAGCAGTTGCCCCTCGGCGTTGGCAATAATGATGCCAACGTTGGGGCGAAAGCCGTCTGCGTCGATCACGGACGTCACCTTAATAAATTTTCAGTTGCCCCCATTTTTCCACAAGCAAGACAAGCGTATCAATACAATATAACGCTAAGTGGTTAAACCAGGGTGACTCTGCGATAATTTATGGCTTTATAAACCGTTACGCTTGATGACCAAGATACCATTAAGGGGAATGCTGTGAGTCTGGCTATTTTCGATCTGGACAACACCTTGCTATCCACCGACAGCGATCACGCCTGGGGCGAATTCCTGCTTGAGCAAGGTGCGGTAGATGCGGTGGCTTACCACGCCGCCAATGAACGCTTTATGGCTGACTATAATGCGGGCACTCTGGATATCCATGCCTTTCTGGAAGTAGCCTTAAAGCCACTGGCCGAACACAGCCCCGAACAGCTTGCCGCCTGGCACCAGCAGTTCATGGCCAGCAAGATTGAACCGCACATTCTGCCCAAGGCCGAAGAGCTTATTGCCCGCCATCGCACGCGTGGTGATACGCTGTTGATTATCACCGCCACCAATCTGTTTATTACCGGCCCGATTGCCGAACGGCTGGGTATTGATCACCTGATCGCCGTGGAGCCAGAGATTATAGATGGCCGCTACACAGGCAGGGTGAGCGGCATTCCGAGTTTTCGTGAAGGCAAGGTCACCCGGCTTGAGCAATGGCTGGAACACCAGGGGATGACCCTTGACGGCGCCTGGTTCTACAGCGACTCGCATAATGACCTGCCGCTCCTTGAACAGGTGGATCACCCCGTTGCGGTTGACCCCGACGACACCCTGCGAGCAATCGCCGAACAGCGTCAATGGCGAATCATGACCCTGCGGGATTGAGTGATGGCAAGTGGTGAAGTGTTACCAATAAAAAACCCCGCAAGCGTCAGCTTGCGGGGTTTTGCGTCAAGTCAGGGTGCTTTTTAGAGCACTTGCCTGCTTAGCCAAGCAGATGTTCGACCGCTGCACGCTCTTCGCGCAGCTCTTTTTCAGTCGCGGCCATCTTCTCTTTGCTGAAGGCGTCCAGCTCAAAGCCCTGGACGATTTCGTACTTACCGCCGTGGCAACGCACCGGATAAGAGTAGATGATACCTTCTTCGATGCCGTAGCTGCCGTCTGACGGGATCGCCATGCTGACAATGCCGTCACAGCCCAACGCCCAATCGCGCATATGGTCGATGGCAGAAGACGCAGCAGATGCCGCAGAAGAAGCACCGCGTGCCTTGATGATAGCCGCGCCGCGCTGCTGTACGGTCGGGATGAAGTCGTTTTCGTACCAGTCGCGCTCAACCAGATCAAACGCCGACTTGCCGTCCACCGTGCACTGGGCCAGATCCGGGTACTGGGTAGCACTGTGGTTACCCCAGATAATCATGCCTTCAACATCGGTCACATGCTTGCCGGTTTTCTGAGCCAGCTGGGTCAGCGCACGATTATGATCAAGACGCGTCATTGCAGTAAACTGACCAGCATCCAGATCTGGCGCGTTACAGGACGCAATCAGAGCGTTGGTGTTGGCAGGGTTGCCAACAACAAGAACACGCACATCACGGCTTGCATGATCATTCAGTGCCTTGCCCTGCACCGAGAAGATCGCGGCGTTGGCTTCCAGCAGATCCTTACGCTCCATACCCGGGCCACGCGGACGGGCACCTACCAGCAGGGCGAAGTCAGCGTCTTTAAAGGCAACGTTCGGGTCATCCGTGGCAACGATATCCTGCACCAGCGGGAAGGCACAGTCGTTAACTTCCATGACGACGCCATTCAGGGCGTCCAGCGCCTGGGGAATTTCCAGCAGCTGGAGAATCACCGGCTGATCTTTGCCCAGCATGTCGCCAGCGGCAATGCGGAAAATAAGTGAATAGCTGATCTGACCGGCGCCGCCGGTAATCGCAATACGAACGGGATCTTTCATCATGACTCCTTGGTTAATTGGCCTTGATACGACCAAGAGCAGAATGCCGTTAATAGCGCCTCTGGCCACCAACGACACAACTCAGGACGAGCTGATGGTATGCGCAGTGCAATAAAAACTCAATCAGACCTGCGGCTAGTTAGGGCAGCGCCAGGCAGTTTTCCTGTTGCTTCTGAGCCGCTATTTCGTCCAAAGACATGCAAAAGCACTGGCCGGCGCCTTTCAGCGCACTGCCAGTGCTTGATAACGACAGAAAAGGGGCAGCAACGCCTGGATCAGGCCGGTGCCTTGGCCTGCTCCGGGCTATGGGCGGCGTGGAGTTTTGCAATCAGCTGATCTTCTAGCGCAAAGCGTTCGGTGAGCCCTTTAGACAGGCGGTCAATCCAGGCCGGCAAGCGGGCGAGGTTCTGCTGGCAGCGAATCGGCGTTGCGTAATCATTATCGAACTCAAGGGTCATTTCCGTCGACATTTCCAGGCGTTCAAGCAGCCTGGCTGCCAGCGCCAGCGCGGCTTCATCATCAAAGGCCTTGGCCTCATCAGCAAGTTGAGGATACACCTCAAAGTGGCCGGCACTGATGTAATCCATCAGCAGTTCACTAAAGCTATCGACGTGGGTTTTGTTCACACCTTCAAGCTCAGCGTCGCAGGCTTGCTGCAACGCCATAAAGCTGACCAACAGCTCTTTACGCTGCTGTAGCCAGCGGTCAATCAAAGCGTGGACACCACCCCAGCGCTCCTGGGCATTTTTGCAATCTTCGAGCATGGGGGCCATCTCCCTGTTATCAGGCCGGATAGATGGATTACACCTGATAGATCAGGGTCAACCCATCAGAAAGCGACTCAGTTACACACAGTTAATATTAACCAAGCGTCTCCTGTCCGGCAGCAACTGTCAACCTCGCGAAGGTGCAAAAGATAGCCACAGCAGCCTGAGTGGCACCAGCGCCAATATCAAGAACCCCACCAGCGTCCAGGCCGGCAGCGAAAGGCCCAGCAGCATGAAATCAATCTCCGCACACTCCCCCGACCCTGACAGCACGCGGTTGACCACATCCTGAAGCGGCAGCATATCCATCATGTAGCTGAGATCTGGCCCACAGCTGGGCACTTTATCGGCGGGTAAGGACTGCAGCCAGATATGGCGACCCGCAACAAAGGCACCAGCGGCTACTGTCACCAGGCTCAAGACGCCATAAAACGCCCTGCCCCATCGGCCCGACGGGTTATGCACCACCGCCACCAGTAACACAGCGGCTGTGGCAATAACTCCCACCCGCTGAAACACACACAGCGGGCAGGGTGCCAGACCGGCAATATATTGCAGCCCCAATGCTACTGCCATCATCAGGCCACAGAAGACAATCCCTGCCAGCGCCACGCTGCGCGTTGATAACAGCATTACGAGAATCCTCCAGCCGTGGATAAGGCTGCCAGACGGGATTCCCGCGCCTGAGTAAAATAGCTGTCCAGAAATTCATTGAAGCTGACCTGATCCGCTTCCTCGATATCGTGCTGCTGCTGATGAGAGGTTTCCACTAACTGATCCAGCAGGGCCTGGCGGGAACGCAACATCGGCTGCTGTTGCAAGGTATCCCCTTGCTGCTTTGCCAGCGTCAGCATCAATTCACTCAGTGACACTTCCTGATCATGCAGCTTCGCCAGCAGCTGGGCAGACGGGGTCAGATCCGGATGCTGTAAGGCTGGCGCCATGGCAGATACTGCATCCGCGTGCGGCGTATCTTCTTCCATGGCATCCAGCAGGCTGGCAACCGTCATCATCTCTGCGCATATCTGCTCACCCCACTGGGCGACACTGACCGCCTCCCCATGACGAGTCAGGGTCAGCGCCGGATCACGCCCCCGCTCCACCACCAGACGACGATTATCATCCAGACGGTCACATTCTTCGTCGCTGATCCAGGGGCTTTCGCTTAACAGACACCATAGCAGGAAGGTGTCCACAAAACGGATCTGAGGCTCGGTAATACCCAGAGGGTCAAAGGGGTTCAGATCCAGACAGCGCACTTCGATATACTCCACACCCCGCGCTTCCAGCGCCTGGCTGGGCGTTTCGTTATGTTTGGTGACCCGCTTGGGGCGGATATCGCTGTAGTATTCGTTTTCAATCTGCAGGATATTGGCATTCAATTGCTGCCAGTAACCGTCAACGTTGACACCCAGCTTTTCGTAGTCGGGCCAGCTTGAGGAAATCGCGTGACGCAGAGTATTTACGTAGTTGCCCAGGGAATTGAAGCAGATCTTGAGCTGCTCCTGGACCTTGTTCTGGTAACCGAGGTCCGACATGCGCAGCGTGGTCGCGTAAGGCGCATAGTAGGTCTCATCGTCCAGGGTGTGTAGCTTTTGCGGCAACTTCCCGCCGGGCAAAAAGCTTTTATCAATGGCCGGAGAAGCGCCAAACAGATAAAGCAGCAGCCAGCTGTGGCGACGGAAGTTACGAATCAGGGCAAAGTAACGCGTCGAGCGGTAATCGTTAAACGCCGTATGCTCTTCACTTTCAAGAGCCTGCAGCGCCTGCCACATGCTATCCGGCAGGGAGACATTGTAGTGTACGCCAGCGATTGCCTGCATGATGCGACCGTAGCGCACATCCAGGCCTCTGCGATAGACCGACTTCATGGTGCCGATGTTGGAGGTACCATAATCGGCAATCGGAATGCTTTCGTTACCTTCCAGGCGGGCGGGCATGCTGCCCGGCCAGATCCACTCATTATCCAGCGCATGATAGGTAAAGGTCTGCAGGTCACTCAGAAAAGCCAGCGCTTCGCGCGGTTGCGAAGTGACTGGCGTAATGAACTCCAGCAGGGCTTCTGAGTAATCCGTGGTGATATGCGGATGGGTCAGCTTGGAGCCCAGCGCATAGGGGTGCGGCGTCTGGGCGACGCGGCCCGCCGCGTCTACCCGCAAGCCTTCTTTTTCAATACCGCGCCGCAGGCGACCCAGGCGACCGGCTTTTGCCACGGGCATGAGACGCTCAACCTTGGTATTCAAGGTTGATGACGCAGAAAAGGATGTATCTGTGAGTGGTTCAGACAAAGTGAACACTCCTTGTGTCTGGTCCGCCAGCAATTGACGGATAAACTCGTTTTATATGTCGCCCAGGCGACGCAGAAGCGCAGGATATGGCGCCATTAGTCAAACAATCAAGACAAGCTGACAATAGTATTACACTATCGACATTCATTTTGACCATATTGACTTGAACAGGTTACTTGTCCTGGCGTGCTTTCAACAGGGCTGCTCCCAGTGCGCCGACCGCCGCTGGCTCCGGAGTTGCCTTGGCGGCTTTGCGCTGGATACGCTCGTTAGCAGTGCGGCTATGCGTTTGCGTGGGGCGCTGGTTCGCCTCGCCTGAAGCCTGTTCAGGCTGGTCATCCAGGCGCATGGAGAGCCCTACCCGCTTGCGCGGTATATCCACGCTCATTACTTTGACATGAACAATATCGCCCGCCTTGACCACACTGCGCGGGTCGTCGATAAAACGCTCGGAAAGCGCCGAGATATGCACCAGACCATCCTGATGAACACCGATATCCACGAAGGCGCCGAAATGCGTCACATTGGTGACCGTGCCTTCCAGTACCATGCCTAGCTCTAGATCTTTCAGGGTTTCAACCCCCTCGCGAAACTCGGCTGCCTTGAACTCAGGGCGCGGGTCACGGCCAGGTTTATCCAGCTCGGCGATGATATCGGTCACGGTGAATACCCCAAAGCGCTCATCGGCAAAGTCGGCGGGCTTGAGCGTTTTCAACGTGGCGCTGTCACCTATCAGGCCTTTCACATCGCGGCCCTGATGCTTGGCGATCTGCTCTACCAGGCGATAGGCTTCAGGGTGAACAGCACTGGCATCCAAGGGGTTCACGGCATTACTGATACGCAAGAAACCTGCGCACTGCTCGAATGTCTTGGGCCCCAGACGGCTGACCTCCAGTAGCTCTTTACGGCTATTGAAAGCCCCTTTGGCATTGCGCTGGGCAACGATATTTTCTGCCAGCGTGGTTGAAAGGCCGGCAACCCGCGAAAGCAAAGCGCTGGAGGCCGTATTCAGGTCAACCCCCACCGCATTGACACAGTCTTCAATCACCGCTTCAAGGGATCTTGAAAGCTGGAGCTGGGAAACATCATGCTGGTACTGGCCCACGCCAATCGATTTGGGTTCGATCTTGACCAGCTCAGCCAGCGGATCCTGTAGGCGGCGAGCAATGGACACGGCGCCCCGTACGGTGACATCCAAGTCCGGCAGCTCGCGGGAGGCGTATTCTGAAGCGGAGTACACAGAGGCGCCGGCTTCAGACACCATGACCTTGCTCAGGCGCTGTTCAGGAGCCATCCGCTTGACCAGCTCAGCGGCCAGTTTATCGGTCTCGCGGCTGGCGGTACCGTTGCCTACGGCGATCAGTGAGACGCTGTGCTTCTTGACCAGGCGGGCAAGTTCAGCCAGCGCCTGATCCCACTGCTTCTGAGGGGCGTGAGGATAAATCGTTGCCTGATCGACGAACTGGCCGGTGGCATCCACCACCGCCACCTTACAGCCTGTTCTCAGGCCGGGGTCAATCGCCAGGGTCACTTTCTGTCCAGCGGGAGCGGCCAGCAACAGGTCCTTGAGGTTGGCGGCAAAGACCTCAATGGCGGTCAACTCGGCCTGTTCACGCAGACGGCCAAGCAGCTCGGTTTCAAGCGCGGTATAAAGTTTGACCCGCCAGGTCCAGCGCACCACCTCACTCAACCATTTGTCAGCCGGGCGCCCTTCATCACGTACGCCCACCTGGCGGGCAATCGCTACCTGTGCGGGATGAACTGGCGCTTCCTCTTCACCCGGCAGGCGAATCGCCAAGCCAAGCACGCCTTCATTGCGGCCACGGAACATGGCTAATGCCCGGTGCGATGGCACCTTGGCGAGCTTTTCATCGTGCTCGAAATAGTCAGAGAACTTGGCACCTTCCTGTTGTTTGCCATCAAGCACTCGAGCGCTCAGTTCACCCTCCTGCCACAGCCGCTCACGCAGCTGGCCAATCAGCTCGGGGTCTTCAGCAAAGCGCTCCATCAGAATCTGCTTGGCGCCATCCAGGGCGGCTTTGGCATCTTCAATGGCAGCAATGTCACCGTCTGCCGGACGCAGATAGGCTTGTGCTTCGTGCTCCGGAGTCAAGGAGGGATTGGCCAGCAGCGCATCAGCCAGTGACTCAAGCCCGGCTTCGCGGGCAATCTGCGCCTTGGTGCGGCGCTTTTTCTTGAAGGGCAGGTACAGGTCTTCCAGACGCTGTTTGGTATCCGCGGCGTCTAGCTGGCGGGCCAGCTCGGGCGTCAGCTTGCCTTGTTCCTCAATGGCGGCTACCACGCCAGCACGGCGCTCTTCCAGTTCGCGCAGGTAACGCAGACGCTCATCCAGCTGACGTAACTGGATATCATCCAGCGCGCCGGTCACTTCCTTGCGATAACGCGCGATAAACGGAACGGTCGAACCTTCATCAAGAAGGGCTACTGTGGCCGACACCTGCTGGGAGCGAACACCAAGCTCATCCGCCAGGCGGGTGAGAATACGCTGATTGACATCCATATATCGCAACAATCTCATGCAGCTTTGATAAAGCCGTCAAGGTATCACAATCAGCGCCTTAACGCCTCAGGCCGGGACAAAACGCAAGGCAGCTCCATTATTGCACCAGCGCAGGCCGGTGGGTTCAGGGCCATCATCAAACACATGCCCCTGATGGCCACCGCAGCGGGCACAATGGTATTCCACCCGGGGCCAGATCAGGGAAAAGTCGAGCTGGCTGAGCATATGGCCTTCCACATGCTCGAAATAACTCGGCCAGCCTGTACCCGAGTCATATTTCATGGCACTGGTAAACAGCACCAGATCGCATCCGGCACAGCGGTATTCACCCTCGCGCCATTCTCCATCCAGGGGGCTTGAAAAAGGCTCCTCGGTACCGTGTTCGCGCAGTACGTAAAAGGCTTTGTCGGAAAGTCGTTCACGCCACTGAGCTTCTGTGAGTTCAAGAGTTTCAAGCCCTGGAGCAGCTTCCAGTTCTACGCGCGGAAAGCCAAAGGAAACCCCCGGCAGCATTCCGGCCAGGCTTGTCAGCCCGGCAAGACCCAAAAAGTGGCGACGTTTCATCAAGACAAAACTCCAGATGTTGATAAACAGAAAAGGGCAGCGCCGTAGCACTGCCCCCATTGAGACCACATAGTTTATCTAATGTTCTACAGGCCAACTATTTTGTACATGCTGGTTCTGTACACGTTAACCGGTCGATCTTTCAGGTCAGCTGCGGACCAGCCTGAACAATCGCTTCATTCACACCTTCAAATTTCTTGAAGTTATCAACAAACTTGGTGGCCAGTTCCTGCATGTGACGCTTGTACGCTTCTTTATCCTGCCAGGTTTCACGCGGGTCAAGCAGGCTGGAATCAACGCCGGGCACCGCTACCGGTACCTGCAGGTTGAGACCCTCAATCTGCTTGGTTTCTACATCGCGCAGAACGCCTGACTGAATGGCGGTAATGATGGCGCGAGTGGTGGGAATCGAAAAGCGCGAGCCGCCTTCACCGTAGGCACCGCCGGTCCAGCCGGTGTTGACCAGATACACCTGGGCATCCTTCTTTTCAACGCGCTTGATCAGCAGGTCAGCATACTCGCGCGCCGGGCGCGGAAAGAAAGGAGCACCGAAGCAGGTTGAAAATGTCGCTGCCAGACCTTCGGAAGAGCCCATTTCAGTAGAGCCCACCTTGGCGGTGTAACCCGACAGGAAGTGATAGGCGGCGGCTTCCTTGGAGAGCACGGAAACCGGCGGCAGCACGCCTGACATATCACAGGTCAAAAAGACAATGGCATTAGGCTCACCGGCACGGTTTTCCGGTACGCGCTTTTCAATATGCTCCAGCGGGTAGGCCGCTCGGGAGTTCTGGGTCAGGCTGTCGTCAGCGTAATCCGGCTCGCGGCGGTCATCCAGCACCACGTTTTCCAGCACGGTGCCAAACTTGATGGCGTTCCAGATTACCGGCTCATTCTTCTCGGACAGATCGATGCACTTGGCATAGCAGCCACCTTCCATGTTGAAAACAGTGTCATCACCCCAACCGTGCTCGTCATCACCGATCAGATAGCGCGCCGGGTCTGCTGACAATGTGGTCTTACCGGTGCCGGAAAGCCCGAAGAAAAGGCAGGTCTCACCGTCTTCGCCCACGTTGGCCGAGCAGTGCATAGGCAGTACATCCGCATCCGGCAGCAGGTAATTCTGAACCGAGAACATGGCCTTTTTCATTTCACCGGCATAGCGCATACCGGCAATCAGGACTTTTTTCTCAGCAAAGTTGATGATCACACAGCCATCGGAGTTGGTGCCATCGCGGCCTGGCTCACAGACAAAATGCGGTGCATTGAAAATCTGCCAGGCGTCTTTGGCGCTCGGGTTATACACCTCGGGGCGCACGAACATGGTGCGGCCAAACAGGTTGTGCCAGGCCGTTTCGGCGGTGACACGCACGGGCAGATAGTGCTCCGGATCACTGCCCACGTGCAGCTCGGAAACGAAGGTATCATGACCTTGCAGGTATTCATCGACCCGTGCCCACAGCGCAGAAAACTTGTCGGCGTCAAACGGACGGTTAACGCTGCCCCAGTCGATGCTTTCGCGGGTCGATGGTTCATCGACGATAAAACGATCCTTGGGTGAGCGGCCGGTGCGTTCGCCGGTACTCACTACCAGAGCACCGTTCGCCGACAGACGGCCCTCACCACGAGCCACAGCGCGCTCGATCAACTCGGCGGTGTTCAGGTTTACATGGGCTTGAGGAGCAGCTTGAGTCGTGGTCATGTCGATTCCTGGGCCTTAGGCCATTTATCCGTTTACCCGGCGTCTCCGACGCCTGCAAAAAACATTCCCGACCGGCTTGACCAGGTCGGGCACGCTAAAATCGCGTGCATTATGACAAAAAGAAAGCCCCCGGAAAATGGGGGCTTAAGGCAAACATTTTGTAGTTAAACTACAACACGACCACAATATTTTGTGTTGCAGCGCAGTACCAATTTAAAACAACTGTTCGATTGAATGGCCAAGTCAATTGATTATCCAATAGCTTATCAGCAGACACTCAGCGCCGAATGGCATTCGTCCACGACTACATTTTTAGTGGATGGTTGGAGCCGGTGCCGTCGGGTCTTCCAAAAGAGTTTCCACTTCTGCCGCAGTGTAGTGATATTCCGTGTGACAGAAATGGCATTGGGTGTCTATGGCGCCCTGCTCGGCCAGAATATCGCGCAGCTCCTTGGCGCCCAGGGTGAGCAAGGCGTTAGCCATCCGCTCACGGGAGCAGGTGCAGCCAAAGCGCAGCGCCTTGGGCTCAAACACCCGTACAGTCTCTTCGTGATAGAGCCGGTAGAGTACCTCGCGTTGCTCAAGCCCGAGCATTTCCTCGCGCTTGATGGTGGCAGCCAGATGCACGCTTCGCTCCCAGGCGTCGACGTCCTGGTTCTGCGCTTCACTGGGCAGACGCTGCAGCAGCAAGCCCCCCGCCCGCTGGCCATCTGCCGCCAGCCACAGCCGAGTGGGCAACTGCTCAGACTGGCTGAAATAGGCTTCCAGACACCCGGCCAGGTCCTCATGATCCAGCGCCACTATGCCCTGGTAGCGGTTGCCATCCTTGGGGTCCAAGGTGATGACAATCTGGCCGTCACCGACCAGCTCACGGAAAGTTGCGTCGCCATCAGGCAAGGCGGCATCTTCGGCCACCCGGGCAATGGCACGCAGCTCTCCTCCAGGGTTGGATTCGGCCATCAACAATGACAGCACACCCTGGCCGCGCACTTCAATGCTCAGAGTACCCTCCAGCTTGACGGTATCTGTCAGCAGGGCAACAGCCGCCAGCAATTCACCCAGTAGCGCATTGACCGCATCCGGGTAGGCGTGGCGGTCGAGCACTTCACGGTACGCCTGTTCAAGAGTGACAATCTCACCGCGCACATTGGTTTGGTCAAACAGGAAACGTTGGATTTGGTCAGACATAGAGACAACCAGTAAAAAAGAGTGGAAAACCAGCCATCAGCAGAATGATAGTGAGGGTGTCATTCGCCCTGCTGACGCTGGAAACGCTGAATATCACGCCGCTGCTTTTTATCCGGGCGCTTGAGCGGATGCTGCATCACTTCATTGGTCAGACGACGGGCTTCAGCCTCCTTGCTGCGCCGCTGGACGCTTTCATCGGTTTCGGCGTACAGCTTGCGCGCCTCCGGTGCTCCACGGCGCTGGTCAGACAGCGAGATAACTTCCACCTCGTAGATATCCCAACCCTGCGGTACACGAATCAAGGCTCCCAGCTCGACGTTCTTGCTGGTTTTTACCCGCGCGCCGTCGTAATGAACCTTGCCACCTTCTATGGCTTTCTTGGCCAGGGCGCGAGTCTTGAAAAAGCGCGCCGCCCATAGCCATTTATCGAGTCGAACGCTATCACTCACGGCAAACCTCCTAGGCAGTTGGTGAAGACTGCATCAAGTCAGCAAAACGATCCAGGGCGACGAATTCCTTGAGCACTTTTTCTGGACGCTGACTATCGGGCTCGCGGATACCCAGCAGATAGCGAATACCGAATTCACGGGCGCTTTCCAATACCTTGGGATTATCGTCAATAAACAGGGTGCGGGCCGGATCGAAGGGTTCGATTTCCTGTAAGGCAAACCAGAAGGCCTGCTCTTCCTTGGCAGCACCAAGGTCCTGGGATGAAACAACCGCATCCAGATAGCTTTCCAGCCCCGTTAGTGGCAGCTTGAGTTCCAGGCTGGCCCGGTCGGCATTGGTGGCCAGCACTACCCGTGGATGCTGGGTTTTAAGCCACTGAAGAAAATCCAGTGCATCGCTGCGCAGGCCAATCAGATGCTGGACCTCACGTTTGAGCGCGATAATATCCACTCCCAGCTCCTGGCTCCAGTAGTCCAGGCTGTACCAGCTCAGGGTGCCCCGCATATCAGTGATCCGTTCAATCAGCTGCTTTTTCGTCAATCGCGCTTGCGAGGCTTCATCAAGCTGGTGTAGCTCAACGTAGCGGCGCGGCAAATGTTCAAGCCAGAAATGGCTATCAAAGTGCAGGTCAAGCAGGGTGCCATCCATGTCCAGAAGCACGGTATCTATTGTCTGCCAGTCGATCATGTCAACTCCTGCCTGGATAAAACGTGAATTCAAAACAATGTTATTGTACCGCAATTACCCCAGAACCAGCCACGGAGGCCCCAGATGCCATCCTTTGACTCCTCTTCATCATCAGAACAGTCGCCAACCGATACGCAAAACGGCTCTCAATACCTGCAGAAGCCTCAGGTTCTTGCCTGCCAGAAGGTGACCCGTAGCCGGCTTTTCGAGGTGGAATCACTTGATCTGCGTTTCTCCAACGGTGAAGAGCGCACGTTCGAGCGGCTGACCGGCAGTGGCCGGGGAGCTGTCATGATAGTGGCCATGCCGGACCCACAGCATGTGCTGATGATTCGTGAATATGCTGCTGGGTTCGAGGAGTATATTCTCTCGCTGCCCAAGGGCCTGGTCGATCCGGGCGAAGATATTGTCACTGCTGCCAACCGTGAATTGATGGAAGAATGCGGCTTTGGCGCCCATTGTATCGAGCCACTGACCGAACTTTCCCTGGCCCCCAACTATATGGGCCACCGGATGCAGGTGCTGCTGGCCACTGACCTATACCCCAAACGCCTGCCCGGCGACGAGCCGGAACCCTTGATAGTGGAAACCCATGCCCTGGAAGAGCTGCCTGCCCTGCTTTTGCGCGAGGACTTTCACGAAGCCCGCGCCATTGCTGCCTTGTATATTGCACGGGATAAACTGCGTGCCGATGAGCAGCGCCACGACACAACCCTGTTATAGAAGACGCCAAACGCTGCTTCCTGAGCCCGATGTCTGAAAAGCTTGGGCCCGAATATTATACCAGGGTTATCCAGCGGCGCTGGCGGTGGCTTTCAATGCCCGCTTCCAGTAGCTGCATGCTACACAGGGCGTCTTCAATCCCGACAGGCAACGGTGCGTTATCGCGTATCGCCGCAGCCACGCCTTGGTAATAAGCGAGATAGTCACCGGCCTGAGTCGGGTACTCGTAACTTACCAGCGGCGCGCCTTCACCTTCCCTTTCACGAAGCGTCAGGGTACCGGGGGAATCATCACCCCACTGCGGCCTGGGCGTCTCGCCGGCTTTTAAACGGTCCTCCTGAGGATCCAGTCCGTATTTGAGGTAGCTGCCCTGGATGCCGTGAAGGCGAAAACGCGGCGTTGGCTCCGCCATTAGCGTACCCGCACTCAGGCTGACCCGGCAGCCGTCATAGTCGAGCAGGACCAGAAAGTCATCATCGGCCTTGGCACCCTCCCGGCGTGTACCCAGATCGAGCAGGATGGCATTGGGCATGCCAAACAGCACACAAGCCTGATCCAGCAAGTGCGGCCCCAGGTCATACCAGATGCCGCCACCGGGAATGGATTTCTCCCGCCAACGGTTGCGCACTTCGGGCCGAAAACGGTCAAAGCGTGATTCAAATCCTGTGATGCGCCCCAGGATGCCGGCTTTCAGCAGGTCCTTGACAGTAAGGAAATCACTGTCCCAACGGCGGTTATGAAACACCGATATCTGACGCTGCTGATCCGCCGCCAGAGCTTCTAACTGGCGGGCTTCTGACAGCGTCACGGTAAACGGCTTGTCGAGCACTACGTGCTTACCTGCCATCAAGGCCGCTTTCGCCAGCGGAAAATGCGTATCGTTCGGCGTCGGGATCACCACCAGTTCGATATCCGGGCGCTGGAATAGCGCCTCTGCCTGTTGTTCAACCTCAACGTCCAGCGCAGCTTGTACGTCAGATGCCTTGCTGGAAGATACCGCCACCAGTTCCAGGCCATGCGCGGCCCGGATCAGCGGGGCATGAAACGTCTGGCTTGCAAAGCCGTAGCCGACAAGCCCTACCTTGATCGCTGTATGCATAAAGCTCCTTGCAGGTTATTCCGTGAGCGATTAACGCCGCTTGTGCCGTTTCCAGGCGTGGCCTCTAGAAGGTTTCCCAGTCGGCATGATCGTTGGCTGACGGCTGCATCGTACTCGACGATGGACGCGTCTTGTTTCCCTGCGCGGATAGCGCCAGTGGCGCATTACTTTGCGTCAGCTGTTCCTGGCGCTGCAAGGCTTTCTCGACGCTTTCTTCTTCACTGCCTTCAACGCGGAACGCCGCTACCACGTTGGCCAGCTCATGAGCCTGCTGGGTCAGCTGACTGGCCGACTCGGCAATCGACTGGACACGGCTGGCATTTTGCTGGGTGACGTCATCCATCTCGGCAACAGCGGTGTTGATCTGGGCAATACCACTGCTTTGCTCTTCTGATGCCTGAGTGATCTCTTCCATCAGATCACTCACCTTCATCACCTGGGCAACGACTTTTTCAATCGATGATTCCGCTTCCTGCACCGCTTCGCTGCCGCCCTTGATCTCGCTATTCGACGCATCAATCAGTTGACGAATTTCACTGGCCGCGTCAGCGCTGCGGCCGGCAAGTTGGCGAACCTCGCCGGCGACGACCGCAAAGCCGCGCCCTGCCTCACCAGCCCGCGCTGCTTCCACTGAGGCATTCAGGGCCAGAATGTTGGTCTGAAAGGCAATGCCATCAATCACGCCGATAATTTCATTCATTTTTGCAGAACGGTCGGCGATACGTTCCATGCGCTGAACCAGCTTCTGCATCTGTTCGCCGGTATCCCGGGTGGCATTGGCATTTTCAACGGCCAGCTTGCTGGCCTGGCGGGCGTTATCGGTGTTTTGCTGCACGGTCGCGGTGATTTCATCCATGCTCGAGGCGGTTTCCTGCAGCGAGGATGCCTGCTGCTCGGTGCGCGATGCAAGATCTTCGTTTTCTTTGGCGATCCGCTGCGCGGCAGGTGTGACCACACGGACACGCTGTTCTATCTCACTGACGATACCTGATAAAGAGACTCGCATGGTGCGGATGGAACTGAGCAGATCGCCCAGTTCATCCTGACGCACCTGGGTAATGCGCGCAGCAAGGTTTCCCGCAGCAATCTGAAAGGCAACCCGTCGTGCGTCATTCAGCGAGCGTACCAGCGACTTGAGAATCAACGCACTCAGTAACACCATAAGGCCGATTCCCACTGCCAGTACGCCTGCCTGTGCGATCAGCATCTGCTGCTGCCCTCTTTCGGCAGCCGCCATCAGGTTGCCTGCCAGCTCGCGTTCGTTGGCCACCAGGGTATCTGCCGAGGCCTGAATATCGCTGAGCAAAGGCACAACGCCGTCATTGAAATGCTCAAACGCCGCAAAGCCTTCGCGGTTTTCAAGTGCTGTATAGGTATTATCAATACCCGTACGCCATTGTTCCAGTTCCTGGCGGAACTGTTCGACGCCGGGTAAAGAGGTCTGCTCTGAATTGCTGTAACCCTGCCAGTGAGACAGAATGCGTTCCTCATTGGCCTCCCAGTTGGTCTTCAAGGCAGCAAGATCGGCACTGCGCGGGTTACGTACAGCAGGTTCGAGATTATTCACCGCCTGATTCACAAGACGCTCGATTGACTGCAGACTGGCAACATCCTCAAGTCCCGACTGATTCAGCCGCGTCAGCCGCTCGCCCGATACCACCAGGCCATAAACCCCTAAACCGCCGGCAATGACCAGTAATACGACCGATGTCAACACCATGCCCATCAGCTTGGCCTGCATACTGGTGAAGCTGAAACGCCCAAGCCATCCCGCCAGGCCGGTGCGCTGGATAACCCCTTTTTCAATCTTGATTCCGCGCACCTTACCCTTATGCAGCATGGCGGCATACACACGCTCGGCACGCCGGATATCTCTCTCACTGGCATGCCGACGCACCGAGGTATACCCCACTACCCGTTCAGCATCACGCAGAGGAGCCACCGTCGCCTGCACCCAATAAAAACTGCCGTTTTTGCAACGGTTTTTGAGTATGCCCTGCCAGGTGTGCCCTGCCTTCAGGGTTTTCCACATATCCTCAAACAGGCCAGAAGGCATGTCCGGGTGACGTAACAGGCTATGAGGGGCGCCAATCAGCTCTGCATGTGAATAACCGCTGACAGCTATAAAGGCAGGGTTAGCGTAGGTAATATCCCCACTGAGATCAGAACGTGAAATGAGTACATCATCTTCATCAAGTCGGTACTCCTGGTTGGTCACAGGCTGGTTATTTCGCATAGTTGTCTCGTGTTTATTACTGTCAGTTTGGTCGGGGCATCAATAGCGTCAAAGGCCACAATATTAAAAACAGTAAATAACCCTAAGCAGATTAACGTTAAGAGACAACTACTTTCGTTTAATGCTGTTAACGTTCCAGCATCATGGTGCACAACGGCGAACGCCACCCGATCAAGGTGGCGTTCAGTCGTATCATTGCCGTATCAACTGTACGGCATCAGGCAAAGACAATATCGGCAACATCCTGATAGCGTTCCGCAAAGTGCACGGTAACGCCATCAGTAATGTAATCCGGCAGCTCGGCATAGTCACGCCGGTTGGCTTCGGGCAGAATCACCTCAAAGATATCGCTGCGCCGGGCGGCAATCACTTTTTCACGAATACCCCCGACCGGTAACACCTGCCCGGTGAGCGTCAATTCGCCGGTCATCGCCAAGGGGCGGTTAATCGATTGATGCCTGGCCAAAGACAGCAGGGCGGTGGTCATCGTCACTCCGGCAGATGGACCGTCCTTGGGGGTAGCTCCTTCAGGCACATGAAGGTGAACAAATGCCGAGTCGAAAAAGTCCGCATCAGCACCGTGATCCTGCAGATGGCCCAGCGTATAACTGTAGGCAATATTGGCCGATTCCTGCATGACATCGCCCAACTTACCGGTCAGCTTGAAACCACGGTCAAGGGTATGCACCTTGGTAGCTTCAATCGGCAGGGTTGCACCGCCCATCGAGGTCCAGGCCAGGCCTGTGACCACTCCTTCGCCTTTGAGCACTTTTTCCTTGCGGAAAATCGGCGCGCCGAGAAATTCTTCCAGATTATTGATCGATACCTTGACGCTCTGCTGGCCGTTTTCCAGCAACTTGACCGCTGCCTTACGCACAATCCGGTGCAGCTGCTTCTCCAACTGACGTACGCCGGCTTCCCGAGCATATCCTTCAATCACCTGCCTGAGTGCCGCATCGGTGAGGTTGATGCGTTTTTTGGTCAGATTATCGCGCTGGAGCAGCTTGGGCCACAGGTGGTGTTTGGCAATCGCGACTTTTTCTTCAGCGATATACCCTGACAGGCGAATCTGCTCCATACGATCCAGCAATGGCCCGGGGATCGAATCCAGGGTATTGGCGGTACATACGAACAGCACCTTGGAGAGATCCATGCGGACATCCAGATAATGATCGAGAAAGTCCACGTTCTGTTCAGGGTCAAGCACTTCCAGCAGGGCCGACGCCGGATCACCCTGATAGGACTGACCCAGCTTGTCGATTTCATCGAGCATGATTACCGGATTTTCAACCTCGACTTCCTTGAAAGCCTGGACCAGCTTACCCGGCATGGCCCCAATATAGGTCCGCCGATGCCCCTTGATTTCAGCCTCATCGCGCATGCCGCCCACTGAAAAGCGGTAAAACTTGCGCCCTAAAGCTTCCGCGATCGAGCGGCCAACCGAGGTTTTACCAACGCCGGGTGGGCCGACCAGTAACACCATGGAACCGCCGACATCGCCCTTGAAGGTACCCTCGGCCAGAAATTCAATGATGCGTTCCTTGACGTCCTTGAGGCCGTCATGGTCACGGTCAAGCACCGTACGGGCGTGGGCCAGATCCAGTTTGTCATCACTGGTCACACCCCAAGGCAGGCAGGTCAACCAGTCCAGGTAATTACGGGTGGTGCCGTATTCCGGCGAGCCGGTTTCCAGTACGCTCAGCTTGTTGAGCTCTTCATCTATGCGCTCCTGCACACGTTCGGGCACCGTCAGATGTTCCAGGCGCGCACGGAAGGTATCCACATCGTTTTCGCGGTCATCCTTGGAAATGCCCAGCTCACGCTGGATGACCTTGAGCTGTTCGCGCAGGAAAAACTCTCGTTGGCGCTCCTGCATCTGGGCGTTCACCTGCTCGCTGATCTCGCTTTGCAGCTGGGCAACATCGATCTCCTTGCGCAGCAGCGGCAAGACTTTCTGCATCCGCTCGCTGACCGGCAGAGTGGCCAACACGTCCTGAAGCTCCGGTCCCTTGGCAGAGGTAATCGCGGCGGCAAAATCCGTAAGGGGCCCCGGCTGGTTAGGGCTGAAGCGGTTCAGATAGTGCTTCAGCTCTTCGCCATAGAGAGGATTGATCGGCAACAGCTCCTTGATGCCGTTGATAATCGCCATGGCGTAAGCGCGGGTTTCCTCGTTTTCCGCGTCAACGGGTTCCTTGGGGTAGCTAACCTCGACCAGATACGGTGGTGTCCTGGATAACCAGCGCTGAATTCTGAAACGCTGCAGCCCCTGAGCAATAAACTGTACCTGGTCATCTTCACTTTTCAGCTTGTGAACCTTGACGGCCGTTCCCACTTCAGGGAAATCGTCTTCACCGAGCGCGTCCAGGCCTGCCTCACCAACAAAAGCCACACCAATGGTGTGATGGGGCGTATTGCCTACCCGACGCATGGTTTCTTCCCAGCGCTCCCGGTTGATCACCAGCGGCTGAACCTGGGCGGGGAAAAACGGCCGGTTATGAATCGGCAGCAGGTAGATGCGTTCAGGCAGTGCGTCACTCGCCGAGATCAGTGAGTTGACTTTTTCACCATCTGAGCGGTAATCCTCTGATGACGACGCTTCATAGGCCGATGTTTCCTCTTCTGCCAGCCATTCAGGGGCATCGTTTGCCTGACTCGCACTTTCTTGATCAGCGCTTTTTTCGCGATCACTGGTGTGACGGTCGTGTTCGTCATTATCGTGAGGATGATTGAAGTCCTGGTCGCTCATGCGCCCTCCATTCAATATGTCGGCGGCATGATCGCCGCCTGATGTTGCTTAAAAAATGCGGGCAGGGATAGCAAACTTCAAGGAGGGATAACAAAATAGCGGGTATAAGGCAGTCCAACCCAGGACTTTCGTCAACTCAGCCCCTTCATCAACTCAGAACTCTGGCAGTGGGCGGCCGTTGACGCGCCAGCTTCCGGCGATAAGGTCGAACGTCAATGAGCGCGTACCTATGGGTAAACCTAACCACAGGGCAGCTACCGACGGTGCATCATCCCAGGTAATATCACCATCCAGGCGGGAGCGCCAGCGCGCTTGCATGGCCTTGTTATCCGCATCTACAAGACTAAGCTCCTGGAGGTCACGGGCATCGAAAAACAGGGCCCCATCCGCGTTGGCATTGATCTCCAACAAAGGGCTTTCAAGATTGATGGTGGTGATGTCCAGCCTGGGGGAATCCTGAAGTGCGTTCAGCAAAAGCGGCTCCAGGCGCGCTAACAAGCCATTGGCAACGGGCATGGAGGTATCCCCCCAGGCGGCTTCCTTGCGCAGTTTGGCAAATATCTGACGCACCGAGTCGGCATTGATGCGTGACAGTTCAGCAACAACTCTGCCTTTCAGAATGGGCGTATCCGGGGCTTCCTCTGTCAATACGGTATCACCAATGACAAGCTCACCTGTTACGCTTAGCTCGCGTTCATCCAGGTGCATTTCACTGAGCACATCAATGGGCTCAACCTTGAGATCAAGGTCCGGATGGGTAAGGTTCAGAGCACTGATATGCAGATGATCACGCTGGTTGAAGTGGTAGGCGTCTTCAATGTAGGTGTAGCGACTCACAAGTTCAACTGGGCCAAGCTGCAGGCTGGCATCGCCATCGCTAAAGGCGAGCTGATCCAGGCTGGCGTTCAGACGCCAATCACCGTAGACGCCTTCAATACGCATTCTGGCGCCGCGCACATTCAACTGGCGACGGTTTTGCTCAACAATCAGTGGCGCCAGAGCAAGACGCAATTCGGTGCGCCCACTCAGGGTGTGGTAGCGACCCTGCCAGCGCGGGTAAGAACGTACTGATACATCCCCCACGGCCTGCTGTAAACGGGTATCCAGCCTGGGCAACAAGGCGCCTTCAATATCGGTGCTCAATAACCCATGACGGGCCTGATAAGAGACTTCCAGTCGCCAGGGCCGTCCCAGTAGCGGAGAAATGACAATCCGTCCGTGAGAGCTAAGCCAGCCCGGGTGACTTTCCACCCGCTGCATGCGCCACTCTCCGCGGGCGTTCAGGCCGCTCAGCGCCTGGCGAAGGCTATGTTCAAACAGGATACTGGAAAGCAACTGGGCTGCCATCCACAAGGCAGCCAAGGAGGCGATAATGGGGACAACAAGTCGTTCCTTGCGCATGATGCCACTCCCGGGAACACCGCCAAGACGGAAACACCATCACGGCGGCAAAACCAATCAATGCAGCCAGAACCACAAATGCATGGTACTCCAGGCATACAAACCCGCCATGACATCGTCAATCATGATGCCAAAGCCACCCGCCACACGGCGATCAGCCCAACGAATCGGCCAGGGCTTGAACACATCGAAGACACGAAAAACCACAAACCCCCATAGCGCGGACTCCCATGAAAACGGCACCGCTGCCATGGTAATCCAATAACCTACGAACTCATCCCAGACAATGCCGGAATGATCGTGAACCCCCAGATCCCGGGAGGTCTTGTCACACAGCCATACACCTACAATAAAGGTGACGACGATAATGCCCATGTACCAGCCAAATGGCAGATCTGCCATCAGCCAATAAAAGGGGATTGCGGCCAGTGTACCAAAGGTACCCGGCGCAAAAGGCACGGCACCACTGCCTAGACCAAAGGCAAAAAAATGCGTGGGGCGCCGCCAAACGCTCGCAGGCGCTTTATTCATGGCGTTTCTCCCACAAAATGTTGCCAGCCATCCTGGCTTTCAGACATTACACCGCTAACCCCTGGCGTGTCGACACATTGGCCGATCGCCGTCAAGGGTACTCCCAAACTGGCTAAGGCCGAATATGCCTCATCCCAGTGGTCTGGCGGGATGCTGACCAGTAATTCATAGTCATCGCCACCGCTTAATGCTGCCTGCCGTGCGCCTGAAAGCCCCAGTGCTTCCTGCAGACCCTCAGCCAGGGGAATGGCATCCGCATCAAGCACGGCACCAACGCCGGATGCCCTTCGCAAATGCCCCAGATCCGCCAGCAGGCCATCCGATATGTCCAGGGCCGCTGAAGCCAGTCCCCGCAGCGCCTGCCCTGCGGCCAGGCGTGGCGTGGGTAGCAGGTAGCGCTTTAATAGAGGATGCGCCATATCACGCTCTCCCTGTTGCCAGAGAGAGAGCCCCCCTGCTCCCCCCCCCAGGGCACCGGTCACGGCAATAACATCGCCAGGGCGGGCACCATGGCGCGTCAGCGCCTGCCCACTGGGCACTTCCCCCATCACGGTCACGCTGATCGCCAATTGGCCAGCGGTAATATCGCCACCTACCAAGCCGGTATCATGACGTGAACACAGCGCCAGAAAACCGTCGGAATAGGCGTGCATCCAGGCTCTGCCATTAGCGGTATCGCTCCAGGTACGCTGATCAAGCGCCAGCGCCATCAGGCACCAGCGTGACTGCGCGCCCATCGCCGCCAGATCGGAAAGCGCGACCGCCAGCGCCCGATGGCCCACTGCATGGGCAGGTGCATCAGCAGGGAAGTGCACATCCACTACAGAGGTATCCACACTGACCACTAGCTGCTGGCCGACAGTGGGGGTCAGCAAAGTAGCATCATCACCCACGCCAAGGGCAACACCTTCGCCTGCGTCTGTCGTGAAGAACTCTTGGATCAGATCAAATTCGGCTAACACCTTGCCCCCTTGATCATCCAGGCAGGCGCGAATCAGCGCCGACGCGCGCTGACTTCAGCGCTACGCAGGCGGCTTGCCAGTTTATCCAGAATGCCATTAACGTATTTATGGCCGTCCGTGGCGCCAAAAGACTTGGCAAGCTCGACCCCTTCATTGATCACCACGCGATACGGCACTTCGTGACGCTTGGCCAGCTCATAGGCACCCAGACGCAGGATCGCCAGTTCGACCGCATCCAGATCCACCAGGCGGCGATCCAACAGTGGTGCGATATCACGATCCAACTCTTCCTTGAAACGCGCCGTGTTATGCAGCAGATCATGGAACAGCGCCTGATCGGCGATCTGCATCACCTTGGCCCAGTTCTCGTGGTCTTCCAGGTCATCATCCGGCTTCTGGCTGCGAAACTCGGCTTCAATCGAGGTCATCGACTTACCGGTCATCTGCCATTGATACAGCCCCTGTACTGCCAGCTCACGCGCCGCATGACGGCCTTCCTGAGCGGCAGTCGGTTTACGGGGTTGGGTCATTGCGCAGCCTCCGGAGAGAGTGCGCGCAGCAAAGAGACCATTTCCATTGCCGCCATGGCTGCTTCCGTGCCTTTGTTGCCTGCTTTGGTGCCGGCGCGCTCGATGGCCTGTTCAATCGATTCGACAGTCAGCACACCATTGGCGACCGGCGTATCAAACTCAAGCTGCAGGGAGTTCATCGCGGTATTGCAGCCACCGGCAACATATTCAAAGTGCGGGGTTCCACCCCGAATGACCGCGCCCAGCGCAATCACCGCATCCGGCTTGACCGTCTTGAGTACCTTCTTGACCGCCAGTGGCAACTCCCAGGCGCCCGGCACGTGGACAATCTGGATGTGCTCGCTGTCTACGCCGTGACGTACCAGGCTGTCTACCGCGCCTTCTACGAGGCTATCGACCACGTGATGGTTGAAGCGACCAACCACGATCACATAACGGCCATCAACATCAAAAAAGTTGCCTTCAACTTGAGAAAGGGGTTCCATCAATCATTACCTGCTTAAAATGAATCCTGCTTAAAATGGGTCTGGCTGACGAATCAGCCGTACTGCCGAGTCTATTCGCTGGTGTCATCCGGATTCAGACGCTCAACCACTTCAAGATCGAAGCCTGAAAGCGCCGAAAATTTCCACGGCGAGCTGAGCAAACGCATCTTGCCAACGCCCAGGTGGCGCAGAATCTGCGAACCCGTGCCAATGGTCAGATAGTTGCCCGCGCCATCAGAGTCGCTCGTGCGCGGTTGACGCACCCGATCAAGCAGGATGTCCAGCTGGTCTTTCAGATCCTGATGCGGACGGGCATCATCTATCAGTACAAATACACCAGGCACCGAACCACCGATTTCAGACAGCGACCGCTGGGCATCCCAGCGCTGCTTGCCATCCTTCATCAAGCCCATGATATCGCGCAGGGTATCCGCCAGATGAACCCGCACCGTGGTGGGCTGATCCGGGGTTGGCTGGCCATTCACCAGCGCAAGGTGGTGGGCACCCTGAATGCGGTCACGAAAGACATGCAAGGTCATATCACCATAAACCGTCGGCTGGGGCAGTGCTTCCAGGTGATCAACCGTCTGCTCGTTGACGATACGGTAATGAATCAGATCGGCAATCGTGCCCATCTTGATACCATGGGTCTGTGCGAAAACCTCAAGCTCTGGGCGCCGCGCCATGCTGCCATCGTCATTCATGATTTCACAGATCACACCGCTGGGGTCACATCCGGCCAGTGCTGACAGATCACAGGCCGCTTCGGTATGCCCTGCGCGCCGTAAGACGCCACCCGGCTCCGCCATCAGCGGAAAGATATGCCCCGGCTGGACAATATCCGCCGGCTTGGCATTAGCGGCAACGGCTGCCTGCACGGTACGCGCGCGATCTGCCGCAGAGATACCCGTTGTAACCCCCTGCGTTGCCTCAATAGAGAGGGTGAACTTGGTACCAAAGCCGGAGCCGTTGTCCCTGACCATTAACGGCAGATTCAGCTGCTCGCAGCGTTCACGGGTCATTGGCAGGCAGATCAGCCCGCGGGCATGTCGTGCCATGAAATTGATATGTTCGGCCTGAACCTTCTCAGCCGCCATAATGATATCGCCTTCGTTCTCGCGATCCTCATCATCCATGAGAATCACCATCTTACCCTGGCGAATATCGTCGATTAGTTCTGCGATAGGGGCCAAGCCCCCAGAGGAGTGCGCCATGAAATCTCCCAGTCTGAGTCGCATTAGTGCGATGTTGCGCGTCAGGGTACCTTGCCTCGGCCCACTGCGCTAGGCCCTAGTGGTTTGCGTCACTGTCCTTGAGTGACCGGCGAGGCAATGATCCGCCAGTCGCGTCCCACCGCACGAATGTCATGGATAGTCAGCTGCCGCTGATCCGCCATGCGCGCGATACCCGACAGATTGAACAGTCCTCGGGCATCGCCCCCTAACAGGGTCGGCGCCATGTAAAGGTGCATTTCATCGACCAGGTCAGCATCCAGCAAGGCACCGGACAGAGTGGCACCGGTTTCCACCAGCAGCTCGTTGACCTGTTCATATTCAGCCAGCCAGGCCAGCATGCCGGCCAGTTCAACGCGGCCATCCTCACCAGCGGGCAACACCTGCACCTCGGCACCCGTCTGCTCAAGCCTGGCACGCTTTTCAGCGCTGCCCGCCTGCGTTGTCATAATCAGTGTTCGGCCAGGTGCTGTCAGACAGGCAGCGGCAAGCGGTAAGCGTAAATGGGTATCGAGAATGACCCTTATGGGCTGACGACGGACGATATTGTCTGCCCCTTCCAACCCCAGCTCAGCGCTGCGTACTGTCAGACGCGAATCATCCATGATCACCGATTCCACCCCGCTCAGGATAGCGCTTGAACGTGCCCGCAACTGTTGCACCTGGCGGCGTGCCTCGGGGCCGGTAATCCATTGTGATTCCCCCGAGCCCATGGCCGTGCGGCCATCCAGACTCATCGCCATTTTCAGGCGTACAAAGGGGCGCTGGCGTTCCATGCGTGACACAAATCCTGGATTAAGGCGGCGAGCATCGGCTTGGAGCAGCCCGACATCCACCGCCACACCGGCATCTCGTAACATCTGGATACCCTGCCCACTCACCTGTGGGTTAGGGTCTATCATGGCCACCACTACACGGGTGATACCCGCCTTGTGCAAGGCCACCGCACAGGGGCCGGTGCGTCCAGTATGCGAGCAGGGTTCCAGCGTCACATAAGCCGTTGCCCCTTTAGCACGCTCACCGGCGTCGTTCAGGGCATGAATTTCAGCGTGAGGCTCGCCTGCGCGTTGATGATAGCCCTCTCCGACAACCTCACCATCACGGGCAATCACGCAGCCAACCCGGGGGTTAGGGGCCGTTGTGTACAGGCCACGCTCTGCCAGGTGCAGCGCCCGCGCCATATAAACATGATCCTGCTGGGTGAAGTTGGTCACTGCGTACCTCGCGGCGCCTTCCCGGTGACACCTTCCTCAGCTTGCGGCTCCTGAGAGAGGCGGTCTATTTCAGCACGGAATTCATCCAGGTCCTGAAACTTGCGATAAACGGAGGCAAAGCGTATGTAGGCGACCTGATCGAGGGTCTTTAACGCCTGCATCACAAACTCACCGATATCCAGCGCATTGATTTCCCGATCCCCCCGCGCACGCAACACCTGACGAATGCGTTCGATCGCGGCTTCGGTTGCCTCAGCGCTGACCGGGCGTTTTTCCAGGGCTCTCAGCATACCCGCGCGCAGCTTACGCTCATCGAACATCTCCCGGGAACCGTCAGACTTCACCACGCGCGGCATGATCAGCTCGGCGGTTTCATAGGTTGTAAAGCGTTCATGACAGGCCGCGCACTGGCGGCGGCGGCGGACCTGGTCGCCATCAGCAACCAGGCGAGAGTCTGTGACTCGGGTATCGTGAGCACCACAAAAGGGGCAATGCATGGCATCAACCTGTTATCGAAAGTTGCGAACGGATGTCGCTGACATCCAGGCATACGCGACTGGCAAACCAAATATGACCGTATTGTAGCGATTTAGCCGCTTTAATGCAGTCTTTAGCGTTGGCAACGCGATAAACGCTCCTGCATATAATCAGCAGCTAACCTGACATTGTCACAATAAGGGTATTAACGACCCCTAACCAAAATACTGATCAGTTAGCGCCAACATACTGTATGTTGATTTACCCACTTTAGTTTCCATTGATGAGCACCGTCCCCATGCTGACATCGTTTTTCAGATTATCACCGCTACTGGTGTCTTGCGCCTTGATAACCAGCCATGCCATTGCCAGTGAAACTTCACTGCCCGCGCCCGTGGAAGCCCTGACCGAAAAAGGTATCGAGATTCACAGCCAGTTCAGCGCTCCCGGCGGATTGACAGGTTTTGGAGCCAGCGCCCAGGGGCGCGAAATGGCCGTTTACCTGACCCCTGACGGTGAGCACGCCATTGTTGGCACCCTGATGGATAGCCAGGGCAACGACCTGACGGCCCCACAGCTGGATGAACACGTACGTGCCCCGCTGGAGGCCCAGACCTGGCAACTGCTGGAAGATAGCTACTGGATTCAGGATGGCGACCCGCAGGCACCGCGGGTGGTGTATACCTTTACCGACCCCAACTGTCCTTACTGCCAACAGCTCTGGGAAGCCGCGCGTCCCTGGATAGAGGCCGGCGATGTGCAGCTGCGTCATATCATGGTGGGTATACTCAAGGCGCAAAGCCCTGCCCAGGCGGCGGCTTTACTAGGGGACGACAACCCAGCTGAAGCCCTTAAGGCACACAAACTGGGTGAAGAAATTGCTGTTAGCGCCCAGCCCCGTGATATTGAACAGCAGGTATTGGATAATAATCAGTTGTTCGAGGAACTTGGCCTTTACGCCACCCCAACCAGCGCCTTTCAACGCCGTACGCAGGAGGGCGTCATACGCATCGAACGGATTGAAGGTATGCCAAGCCAGGCGCGCCTGGAAGAGATGATGGGCGGCGCGAGGTGAATATTAAATTGAACGCCTGGCGGGTTGCCCCGCCAGGCGTTTTTTTCTGGCTTAGTCTTGGCGTTTCATGATCAGTCTTGCAGATCTTCAAAACGTGGCACGCCGACATTCCAGGGCACGACACTGTCGCCTTTCTCGCCCCAGTTGGCGTGATCCGCCAGGCGATGGTTATCTTCCTCGCGCACCTGCCCATAGCTTGAATTCTTGTGGAAGGTAGGGCCAAAACGTTCCAGCACTTCGTCGACGTCACCCGCATAGCGGGGATCCTGAGGACGCTCCTGCTGGGTCATATAATAGGCCACATCCCAGGCATCCTGGTCAGACAGCGATAGCGGCTGCCCCAGCGGCATATTGTTTTTGATAAAACCGGCCGCTGTGTGGGTACGAACGATGCCAGCGCCCCAGTTATTGGAGCCATCTCCCCAGGTGGCAGGAAAGACGTACTCGCCGTCTTCATAGTGCCCAGAGCCATCTTCCTGGTGACAGATAACGCACTGGTCCTGATAAACCGCTTTACCGTTGGCATAGCTGAGTTCTTCCGGGCGATCGGGTGCCGGGAAACCACGCCCATAGATGGGCTGATCGGGGTACATGGGCGCACCTGTCGCCAGCCACTGGTGGTAGGCTGATAACGCCAGCATGTCATCACTGCCGTATTCCGGCGGCGTACCGTTCATCGAGTAGGCAAAGCAGCCGGCAATGCGCTCCTCAAGGTTGTTGACGTGCTGATTCTTGCCACGAAAGTCCGGCAGGGTCACCGCAGCAGGCCAGATCGGCGCACTAAACGGCTGACGGCCTTCACCCAAGTGGCAGCTGGAGCAGTTCATGTCATTAAAGACATTCTTGCCGCGCAGCTGCTGGGTGTCGGTAAACAGCTCATACCCGCGGCGAATGACTTTCTTGAGCTCAGGATGGATATCCGCTTCTTCCAGATCTGCCATGGTGGGCGGCACATGCACCAGCTCGTTTTCCTTGGGCGCCGGATAGCCCAGCTCCACCAGCGTCTGATACGGACCTTCAGCTTCCTGCTGTTCACTCTCATCAGCGGCTTGCGCCATCATGCCAGTTGCCAAGGCAACAGATACCCCGGATACGGCCAACGCCAGACTTTTTTTGGATATATTCATTTTTATTACTCTCCCCCTTCTACGCCTGGCGCCTGGTTGGCATACCAGGCCGATACGGCGGCGATGTCATCATCGCTCATACGCTTGGCAATCGCCCCCATCAGGTTCTGAGGGTCGTTGGAGCGCTCGCCGTCTTTCCAGGCATGCAGCTGGGCGCTGATGTAACCGGCATGCTGACTGGCAACCCCTGGAAAATCACTGCCTACCCCGGTCCCCCCCGGGCCATGGCAGCTGGCACAGGAAACAATGTAATCATCCCAGTCGCCGCGGTTAGCCAGTTGCTCTCCGCGCGCCAGAACGGCATCGCTGGCTTCTTCCCCCCCTGATGCCGGCGTTATCTCCATCTGGCTGTAATAAGCCGCCACATCCGCAATCTGCTGATCGTCCAGCATGTTGGCGAAAGGCATCATGCTGGCGTTCTGGCGTCGGCCTGACTTGAAATCATGCAGCTGTTTTTCAATGTAACCAGCATCCTGGCCTGCCAAACGCGGCCAGGATTCCCCTCCGGGTACATTCATCCCGCTACCGTTTGCCTGATGGCAGGCAGTACAAGTTACCGCTGCTGTCTGGCCACGCTGTGGGTCGCCAGGTTCCAGTGCCAGCGCGCTGCCTGCACTCAAACCAGCGCCGAGTAGCAGGCCTAGCCCGCCTAATATCCTCTTGCTCATCACGGTTTCCCCTGTGGTGTTATGATTATGAACCCCCTGAAATCCCCTATCTGCCTTATGAACATAGCCCATAGCAGCGCATCAAGGAGTGAACTGTGCCTTTCACTCGCCGGCAGCGAGCAAAGACGCAGGCACAACAAATTCGGCAACCAGACCGCCGTCCTGGTCATTGTGAAACGCCAGACGACCGCCAAAACGCTCGGCAATGGCCGCCACTATCGCCAGGCCAAGGCCGCTGCCCTGCTCCTTGCTGGCACGCCAGAAACGCTGGGGCAGCTGTTCGAGCGTTTTCTCA
>JBNJGW010000018.1:0-38659 GCA_051748005.1 Pseudomonadota bacterium | reverse complement strand
CTTGAAGTGTCGGTTGAGGCGTCCATGGAGCTGCGTAGTGATCGTCGGATCATCGTTACCGGTCAGACAAATCTGCCAGTGAACGCCAATATCAGTGTCATGGTCGAGCGTGAATTAAGCAGTGTGCGCTGGCGGGAAAGAACTCGGGTGGGAGAAGAAGGGCGTTTCCGGGTGGGGCCTCTGGGCCCGGGTAGCGGCTTGCCTGATGGTGGTTACCGCGTCAGCGTCGAACTGATGGAGTCGAGTATTCAGCCTGAGAACGTGCGCCAGCGGATCGGCCTTGAAGGCGAAAACCTGAAGGGCGAGCTGGTTGAGCAATCCCGCCACGGTTTGGGGCAGGTTATCAACTATTCGCGCCGTTTTCTAATTGGAGCCGAACCGCGGCGGACACGTGATGAAGTAGAAGTTCTGGCAGTGCCTGACGTCTAGCTGACCCGCCAATGGCAGAGCAGAATGGCATGCAGGTTAAATTCACCGTCAGGAATGGCGTCGAGATATTTCATCTCCCTCTGCTCGCCAGCAGATACAAGGTAGTGGCCTGGCTGCTGGAACTCCCGGGTTGGCCCCAGTAGCGCCAGGTCACCCGTTTTTAAAGGGGGAAAATGGGTGCTAACTCCGGGCGTGGCAATAAAAGCGGGGGCCTGCCAGGGCATCCTGACTGGTAAGGAGCCGTCGCTAGCATCAATCGGGTTGGCATTCATCTGCTCCCAGGGAAGATCACCTGTGTGATTAAGCAAGGGTAGCGCCGATTGGCTATTTCCCTCAAGCAGGGTAGAAAGTGAGCAAGTAAGTGCATCCGCCAGAGCGACCAGACGTTCGTGCCCGATCTGCTTGATAGCACCTGATTCCCAATAAGAGATGGTGACGTCTGATACGCCAATTCTGCGTGCTAATTCAGCTTTGTTAAGTCCGGCTCTAAGTCTGAGCTCCTTGATGCGAGCACCTAGCGATTGCATGGATTTTTCCTATTGAGTACCTGAACGTTCAGGTGGATATTGTTGAAGCCTGACGGCCATGCTAAGACATTGCTGTACAGACCAGTCGCTGCGCAAAAGTTGCCATAGTCAATGTGCCAACAAGCAGTAGCTTGATTTTCTATTATCCATTTTAGCTATTGCTTATGCAAAGTCACTCTGTAATTAACTATAGCTTAGTCTATAAAACGGTAAATCAACCTTTTTGACGCTGTTCGGATCTTAATGTTCCCATCATTGTTCAAGATTGGCTCCACTGCTGCCGGTATCTGCATGAATGCGTATAATGCCTCCACGTTAGTTGATTCACTTTGCTGTTTTCCAAGGAAGCCTTCATGACTGTACGTACTCGTATTGCTCCTTCGCCAACGGGTGACCCCCATGTGGGCACTGCCTATATTGCGTTATTCAATCTCTGTTTTGCCCGTCAACATGGTGGTCAATTCATATTGAGAATAGAAGATACCGATCGGGCACGCTCGACGGCTGAATCTGAACAAATGATCCTTGATTCTATGCGCTGGCTGGGTCTCGAGTGGGATGAAGGTCCGGACGTGGGTGGCCCACATGGCCCTTATCGTCAAAGTGAGCGCGGCGATATCTATGCCCAGTACGCCCAGCAGCTGGTTGATGCTGGTCATGCATTCAAGTGTTATCGCACCTCTGAAGAACTGGATCAATTGCGCGAAGCACGTAAGGCAGCCGGTATGCATCTGGCACTCAAGCCGTCTGACCTGGCCCTTGACGCTATAGAAGTTGCACGCCGCGAGCAGGAAGGCTGGCCCTATGTGGTTCGTATGCAGGTTCCAGGCGAGGGTGTTTGCGTGGTGGAGGATATGCTGCGCGGGCGTATTGAGGTGGAGTGGAGTCAGGTTGATGCACAGATCCTGCTCAAATCCGATGGCATGCCTACCTACCACCTGGCCAACGTGGTGGATGACCACCTGATGGGCATTACCCATGTGCTGAGAGGGGAAGAATGGATTAACTCGGCTCCCAAGCATCAGCTGCTTTATGAGTACTTTGGTTGGGAAATGCCCGAGCTTTGCCATATGCCTCTGCTGCGTAACCCGGACAAGTCAAAGCTTTCCAAGCGCAAGAATCCCACTTCCATCAACTATTACCGGCGCATGGGGTTTTTGCCACAGGCAGTGACCAATTACCTCGGGCGGATGGGGTGGTCCATGCCGGATGAGCGCGAAAAATTCAGCCTGGACGAGATGCTGGCATCTTTCGATATTCAGCGCGTTTCGCTGGGTGGCCCGGTGTTCGACCTGGAAAAGCTGACCTGGTTAAACGGTGTGTATATTCGCGAAGATCTTGACGATACGGCCTTTCTGCAGGCGCTGCGCGAATGGGCTTTTAATGAGGACTATGCACGTCAGATTATTCCTCAGGTCCGGCCGCGTGTGGAAACCCTGTCTCAGGTCATGCCGTTGGCAGGACATTTTTTTGCCGGTTTACCGGCGATCGATCAGGCGTCGTTTGCTTCAATCAAGCTTGAACAGGAAACCCTGGTGAAGCTGTTGCAGTTTCTGACCTGGCGGCTTGAGGGTGTCACTGCCTGGAACAAGGAATCGCTGCAAGGTGAAGTGCAGGTTCTGGCAGAGCATTTCGAGCTCAAGATGAAGGCCTTCCTTGGGCCGGTGTTTATTGCCATCACAGGCAGTACCACGAGCACCTCTGTTTTGCATGGCATGGTCATTCTGGGCTCAGACATGACCCGCGCGCGCTTGCGTCATGCCATTGAGGTGTTAGGGGGCGTTTCGAAAAAGCAGGCCAAGCGCTTCGAGAAGGAATTTCGTGATATTGGCTGATCAAAAATACGGTTTCTATCAGTAGGCCATTTAATTGAGTTAAAGAGGTTGACGAAGGCGGGGCGAATAAGTATTATACGTCTCGTCTTCAGGACATGTGGGGCCTTAGCTCAGCTGGGAGAGCGCAACACTGGCAGTGTTGAGGTCAGCGGTTCGATCCCGCTAGGCTCCACCAATCACTGAATATGAAGACAATGTGTCTACGTCCCATTCGTCTAGTGGTCCAGGACACCGCCCTTTCACGGCGGTAACAGGGGTTCGAACCCCCTATGGGACGCCACTTCCTGCTTTATACCCCTTTTCTCCAGCGATATGCTTTTTCCTGTCACTGTGAAAAATGCTCAATTCTGTTCTCAATGATGGCTTTTCGCTGTCGTTGCATTCTCGCGTTTTTGTCTGTTGGTTTTTCGCTTTATTACCTGATTTGTGTGTAATTTGGGCTTGACTTGTCCACTTTTGCTGTTCTCTGATCATCAGTTGTGCACAACTACCATAACACTACCCTGAAAACAGGCGCTTGGGCGTAATTCATTTAAAATCAATAAGTTATATTAGGTTAAAAATTGATCAATTTAAGGCAAGCCCGCATATAATGGCGATTCTGAGACGTTTTCTAGTGGTTGTGAACAGGGTTATCCACAGAAGGTGTGGAAAAACCCTGCCTCTGCCCGGAGGGTGAAAAAGTCAAGCGTTATTCGGGCTTGCGAAGACGTTTTAGTAGCGATGAAGTGTCCCACCTTCCGCCGCCCATTGCCTGTACATCGGCGTAGAATTGATCGACCAGAGCCGTGACGGGCAGGGTGGCATCAAGACGACGTGCCTGTGTCAGGCAGATATCCAGATCCTTGCGCATCCAGTTGACGGCGAAACCATGTTCATAGTGATCGTCAATCATGGTGGCATGACGGTTTTCCATCTGCCAGGAGCCAGCGGCCCCTTTAGAGATGACATCGACTACCTGGCGTTGGTCGAGCCCTGCCTGTTCGGCGAAATGCATACCTTCTGCCAAGCCCTGGACCAGCCCGGCGATGCAGATCTGGTTAACCATCTTGGTGAGCTGGCCGCTGCCGGCAGCACCCATCAAGGTGACTGCCCGAGCGTAGTGGTCAAGAACTGGTCTGACCTGTTCAAACTGATCAGCGTTGCCGCCACACATGACCGTCAGGGCACCATTTTCCGCGCCCTGTTGCCCGCCTGAGACAGGAGCGTCGAAAAAGGCAACGCCCTGTTCCTGGCAGGCAGCATCCAGTTCCAGTGCAAGGTCTGCAGAGGCGGTGGTGTGGTCAACCAGGTAGGCGCCGCTTTGCATGCTCTTTAGAACGCCGTGCTCGCCGCAGGTAACCTCGCGGACATCGTTATCATTGCCGACGCATACCAATACCAGGTCAGCGCCCTGAGCGGCTTCCGCAGGTGTGGCGTGGGCGCTGCCGCCATGTTCCTCCACCCAGTGCTCGGCTTTTTGAGTTGTGCGGTTGTAGACCCGTGTAGTGAGTCCCTGATGAGCCAGATGGCCCGCCATGGGATAACCCATTACGCCCAGGCCGATAAAGGCAACGGTAGAAATAGTGCGCATTGCAGCGTCTCCTTGAGTGTTTACGCAAACAAAAGGCCACCCTGAGGTGGCCTTTTGCATCATGCCAGACAAAGCCGGCAAGGTTCGACAGTCGCGCGGATCATTTCTTGGGATAATCACGCTGGTCATGGCCAGTGTAAAGCTGGCGAGGACGACCAATCTTGTAGCTGTCGCTGTGCATCTCGTGCCAGTGGGAGATCCAGCCAATTGTGCGTGATACCGCAAAGATAACGGTAAACATATTGGTAGGAATGCCCATGGCCTTGAGAATGATGCCTGAGTAGAAGTCGACATTCGGATAGAGCTTGCGCTCGATGAAGTATTCGTCTTCCAGGGCGATCTGCTCCAGGCGCTTGGCGATCTTGAGCTGGGGATCATCAGCCAGCCCGAGTTCAGCCAGTACTTCGTCGCAGGTTTCTTTCATTACCTTGGCGCGCGGGTCAAAATTGCGATAGACGCGGTGCCCAAAGCCCATCAGCTTGAAGGGGTCATCCTTGTCCTTGGCCTTGTCAACAAAGCGCTGGATGTTCTCTTCAGAATCATCACCAATCTCATCGAGCATGTTCAGAACGGCTTCGTTGGCGCCACCGTGTGCGGGCCCCCAGAGAGCCGCAATACCTGCGCTGATACAGGCGAACGGGTTGGCACCGGTAGAGCCTGCCAGACGCACCGTAGAGGTGGAGGCGTTCTGCTCATGATCAGCGTGCAGGGTGAAGATGCGATCCATGGCCTTGGCGCAGACCGGATTGATCTTATAATCCTCGCACGGGTTGCTGAACATCATGTAAAGGAAGTTTTCAGCGTAGCTCAGGTCATTGCGCGGGTAGTTGAACGGTTGTCCAACGTTGTACTTGTGCGACATGGCAGCAATGGTGGGCATCTTGGCAATCAGGCGGATAGCGCTGATAACCCGGTCTTCTTCCTTGGTGATGTCCATATGGTCGTGATAGAAAGCCGCCAGACCGCCTACAACGCCACACAGGATCGACATCGGGTGGGCGTCACGACGAAAACCCTTGAAGAAGTTGTTGATCTGGTCGTGTACCATGGTGTGATTACGGATACGCGACTCAAAGTCAATGTACTGCTCTTCGTTGGGAAGCTCACCGAACAGCAGGGTGTAGCAGACTTCTACAAAGTTGGATTCGCTGGCCAGCTGGTCAATCGGGTAGCCGCGGTGCAGAAGGATACCTTTACCGCCATCAATATAGGTGATGGCTGATTGGCAGGAGGACGTAGCCATAAAGCCAGGATCATAAGTGAATAGGCCTTCACTACCCAGAGCACGTACATCAATAACGTCCGGTCCAAGCGAGCCGGAATAAATGGGTAGCTCAATTGCCTTATCCAGGCCATCTACCGTCAGTGTTGCTTTCCTGTCAGCCATGCAGGCCTCCTTTCGAATTCGGTTTGGGGACGTGATGTCATTGTTTAGATACCGCGCCGGCGAAAAGGCTTGCCCACTATAGAAGTGTGCGACAGATTGTCAATTAGCCTAAATGCTAGCTACAATAGTACAGGGTTGTTACCTTGAACAATATTTGTATATGATTGGAGTACCTGACGTTCATTGCTCTTTCACTCAAATCAGTCGATTTTTTCAGGATGTCAGAGCGATATCCTTGTGTGGGTGGCAGGCAATGCCTTCGGGAGAAATGCCAGTCAGTGTTCCAAGTTGTGGTTTACCTGACTACTATAGACATGCTGCAGTGCAAAATCGACCGCCTGGATGTGATTTTTGTTGCACCATGGTCGAGTAACGCTTTTGTTCAGTTTGTCAGCGGGGCATTAGGTTCTTATAATCTGAGTCGCGCGACACCCATGCAGGATGGTGTTCGTGCCCGACTTGGCAACGGCCGAGCCCCTTCCAGCAACCACTGCCCGCTCGGGCCATGCCCGACCTGTCGCAGAGCGGGCCAAGAGAGTGTGTAAAAAGCCGTGAATAGCAAACGACCCGTAAATCTAGATCTATCTACGATACATTTCCCACTTCCGGCATTGACGTCGATCACACACCGAATTACCGGTGTCATCCTGTTCGTTGGTCTGATCTTTGCCTTTTGGGCGTTGAGTGCATCGCTCTCGTCACCTGCCGGTTTCGATGCGGTCAGCAGCGCGCTGGCCAACAACTTCCTGGCCAAGCTGATTGCCTGGGGGCTGTTGTCTGCATTTGCCTTCCATTTCGTTGCCGGTATCAAACACCTGGTAATGGATGCTGATATCGGGGTAACCCTTGAAGGCGGCGAGAAGAAAGCACAGATCACTGTTGTGGTCAGCGCTGTATTGATCATTTTGGCAGGAGTCTGGGTATGGTAACCAACATCACAAGTTTTAGCCGCAGCGGTCTTTCTGATTGGCTGATGCAGCGTGTTTCAGCAGTTGTAATGGCATTTTACGCCGTTTTTCTCGTTGCCTATCTGTTGTTCAATCCGGGGCTTGATTATTACGCCTGGAGTGGTCTGTTCGCTCAGACCTGGATGCGCATTTTTTCGCTGCTGGCGTTCATTTCACTGTCGGCACACGCCTGGGTCGGTCTCTGGACAGTCACAACCGACTATATCAAGCCGACCAACGTGCGTGTTGGTGTCCAGCTGTTCGTTATTCTGGCCATCTTCGCCTTTCTGGTGTGGAGCATTCAAATTCTGTGGGGAGCCTGATACATGTCTAACCTTCGTAGCTTGACATACGACGCTATTATCATCGGTGGTGGTGGCTCTGGCCTGCGTGCCGCTCTGGAACTGGCGAAGTCGGGCAAAAAGACAGCGGTATTGTCAAAAGTCTTCCCGACCCGTTCACACACGGTTTCCGCCCAGGGCGGCATTACCTGTGCCATCGCCTCTTCAGACCCGGATGACGATTGGCGCTGGCACATGTACGACACCGTCAAGGGCGGCGACTACATCGCTGACCAGGATGCTGCTGAGTACATGTGCTCCGAAGGCCCGAAAGCGGTGTTTGAGCTTGAGCACATGGGTCTGCCGTTTTCACGCTTTGATAACGGCCGTATCTATCAGCGTCCGTTTGGCGGTCAGTCGAAGAATTTCGGTGAAGGCGGTCAGGCTGCACGTACCTGTGCAGCGGCTGACCGTACTGGTCACGCCTTGCTGCACACGCTTTACCAGAACAACCTCAAGAACAACACGACGTTCCTGAACGAGTGGTATGCGGTAGATCTGGTGAAAAACAGTGATGGCGATGTGGTGGGCTGTATTGCCATGTGCATCGAGACCGGCGAAGTTGTTCAGGTCAAGTCCAAGGCGACAGTGCTGGCAACCGGTGGTGCGGGCCGTATCTACGCGTCTACCACCAATGCGCTGATCAACACCGGTGATGGTATCGGTATGGCGCTGCGTGCCGGTTTCCCGATGCAGGATATGGAAATGTGGCAGTTCCACCCGACCGGTATCTATGGTGCGGGCACACTGGTCACCGAGGGTTGCCGTGGTGAAGGTGGTTACCTGATCAACAAGGATGGTGAGCGCTTCATGGAGCGTTATGCTCCAAACGCCAAGGATCTTGCCGGTCGTGACGTGGTTGCCCGTTCCATGGTCATGGAAATCATCGAAGGCCGTGGCTGTGGCGAGAAAGGTGATCACGTCTTCTTGAAGCTTGATCACCTAGGTGAAGATGTATTGGGTAAGCGTCTGCCGGGTATCGTGGAGCTTTCCAAGACCTTTGCTCATGTAGACCCTGCCAAGGATCCGATTCCGGTCGTGCCTACTTGCCACTACATGATGGGCGGTATTCCGACCAATGTGCATGGTCAGGCGATCATGCAGGACGAAAGCGGCAACGATCAGATCGTCAACGGCCTTTACGCCTGTGGCGAAGCAGCCTGCGTATCGGTTCACGGTGCTAACCGTCTGGGCGGTAACTCACTGTTGGATCTGGTGGTATTTGGCCGCGCAGCGGGTATGTTCATTGAAAGTGCCCTGAACGAAGGCATTGAGTATCTGGATGCCAGCGAGTCTGATATCGAATTTGCCATGAAGCGCATGAGCCGCTGGAACGAGTCTGAAGGTGGCGAGACCGTACCTGCGCTGAAGGCTGAACTTCAGGAAATCATGCAGAACTCTTTCGGTGTTTTCCGTGAAGAGAAAAATATGCAGGAAGGGGTCCAGAAGCTGGCCGACCTGCGCAACCGCATCGATAACGCCTACCTGCCGGACAAGTCGAATGCTTTCAACACTGCTCGTGTTGAAGCGCTTGAACTTGATAACCTGATGGAAGTGGCAGAAGCAACCGCGATTGCTGCATTGGAGCGTAAGGAAAGCCGTGGCGCCCACTCGCGTTACGATTTCCCTGATCGTGATGACGTCAACTGGCTGAAGCACTCACTTTACTTCCCGGCGACCAAAGAGCTGAAGAAGCGTGACGTCAACTTTAAGCCAAAGACCGTTGATACGTTCGAACCCAAGGTTCGTACCTACTAATCTCCGCACTGACAAGAGGGAGTCAATATGTCCAATCTACAGGTATCCATATACCGCTATAACC
The DNA here is from genome assembly GCA_051748005.1 of Pseudomonadota bacterium. Taxonomy (GTDB): domain Bacteria; phylum Pseudomonadota; class Gammaproteobacteria; order Pseudomonadales; family Halomonadaceae; genus Vreelandella. Next base: position 29,798 of record JBNJGW010000018.1, on the reverse strand, counting down.
CGGAAACGGACTCCGCACCTTACATGCAGGAATTTCAGGTCGACACCAAGGGGCGGGATCTCATGGTGCTGGACGTCCTGCATATGATGAAAGAGCAGGACAATGGCCTGGCTTTCCGTCGCAGCTGCCGTGAAGGTGTCTGCGGCTCCGATGGCATGAACATGAACGGCAAGAATGGCTTGGCCTGTATTACGCCGCTGTCGGATGTCATCAAGGGCAACAAGCTGACTCTGCGTCCGCTACCGGGCCTGCCGGTCATCCGCGATATGGTCGTGGATATGGGGCTGTTCTATAAGCAATACGAGCGTATCCAGCCGTATCTGCAGAACGATGAGCCGGCGCCTGCGATTGAACGTCTGCAGTCACCGGAAGACCGTGACAAGCTGGACGGTCTGTACGAGTGTATCCTGTGTGCCTGCTGTTCTACGTCCTGCCCATCCTTCTGGTGGAATCCGGACAAGTTCGTTGGCCCTGCGGGTTTGCTGCAGTCCTACCGTTTCCTGGCAGACTCGCGGGACAACGCCACGGAGCAGCGTCTGAGTGAACTGGAAGATCCATTCTCCGTATTCCGCTGCCGCGGTATCATGAACTGTGTTGCGGTCTGTCCGAAAGGCCTAAACCCGACCCGTGCGATCGGCAAGATCCGCGACATGCTGTTGGCGGATGCCACCTGAGTGTCATAAAAAAGCCTATGCCACTTAAGTTGCGCATCAAAGCCACTTAAATAGTGGCGCTTCAGTTGTTATCATAGGGCAAGTCAGCTGGTGCGGCGGTGAGTCGCACCACTGGCCAGCCAGGTTTAAAAGCCGGTGCTAAAGGTACCGGCTTTTGAGCATGGACTGATCAGAAATTGAAATACGAGTTACAGTAACAGGGTTTCCGGCCATACGCCGGTGCCGCCGGCAAATGTTCCGCCCCGCCGGCAGGGCTATAGCGTTGTCGTCGCATGGTGTGGCGGCACCGATACCACCCCATCAGTGCAGGGTGACCGAGAGATGCAACAAGGCATAATGGAGTTGATGTGGCGTTCTTCGCACGTAAGTGGCGGCAATGTTCACTACGTGGAAGCGCTTTATGAGCAGTACCTCGACGATCCCAATGCTGTCCCTGACGAGTGGCGCGATTACTTTGATTCGCTTCCTCGCCCCGAGGGCAGTGCCTCCCACGATGTACCCCTAAGTCCGATACGTGATCAGTTCTACCAGCTAGGCCGCGAAACGCGTCCGGGTCGTGTTGCTGCGGCGACCGACAATGGTGAGAACAAAAAGCAGGTTAAAGTCCTGCAGTTGATCAACGCCTATCGCTTCCGGGGTCATCAGAAGGCCAATATTGACCCGCTAGGACTGCGAAATCCCACCCCCGTCCCCGATCTTGATCTTTCCTTCCATCAGCTTTCCAAGGCTGATCTGGACGTCGAGTTTCAGACAGGTTCCTTTTTTCTGGGTATCGACAAAGCCCCGCTGCGCGACATCGTGGACGCTCTTGAGCGAACCTACTGTCGCTCAATTGGCTGCGAGATCATGCACATTGTCGACACCGAGGAAAAACGCTGGCTGCAGCGCCGCTTTGAGTCGGTGCGCAGTGCGCCCGCTTTCAGTAATGAAACGCGCAAGCATGTGCTGGAGCGTCTGACGGCCGCTGAAGGGCTGGAAAGCTACCTGGCGTCCAAGTATCCGGGTACCAAACGTTTTGGCCTGGAAGGCGGTGAGTCCTTCATTCCCATGGTGGATGAGCTGATTCAGCGAGCAGGGGGATACGGCACTAAGGAAGTCGTGATTGGCATGGCTCACCGCGGCCGCCTTAACCTGCTGGTCAATATTCTGGGCAAGAACCCTGCCGATCTGATTGATGAATTTGATGGCAAGAAGGTGATCGAGCGTGGCTCGGGTGACGTCAAATATCACCAGGGGTTCAGTTCCAATGTGATGTCGCCGGGTGGCGAGGTCCATCTGGCGCTGTCGTTTAACCCGTCACACCTGGAAATTGTTTCGCCTGTCGTGGAGGGTTCGGTACGCGCCCGTCAGGATCGCCGCAATGATTCAAGCGGCGAAAAAGTCCTGCCCATCAACGTGCATGGCGATGCCGCTTTTGCTGGTCAAGGGGTGGTGATGGAGACATTCCAGATGTCCCAGACCCGGGCCTACAAGACGGGCGGCACTGTCCACATCGTCATCAATAACCAGGTGGGCTTTACTACCTCCCATCCGCTGGATGCGCGTTCGACAGAATACTGCACCGATATTGCCAAGATGGTGCAATCGCCGATTTTCCACGTTAACGGCGATGATCCGGATGCTGTCCTGCATGCTACCCAGGTGGCGCTGGACTACCGTCACCAGTTCAAGAAAGACGTGGTGATTGACCTCGTCTGCTACCGTCGTCGCGGGCATAACGAAGCGGATGAACCTTCCGGCACCCAGCCGATGATGTATTCCAAGATCAAGGACCATCCGTCCTCGCGCAGCGTCTATGTCGAGCGTCTGATCAAGGAGGGTGTGGTCACCGAGGACGACACCAAGGCGATGATGGAAAAGTATCGTGAAGACCTGATGGCAGGTAATCACGTTGCCAATGCCCTGGTGCAGGAGCCCAATACATCGCTGTTTGTTGACTGGGCGCCTTATATTGGTCACGAGTGGACCGGTGACGCAGATACGTCTTTCGATATGAAGCGTCTGCAGCGGCTTGCCGCCAAGATGTGCGATATCCCGGATGGCATCGATGTCCAGCGTCAGGTGGCCAAGATCTATCAGGATCGCCGCAAGATGCAGGCCGGTGGTCTGGCTCTTAACTGGGGCTTTGCTGAAACACTGGCCTACGCCACCTTGCTGGATCAGGGCCATCCGGTGCGTATCACCGGTCAGGATGTCGGGCGGGGCACTTTCTCGCACCGTCATGCGGTGATTCACAACCAGAAAGACGGCACCACCTATGTGCCATTGCAGAAAATGGCAGAAGGTCAGCCAGCATTTACCATCCATGATTCCTATCTGTCCGAAGAAGCCGTGCTGGCCTTTGAATACGGCTATGCCACCACAGCGCCTAACGATCTGGTGATCTGGGAAGCCCAGTTTGGTGACTTCTTCAACGGTGCTCAGGTGGTGGTTGACCAGTTTATCTCATCGGGTGAGACCAAATGGGGTCGCCTGTGTGGCTTGACCATGCTGTTGCCTCACGGCTACGAAGGCCAGGGGCCGGAACACTCCTCGGCACGGCTTGAACGCTTCCTGCAGATGTGTGCCGAGCACAACATGCAGGTGTGTGTTCCGACCACGCCGGCACAGATCTTCCATCTGTTGCGCCGTCAGGTGATTCGCCCACTGCGTAAGCCGCTGGTGATCATGTCGCCAAAATCGCTGCTGCGTCACAAGGAAGCCACGTCCAGTCTTGAAGATCTGGCGAAAGGCAAGTTCCAGATGGTGTTGCCGGATCAGGCGGGGCTGGATGCCGAGAAGGTCAAGCGCGTTATCCTGTGTTCTGGCAAGGTCTACTACGATCTGGCTGCCTGGCGCAGTGACAACGAACGCCAGGATACGGCTATTGTGCGTCTGGAACAGCTGTATCCGTTCCCGAAAGAAGAGCTGCTGGAAGCGCTTCAGGTGTATGCGGGGATTGAAGATATTGTCTGGTGCCAGGAAGAGCCACTCAACCAGGGGGCCTGGTATTCCAGCCAGCACCATATGCGTGCCGTTGCTGAGATGCTCAAGCAAGGCCTGGGGGGCAGGTTGAAATTTGCCGGACGTCCCGCATCTGCTGCACCCGCGGCAGGCTATATGTCCGTTCACACTGAACAGCAACGCCAGCTGGTGGAAGACGCTTTCAACGAATAAGCGCCCATCGGGTTCAAAGAAATTAAAAGGGAAACGAAATGGCTACTGAGATCAAAGCGCCAACCTTTCCAGAGTCTGTTGCCGAAGGTACGGTGGCAGCATGGCATAAGAAGCCGGGCGACAGCGTCGAACGTGACGAACTGATTGTTGAAATTGAAACCGACAAAGTCGTCCTGGAAGTGGTGGCGCCGGAAGCCGGCACCTTGAGCGATGTAATGGTTGAAGAAGGTGATACCGTTGCCTCTGAACAGGTGCTGGGCACGCTGGGTGAGGGGAGCGCCAAGCAGGCATCCGGCGCTGCGGATTCGGGAAAAGGTTCTGCAGAAAAGCAGGACACCTCAAGCGCACCGGCCAAGACTGAAACGGCCGGTGGCAAGACGCATGACGTCAAGGCTCCGACCTTCCCCGAATCTATTCAGGAAGGGACGGTTGCCAGCTGGACCAAACAGGTCGGTGAAGCGGTCAAGCGCGATGACGTCCTGGCTGAAATCGAAACCGACAAGGTCGTGCTGGAAGTTGTTGCCCCGGCTGACGGCGCCCTGAGCGAAATCAAGGCCGAAGAAGGCAGCCAGGTAGAATCAGAAGCCGTGCTGGCCATCTTTGTCGAGGGTGCTGGCGGTGAAAGCAGTGATCAGGCCGCTGCGCCCGCACCGGCAAGCGCTGGCGGCGATGACGAAGGTACCGATGAAAAGGTCGGCGACAAGATCCTCGCGCCGGCAGCACGTAAGATGGTCGCCGAGCACGATCTGGATGTCAGCAAGATCACCGGCACCGGTAAAGGCGGCCGCATCCTGAAAGAGGATGTTCAGAAAGCCGTCAAGGATGGCTCCGCCAAGAAGGCGGCTAAACCTGCACCAGCACCCGCCAAGGCAGCAGCGCCCGCGGTGGAAGAAGGTGAGCGTCCCGAGAAGCGCGTACCCATGAGCCGTTTGCGCCAGACGATCGCCAAGCGTCTGGTTCAGGCACAGCAAACCGCGGCCATGCTGACCACCTACAACGAAGTGGACATGACCGAAATCATGGCCCTGCGTGCTCAATACAAAGAAACCTTCCAGAAATCCCATGATATCAAGCTGGGCTTTATGGGGTTCTTTGTGAAGGCCGCCTCTGAAGCGCTCAAGCGTTTCCCTGACGTCAATGCCTCTATTGACGGCACCGACATTGTCTACCACGGTTACCAGGATATCGGTGTGGCGGTGTCTACCGATCGTGGCCTGGTTGTGCCGGTTCTGCGTGATACCGACAGCATGAAAATCGCCGATGTCGAGCGTAAGATTGCTGATTTCGGTAAGCGTGGCCGGGATGGCAAGCTGGGTATGGACGATATGATCGGAGGTACCTTCACCATCACCAACGGCGGCACCTTTGGTTCACTGATGTCGACGCCGATCATCAATCCGCCGCAGACCGCGATTCTGGGCATGCACAAGATTCAGGATCGCCCGATGGCGGTGAACGGCAAAGTGGAAATTCGCCCGATGATGTATCTGGCCGTTTCCTACGATCACCGCATGATCGACGGTAAGGATGCAGTCCAGTTTCTGGTGACCATCAAAGAGCTGCTGGAAGACCCTGCACGCTTGTTGCTGGACGTGTAAGTCTCGCCACAAACGAACACGCATTCACGTTCAATTGCACTCCGCCTCCAGCCCCATAAGGGCGGAGGCAACCAAGCTAAAGGAGCCAACATGGCTGATAAGTTTGATGTGATCGTAATCGGTGCCGGCCCCGGTGGTTATGTGGCCGCCATTCGTGCAGCACAGCTCGGGCTCAAGACGGCCTGTGTCGAAAAGTGGGTTGGCAAGGAAGGCAATGTTGTCCACGGTGGCACCTGTCTGAACGTTGGCTGTATCCCTTCCAAGGCCCTTTTGGAAGCCTCACACAAGTTCGTTGAAGCCAAGCATGACTTTGACGATCTGGGTATTCAGGCGCCTGATGTCTCCATGGACGTCAAGAAGATGATGGCCCGCAAGGACAAGATTGTTAAGAACCTGACCGGCGGTATTTCCGGTCTGTTCAAGGCCAATGGTGTTACCTCCATCGAAGGCGCCGGCAAGGTAGCTTCTGGCAAGCAGGTCGAAGTCACCGGCCACGATGGCAAGACCACGACCTACGATGCAGACAATATCATCATAGCGGCGGGTTCTGTTCCGATTGAGATTCCACCCACGCCGCTGGTTGAAGGCATGGTGGTCGACTCGACCGGTGCCCTGGAGTTTCAGGAAACGCCCAAGCGTCTGGGCGTGATTGGTGCGGGTATCATTGGTCTGGAGCTGGGCAGCGTCTGGAACCGCCTGGGTTCAGACGTCACCGTGCTTGAAGCCATGGATGACTTCCTGCCGATGGTGGATGCCTCCATCGCCAAGGAAACCCAGAAGATCCTCAAGAAGCAGGGTCTGGATATCAAGCTGAACGCGCGCGTGACCGGTTCCGAGGTCAAGGGCGATGAAGTCGTGGTGAAATACACTGACGCCAACGGCGAGCAGGAAATTACCTTCGACAAGCTGATTGTCTGCGTGGGTCGTCGCCCCTATACCAAGGGCGTCATTGCTGACGGTGTCAGCATTGAGCTGGATGAGCGCGGCTTTATCTTTGTTGATGATCAGTGCCGTACCAACCTGCCCGGTGTCTATGCCGTCGGTGACTGTGTACGCGGCCCCATGCTGGCACATAAGGCATCCGAAGAAGGTATCATGGTGGCGGATATCATCGCTGGCCATAAAGCCGAGATGAACTACGACACCATTCCGAACGTGGTCTATACCTTCCCGGAAGTCGCCTGGGTAGGTATTACCGAGCAGGAAGCCAAGGCCAAGGGCATCGATGTCAAAGTTGGTGCTTTCCCGTTTGCTGCCAGCGGTCGTGCCATGGCCAACAACGCAACGGAAGGCACCGCCAAGATTATTGCCGATGCTGAAACAGACCGCATTCTGGGCATGCATATCGTCGGCCAGCACGCCGGCGAAATGATTGCGCAGGGCGTGATTGCCATGGAATTTGGTTCCAGCGCTGAAGATCTGGCCCTGACCTGCTATGCCCACCCGACGATGTCGGAAGCCGTGCACGAGGCAGCGCTTGCCGTCGATGGCCATGCCATTCATATGGCCAACCGCAAGAAGCGCAAATAAGCTCTGTAACCTATAAGAAAGCGCCACCGCAAGGTGGCGCAACGCTTTCGGCCATGCCGGCCAGTTATCAGGACGGCAGGAACCGCAAGCACGGGGATGGTAATCACTGACGTTTGCCATCGTTCGAGTCACATGCAACCAATGGCATGAATCGATGAATCTTCACGAGTATCAAGGCAAGCAGCTGTTTGCCGATTATGGTTTACCTGTGTCCAAGGGCTTTGCCGTGGATACGCCAGAAGAAGCCGAAGAAGCGTGTAAAAAGATCGGCGGTGATATGTGGGTCGTCAAGGCTCAGGTTCACGCAGGCGGCCGTGGTAAGGCGGGTGGCGTTAAGCTGATCAAGGATCCCGCTGAAGCCAAGACCTTTGCCGAGCATTGGCTTGGCAAGAACCTGGTGACCTACCAGACAGACGAAAACGGTCAGCCGGTTGCCAAGATTCTGGTTGAGACCTGCACGGATATCGCCGATGAGCTTTATCTGGGTGCGGTGGTTGACCGTACAACCCGTCGCGTTGTCTTTATGGCATCCACTGAAGGCGGCGTTGAGATCGAGACCGTTGCTGAAGAAACGCCGGAGAAGATTCTCAAGGCCGAGATTGACCCGCTGGTTGGCGCACAGCCGTACCAGGCGCGTGAACTGGCCTTTGCACTGGGTCTCAACGGTGATCAGGTCAAGCAGTTCACCAAGATCTTCCTGGGGCTTTCCAAGCTGTTCCATGAGAAAGACCTTGCCCTGCTGGAAATCAACCCGCTGGTCATCACCGATGAAGGCAATCTGCACTGCCTCGATGCCAAACTGGGCCTCGACAGCAATGCGCTTTACCGTCATCCGGACCTGCAGGCCATGCGTGACCCGTCCCAGGAAGACGAGCGTGAAGCAGATGCTGCCAAGTGGGAGCTGAACTACGTAGCGCTCGACGGTAACATCGGTTGCATGGTCAATGGCGCAGGCCTGGCCATGGGTACCATGGATATCGTCAATCTTAACGGTGGCAAGCCGGCCAACTTCCTCGATGTAGGTGGTGGTGCTACCAAGGAACGCGTTGCAGAAGCGTTCAAGATCATCCTGTCTGACGACAACGTCAATGCCGTGCTGGTCAACATCTTCGGCGGTATCGTACGTTGCGACATGATTGCTGAAGGCATTATCGGTGCCGTTGAGCAAGTCGGTGTTAACGTACCGGTGGTCGTACGTCTGGAAGGTAACAACGCCGAACTGGGTGCGGAAAAGCTCGCCTCCAGTGGTCTCAACATTATCGCGGCTACCAGTCTGACCGACGCGGCTCAGCAGGTCGTTAAAGCGGCGGAGGGCAAGTAATGAGCATCCTGATCGATAAGAACACCAAGGTCATCTGCCAGGGTTTCACCGGTGGCCAGGGCACGTTCCACTCCGAACAGGCGATTGCCTACGGTACGCAGATGGTCGGCGGTGTTACGCCGGGCAAAGGCGGCCAGGAGCACCTCGGCCTGCCCGTTTTCAACACCGTGAAAGAAGCGGTCGAGAAAACCGGCGCGGAAGCCAGCGTTATCTATGTACCGGCACCTTTCTGCAAGGATTCCATCCTTGAAGCGGCTAATGCAGGTATCAAGCTGATCGTGTGTATCACTGAAGGCATTGCCACGCTGGATATGCTGGAAGCCAAAGTGAAGTGTGACGAGCTGGGCGTACGCCTGATTGGCCCAAACTGCCCGGGTGTTATCACTCCGGGTGAATGCAAGATCGGCATCATGCCGGGTCACATTCACCAGCCGGGCAAGGTCGGTATCGTGTCGCGTTCAGGCACCCTGACCTATGAAGCCGTCAAGCAGACGACTGATCACGGTTTCGGCCAGTCTACCTGTGTGGGTATCGGTGGTGACCCGATCCCGGGCTCCAACTTCATTGATATTCTCGAAATGTTCGAGAACGATCCGAAGACTGAAGCCATCGTCATGATCGGTGAAATCGGTGGTACCGCCGAAGAAGAAGCTGCCGCCTACGTCAAGGCCAACGTTTCCAAGCCGGTGGTTTCCTACATTGCCGGTGTAACAGCACCTCCCGGTAAGCGTATGGGCCACGCAGGCGCCATCATCTCTGGCGGTAAAGGTACCGCTGATGAGAAGTTTGCTGCCCTGGAAGACGCCGGTGTCAAAACCGTGCGTTCTCTGGCTGAAATCGGCGATGCGCTGAAAGAAGTCACCGGTTGGTAAGACGCTGCATTGCAGTGGCTTGTAAAAGCACAAAAAGAGCACCTTCGGGTGCTCTTTTTTATTGCGCAATCAAAAACGGCGCTTGAAAAAGCGCCGTTTGCGGAGTGCCTACCGTTGTCTAGGGGCTGGTGCTAGGCAACCGGCCGGGCGACCAGTGAACGAGTTTCCTCACGGGCTTCGGTCAGCGCTACGCGCAGGCTATCGCCCAGTTTGTAGCGTTCCTCGCCTTCAATCTGAATGCGCCCTTCCTTGTCATCAATCACCACCTTGCTGCGGTCACTGTGCATCAAGGGTGCCGGAACAAAGGCAGTGGCGCCATTTTCCAGCAGGCGCACCCGCATGCCTCCCCGATTGATAGCCATCACTTCGGCATCAAAGGCGTCCTGGTTCTCGGCGGCGGGCGTCAAGTAGCGTACATACAGCCAGTCCTTGACGTCGCGCTCAGCCATGCGGTTCAGACGACGGCGCTCGGTGAGCTGCTCGGTGAGCTGCTGGCTGGCTTCCGCCGGGGCCTGTTCACCCTTGAGAATGCGCTTGATCAGGCGATGGTTGACCATATCGCCGTATTTACGAATCGGTGATGTCCAGGTGGCATAGGCGTTCAGACCCAGACCAAAGTGCGGGCCAGGCTGGGCTGACATGCTGGTAAAGCCCTGGAAGCGACGCAGGCGCGCGTCAAGCCAGGCATCGTCACGGCTTTCCAGTGCCCGCTTGAGGTCCTTGTAATGGGCCAGTTCAAGCAGCGCTTCGCGAGCGACTTCAATATCCTGCCCGGCCAGAAACTCCTGAGCCGCCTCGGCTTTATCAGGCTCAAAGGCACGGTGGACGTTAAAGATGCCATGGCCGATATGCTTGGCCAGATAATCAGCGCAGCAGGCGTTGGCCACGATCATCGATTCCTCGATCATGCGGTTGGCGATGCGGCGCTCTTCGGTACGAATTCCCAGCACATTGCCTGCATCGTCCAGGTCGAAGACGTAATCCGGGCGATCCTTGAACACCAAGGCATGCTCGTTGCGCCAGGCGGTGCGCGCTTCGGTCAGCGCCTGCAGCGCCTTGAGCTGTTCGGCAATGTTGTCGGCCGGTGCCCAGTCGCCCTGACCTTCAATCCAGTCCGAGACACGGTCATAGGCCAGCTTGGCGTGAGACTTGACGTTGGCCGCAAAGAAACGATATTCGCCCAGACTGCCGTCGGCGTTAATATCCAGAGTGCAGGCCAGGGCAGGACGCTCCTGACCTTCCCAAAGCGAGCAGAGATCATCCGCCAGCTGCTCAGGCAGCATGGTGACGTTCTGACCCGGCAGGTAGACAGTAAAGGCGCGCGTGCGCGCTTCGAGATCAGCGGCATGGCCTTCTTCGACGTAAGCGGTCGGGTCGGCAATGGCCACGCTCAGGCGCCAGCCGCCGCTTTCAAGGGATTCGACGTGCAGGGCGTCATCCATATCCCGGGTCTTTTCACCGTCAATGGTGAAAAACGGCCAGGCGGTCAGGTCTTCGCGGATCAGGCCCTCATCCAGCAGCGGCCAGTCGGTGCCAGCATCCGGGCATTCCTGTTCCAGCGCATGGCGGGCCAGGGTGACACGCCATGGCACGGCCGGGTCATCTGACTTGGCCACCAGTTCGTCAATCTGGGCGAAAAAGCCCCGGTCGTTCTCTTTCAGTGGATGACGTACCAGGCGGGCAACCACCCAGTCGCCGTCCACAATGCTGGCTTCATCCAGGCTGTTCTTGATCCGCGCCTTGAGCACATTGCGGATGGACGGGTGATCAGGAACCACGGCCAAACGCCCCTCGCGCTTTTGTGCGCGGGCAATAAAACGGTCGAGCCCGGCTTCAAGCAGTTTTTCCGGTTCGACAGATTTCTTGTCACCATTTTCATGGATAACGGCTTCAACGCGGTCGCCATGCAGGACCTGCTTCATGGCGGGCGGTGGGACGAAATAGGACTCACCCGCGTCGGTTTCCAGAAAGCCAAAGCCTTTTTCAGTGGCCTTGATAACGCCTTCCGCGCGCGGGGTGGTGTCACGAATCTGTTGCTTGAGTTGGGCAAGTACCGAATTATTTTGCAGCATGAGGTCAATCAGTTGGCAAGAGTAGGGGTGTCACTATACGGATTCCCGCCCGCTACGCCAATCACCACGCTGACAGAAGGCGCGCGTTTGCTTAACATCAATGCTTTAGCGTCGCCTCGGTGAATCGGTTAAGCTGCTGAAGGCGCAGGCTAGCCTACTGGCTTTCAAACGAGGAGGGTGTGATGACCGCGCGGCTGATTGTTTCTGACCTGGACGGGACGCTGTTAGGCAGCGACCATCGCTTGCACGCAAGCACCGTCAAGGTGCTCCGTTTGCTGGCTGAACAGGGCCACCATATTGCCTTGGCATCCGGGCGCCATTACCACGATATGCGGGTGTTTCGCGATCAGCTGGATATCCCCATTCATCTGATCAGCACCAACGGCGCCTATACCCATGACCCTGCAGGCCAATTGCTGAATGCCAGCTATCTTGAGCCTGACCATGCTCAAACGCTGATCCAGCTGCCTCGCCCACCTGAGGTGCGGCTTAGCCTGTATCGTGAAAGTGGCTGGCATGTAGATGCACCCGCACCGCATCTGTTATCGATTCACGCCACCACCGGCTTTACCTATCAGGTAGTACCGCCAGAGCAGATGGATGCTACCGGAGTGGGCAAGGTGCTGTACCTGGGCGACCCGGCAGCGCTGGCCGAACTGGAAACCCAGGCTCATCAAGCCCATGGCCAGGGGCTACATATTACCTACTCCACCACCGATGCCCTGGAAATCATGGCCGGTGGCGTCAATAAAGGGGTGGCGTTAACGGCCCTGCTGGAAAAACTGGGCCTGACAGCACCGGATTGCCTGGCGTTTGGCGACAACCTTAATGATATCGAGATGCTCAACCTGGCCGGTGAAGCCCAGGTAATGGCCAATGCCCACCCGGCGCTGTTTGAGCGCGTTACCGGTGCTCGGCGCATCGGCCATCACAGCGATGCGGGGGTTGCCCAGTGGTTGACAAAACGCTTTGCCCTGTAAGCCCGGGCGCAAATGCTTGATACAATCCCGCCCACAATAATAATGCCTGCTGACAACCAAGGGATGACACGCCACCATGACAACCCCGCCTGCTACCCTGATGGTCGTTGATGACGACTTGGAAATCCGCGAACTGTTGGCTGACTATCTCGGGCGGCATGGTTACCAGGTGCTGACCGCCGACGGGGCGGAGTCACTTTATCAGCAGCTGGTCGAGCAAATGCCTGATCTGCTGATTATTGACGTCATGATGCCAGGAGATGATGGCTTTACCATCTGTCGGGAACTGCGCAAGACCCGCGATACGCCAATCATCATGCTGACCGCCAGCGCTGACGATACCGACCGCATTCTGGGGCTGGAGCTGGGCGCCGATGACTATATCGGCAAGCCCTTTAACCCACGCGAGCTGTTGGCGCGGATCAAGGCGGTGCTGCGCCGTGCCCGGCCTGTGGCGGCTGCAGAGGCAACCCAGCAGGTCCGCTGGGTGCGCTTTGGTGATTGGCAGCTTGACCGCATGACCCGTGAACTGATTGGCCTGGACGGCGCTCGCACGGCGCTTTCAGGAGCTGACTTTCAGCTGCTGCAGGTGTTTCTGGCGCGCCCGGCAACGGTGATCGCCCGGGATGATCTCTACGCCTTGACCCGTGGCCGTGAAGCGCCGGCCCTGGATCGCTCGATTGATGTGCATGTGTGCCGCTTGCGCCAGCGCCTGGGAGAAGATGCCCAGCATTCCCAGCTGATTCGCACCGTGCGCGGCGTTGGCTATGTGCTGACGGCCAGCGTCGAGCTTGCACCGTGAGAAGGGCGAAATGAGAGGGGCGAAATGAGAAGGGTGAAACGCAGGCTGGCACGCTATCTGCCCGGCAGCCTGCGAGGGCGCTTTGTGATCATCATGATTGCGGGGGTGCTGGCGGCGCAGGCGGCCAGCTATGCGCTGTGGACGTCTCAGGTGCGAGACAGCCGTCTTGAACAGCTGGATGAGCTTTCCAGCAATATGGCTTTCAGCATTGCCTCAACCATGCGGTTTTTCCGTTCGCTACCGGTGGAGTATCGTCATATCGTTCTGGATCAGCTGCGGCGTATGGGCGGTACGCGCTTTTTTGTCAGCGTCAACGAACGGCGGATTGCCGTCGACGATATTGGCAGCGGCCCAGAAAAAGAGGTGGTGGTTGATAACGTACGCGCCATCCTTACCCAAGAGCTTTTGATTGACGATGTGGTGGTTGAATTCTCCAGCCCGGAAAACCTGCGGGTGTTCAATAACGAAGTACTGCTCTATGAGTTGCCTCCGCGCTGGGGGCAGCACAGCCTGTTAATGGAGCCACTGTCGCCACCGATTCTGGTGGTGCAAGTGGAGCTGGCGCCTGATACCTGGCTTTACGTGGCCACCTTGCTGGGGGTGCCGGATATTTTCAGTGGTTACCGCTGGCTGTCTGGCGAGCGCTTGCTGGTTGGCCTGCTGGTGCTGCTTAGCGTGCTGGCCCTTTCACTGCTGGGCATTACCAGCGCCACTCGCCCGCTGGCCCGACTGTCGAAAGCCGCCCGCCAGTTGGGGGATGACCTGGATAGCCCGCCCCTAAAAGAGACCGGCCCCAGGGAGGTGGCGGCCACGGCGGTGGCCTTCAACCGCATGCAGCGGCGTATCCGCGATCAGATGGATGAACGCGAGCGGCTGTTTTCAGCGATTTCCCATGATCTTAAAACGCCCATTACGCGCTTGCGGCTGCGCGCTGAAATGCTCGATGACCCTGCTCAGCGGGAAGCTTTCTGCGCCTCGCTTGACGAGCTGGCGGAGCTGGTCAAGGGGGCATTGGCCTCGGTGAAAGGGCTGGATCTGCATGAAGAACCACAGCTGACGGATATCAATGCCTTGTTGAGAGAAATTGCCGACGGACTTCGCCTGCAAGGTGGCGAGGTGTCAGTGCAGGGCAGCGTAGCACCCCTTGGCGTCAAGCCTTTGGCACTGAAGCGCTGCCTAACCAATCTGCTTGAAAATGCGGTGTTTTATGGCCACACCGCCAGCGTCACGCTGCAAGAGCAGGGCGGTGTTGTGACCTTGCGCATTCATGATGCAGGGCCAGGCATCGCGCAAGACCAGCTTTCCCGGGTATTTTCACCCTTTGTCCGCCTGGAGGCTTCACGCAGCCGCTACACCGGTGGCAGCGGCCTGGGGCTGGGGATTGCCCGACATATTGCCCGCGCTCACGGCGGCGATATTGTGTTGTCCAATCACTCACAGGGTGGGCTTGTTGCCACCTTGACCCTCCCACGCCAGACAAGTATTACAGGTCTGTAATAAAACGCTAACACTTTTAATAAACGCCCAAGACTATGCAGGACTCGGTAACTCCTGTTGTGCGCTCAGGTAGCGTAACCTGCTAGCAGTCGTTCAATCGGCCAGTAGTGGATACCACCGCGTATCAACACAATAAGAACAGCAGGAGCAAGCCATGCCTACGATCAATATGTCCGTTGTTAATCCGTCCACGTTCAAAAAATCCGCGTTGGCATTAGCCCTGGCAGCGGGCACCGCCCTGACCGCCAGCACCACCCAGGCCAGCGAAGTGGAAGTGTTGCACTGGTGGACGTCCGGCGGTGAAGCCCGTGCCGCTAACGTCCTTAAAGACCTGATGGAAGCCGAAGGCTACGGCTGGCAGGATTTTGCCGTAGCCGGTGGCGGCGGTGAAACCGCCATGACGGTGCTTAAATCCCGTGCCATGTCCGGCAACCCGCCTTCTGCTGCACAGATCAAAGGGCCTGAAATCCAGGAGTGGGGCGAGCTTGGCCTGCTAGGCGATCTGGATGAAGTCGCTACGGCTGAAGGCTGGAATGAACTGCTCCCCGAGCGGGTCGCAAATATCATGCGCCATGATGGCCAGTACGTGGCCGTGCCGGTCAACGTACATCGAGTTAACTGGCTGTGGGCCAACCCCGAGGTGCTGGCAGCGGCCGATGTTGAGATGCCGACCACGCTGGATGAGCTGTTTGCCGCCGGTGACGCCATTCGTGAAGCAGGTTTCATACCGCTGGCTCACGGTGGCCAGGCATGGCAGGACGCCACTGTGTTTGAAAGTGTTGTGCTGGGCAGCCAGGGCACCGAGTTCTACCAGCAGGCGCTGGTCGAGCTGGACCCGGAGGCCCTGGGCGGGGAGCAGATGGTCAGCGCTCTGGAAGACTTCAAACGAATGCGTGAGCTGATGGATGAAGGTATGTCCGGCCGTGACTGGAATATTGCCACTGCCATGGTGATTGAAGGCGAGGCAGGTTTTCAGCTGATGGGTGACTGGGCCAAGGGTGAGTTTACCGCCGCTGGCCTGACCGCCGGTGAAGACTACCTGTGCGCCGCCGCCCCCGGCACTGAAGATGCCTTTACGTTCAATATCGATAGCCTGGCAATGTTCCGTGTCACTGATGACGCCGAGCGCGAGGCCCAGCAGACCCTGGCCCGCCTGGTGCTAGAGCCGACTTTCCAGGAAGCCTTCAACCTGGCCAAAGGCTCCATCCCGGCCCGGCCTGATCTGGATATGAGCGAGTTTGACCGCTGTGCCCAGCAGTCGCTGGCGGATTTCCAGCGCACCGCTGACGAGGGTGGCCTGGTGCCCAGCATGGCGCATGGTATGGCAGTCCGTGCCTCTGTTCAGGGGGCTATCTTCGATGTGGTGACCAACTACTTCAATGATGCCGATATGGCCGCTGAAGAAGCCGCTGAGCGGCTGGTCAATGCCGCTGAAACGGCGTCTTTTTAAGCCACTGCGCAGGTTGTTTCAGTAATGTCATCAGCGCCGCCGCAACGGCGGCGCTAGTGGTTGACTGACGAGGAATCACCCCATGAATAAATCCACGACGCGCATTCAGGCGCGGCCGACGGCGTCCGGCTGGCTGCAAGCCTGGCTACCGCGCCTGGTGCTGGCGCCTTCGGTGGCGGTCTCTCTGTTTTTTGTTTACGGCTTTATGCTGTGGACCTTTGTGCTGTCGCTGACCAGTTCACGCATGTTGCCAAGCTATGATTTTGTTGGCTTTGGCCAATATTCGCGGCTGATGGCCAATGATCGCTGGTGGGTCGCCTCCACCAACCTGATGGTATTTGGCGTGCTGTTTATTGCGATCTGCCTGATTATTGGCACCCTCCTGGCCATTTTACTCGATCAGAAAATCCGCCAGGAGGGCGCGCTGCGCACCATCTATCTCTACCCCATGGCGCTGTCGTTTATTGTCACCGGTGTGGTCTGGAAGTGGTTGCTGAACCCACAGCTGGGCATTCAGGCCATGGTGCAAAGCTGGGGGTTCGAGTCGTTTCGTTTTGACTGGATCGTTAACCCGGATATGGCCATTTACACCCTGGTGATTGCCGCCGTCTGGCAGGCATCGGGGTTTGTGATGGCGCTGTTTCTGGCGGGATTGCGGGGTATTGATGACAGCATCGTCAAAGCCGCCCAGCTGGACGGCGCCAGCCTGCCGCGTATCTACTGGCGTGTGGTGATGCCCTGCCTGCGCCCTGTGGTGTTCAGCGCGGTGATGATCCTGGCCCATATTGCGATCAAAAGCTTCGACCTGGTGGTGGCGCTTACCGGCGGCGGGCCTGGCTACGCCACCGACCTGCCAGCGACCTTCATGTATACCCACGCCTTCAATCGCGCCCAGATCGGGCTTGGCTCTGCCAGCGCCATGCTGATGCTGGGCGGCGTGCTGGCCATCCTGATTCCTTACCTTTATTCCGAACTAAGGAGCCGCAAACATGGCTAACGTGATTCGTCGGCAAACGCCTGCTGCCCGGCTGTTGCGTGGCGTGCTCTATGGGGTACTGATTGTGGCGGGGCTGTTTTATGCCTTACCGCTGATTGTCATGTTGATGACCTCCATCAAGCCGCTGAGTGAAATCAGCGCGGGGACACTGCTATCGCTGCCGCAAAGCCCGACCCTTGAACCCTGGACGAAAGCCTGGGGAGAAGCCTGTACCGGCATGCGCTGCGAAGGCGTCGGCGGGTATTTCTGGAATTCCTTTGCGATCGTGATTCCAGCGGTGCTGATTTCCACCACCGTCGGGGCACTCAACGGCTATGCGCTGACCAAGTGGCGTTTCAAAGGCTCTGAGCTGGTCTTTGCGCTGATGCTGTTTGGCTGCTTTATCCCGTTTCAGGTGGTGCTTTTGCCAATGGCGCAAACCCTTGGCTGGTTAGGGCTATCAAGCTCCCGTGCCGGGCTGATCCTGGTGCATGTGGTCTTTGGTATCGCCTTTACCACGCTGTTTTTCCGCAACTTCTATGTGGGGATTCCCAACGAGCTGGTATCAGCGGCCAAACTGGATGGAGCGGGGTTCTTCCGGATTTTCTGGCGCATTCTATTACCGGTTTCCGCGCCGATTATCGTGGTGTCGGTGATCTGGCAGTTCACCCAGATATGGAATGACTTCCTGTTTGGCGTGGCGTTCTCGGCCCACAACACCCAGCCGGTTACCGTTGCGCTCAACAATCTGGTCAATACGTCCACCGGGGTGCGTGAGTACAACGTCGATATGGCCGCGGCCATGATTGCCGCGCTGCCGACCCTGGTGGTGTATGTACTGGCCGGAAAGTACTTCGTGCGTGGGCTGACCGCCGGCTCCGTCAAGGGCTAAGGTTTTAATAACAACAGGATACTGATTATGTCAGCGTTAGAAATTCACAACGTGCGCAAAGAGTTTGGCAGCGAGCGGGTGCTGAAAGATGTCAGCATTTCAATTGATTCCGGTGAGTTCCTGATTCTGGTGGGGCCATCCGGCTGCGGTAAGTCCACGCTGATGAACGCCATCGCCGGATTGGAGCCTGTCACCAGCGGTAACATTTATATCGACGGCGAAGACGTGACCTGGCGCACGCCCGCTGAGCGCGATATTGCCATGGTGTTCCAGTCCTACGCGCTTTACCCGAGCATGACGGTACGCCAGAACATCAGCTTTGGCCTGGAAATGCGTAAGATGCCCAAGGTCGAACGGGTGGCCGCGGTCGAACGCGTGGCCGAATTGCTGCAGATTTCTCCTTTGCTGGAACGTAAGCCTGCCCAGCTTTCCGGCGGCCAGCGCCAGCGGGTTGCCATGGGCCGGGCGCTGGCCCGTGAGCCCAAGGTGTACCTGTTCGACGAGCCGCTATCCAACCTGGATGCCAAGCTGCGGGTGGACATGCGCACCGAGATCAAAAAGCTGCATCAGCGCCTGGGCACCACCATTGTGTATGTCACCCACGACCAGGTGGAAGCCATGACCCTGGCCGACTGCATTGCGGTGATGCGCGATGGCCATATCCTCCAGCTGGGTAGCCCGGATGAGGTGTACAACAACCCGGTGGACATGTTCGTGGCAGGCTTTATGGGCTCGCCGTCGATGAACTTTATTCGTGCAACGCTGGAAGCGGCGGGCGAGGGCTATGCGCTGCGTATTGCCACTCCTGATGAAGGGGATGTCCTGCTGCCATGGCCTGCTGCGCGCAACGCTGAAGGGTTGGTGGGGCAGCTGGATAAACCGATTATTCTTGGCCTGCGTCCTGAACACTTCAGTGAAGAGGATTTGCGGCTGAGCGAGCAGGCAGAAGGCACTCTGATGGAAGCCAGGGTCAGCGTGGTTGAGCCGACCGGGGCCGATATTCTGCTGCGCCTGCCGCTGGGTGAGCAGGAAATCACCGCCCGGGTTGGGCCCAAGTGCGCGGTAACCCCGGGTGATCGCCTGTCGCTGCGCGTGGATATGGCCCGCGCGGTGCTGTTTGATGCCGAGACCGAACAGCGTCTGGCCTAAGCTTGGTTAACGAGATCTAGTCCTCCGGCTGGGTACTGCGCTGGGTATCAAGGCGGCGGATCTGGCGCCATAGATCCTGGCGCAGATCTGTCATACGCGGTTGCTGCTCGGGGGTAAAGGCCAGCGGGCGGCACAGCCGCTGGGCTCTCAGCCCCAGCCGGGCGCTCAGCAGGCCGGTGGCCAGGCCCTGGCTGGCGCGCGCGGAGATGCGTCCGGCCACATCCAGAGACAGCATATCCATACCGGCATCGGTGGCAAGTTCGCTGGCACCGGCAAAGGCCATCTGATAAAGCACGCTGCGAAACAGCCTCAGGCGGCTGATAAAACTCAGCTCCAGGCCGTAAAGGCGGCAGAGGCGGTTGATCATCGCCAGGCTGCGCCAGGCAACCAACGCCATATCCACCAGAGTTAGCGGGCTGACGGCCACCATGATGGCGGTTTCCCCGGACATACGCGAAATCAGCCGTTGGGCCTCCCGGTCGCGGGGCGCCAGCAGATGGTAGTCGAGCAGGGTCATGATGTCTGCGCTGCTGTGATGCGGCTGGCTGGCATGTTGAAAGGCTTGCCAGTGCGGGTCGTCATCACTGAGCGTCAGCTGGCGGCGCAGGGCATCGGCTTGCTGCATGGCCTGCCTGGGGGAGCGCTGGGGAAGTTCCGCCAGGGTTTCACGTAGCTTGTCGTGGTGCTTCAGGCGCTTGAGGCGGGCTACTTCACGCAGAAGTGCCAGGCCGCCAAACCCAATCAACCCCAGTGCGAAGAGCTGCCAGGCGGCATCCAGCCAGCGGGCCTGCTCAAAGGCGACCGGGATGCCCGTTACCAGCTCGGCACTCCCTAAAGCGGCCACGCCTGCCAGGGAAAATATCAGCCCCCAGCGGCGTTTGCGCGGTGCAGACAGGGTTTCTTCGGGCAAGGCCTTGTGGTCTACCGGAGTGGGTTCCAGCGGCTGGTGGGCGGTCTGGGCATCAAAGCGTTGGGTGCTGCGCAAGGTGTCTTCGGTTTCACTGCCTTGGGGCTTCGCGCTTTCTGCCTGGGTGTCATCGAGTGAAAAATGCCGCCGCGGGCGAGGCCTGGAATCGGTACTGTTCTCAGTCTGATGGTCGGTCATGCGAGCTTGTCTCCCAGTAACCAGTCAAGGGCAGCATCCATGCGGATATGGGCCAATGCCTGATCGGATGAGGCCATGGGACGGAAATGTGGAAAGTCGAAGCCCTGCTGCTGCCAAAAGTGCTCATCCGGCAGGCGAGCCGGCACATCGCCGGGGTAAATAAGCACTTCTTCATCCTCCAGGGTGGTGCCATAAAGGGCGGCCAGGCGCTGGCCCTGCTGGTTGACCTCGCGAGCCTGGGTGGCACGGATCGCCGCCAACGACAGCGCCTTGACCGGAATGTCGGCAAAGCGCAGGTCTTTGAGCGGCTCGGCCAGCAGCGCTTCCAGCAGGCGTACCAGATTACCGTGCTGATCCGGCGTGACATGGTCTGCCTTGGTGGCGGCAATGGCGAGACGGTCAATGCGCGGCGAAAACAGCCGGGTCAGCAGGCTGCGCTGGCCGTAGTCAAAGCTGTGCATCAGCTGCTGCAGCGCCCGTGACAGGTCTTCAAAGCGTTCAGGGCCGGCATTCAGTGCGCCGAGTACGTCAACCAGCACAATCTGGCGGTCAAAGCGGCGGAAATGGTCGCGATAAAAGGGTTTGACGACATGCTGCTGATAATAGCGAAAGCGCTTGGCCAGGGTGGCATAGACGCTGTTCTCAGGCAGCGCCTGACGCTGTTCGGTCGATAGCCCGGTAGCCGGCAAAGGAAAGAACTGCAGTACCGGCGCCCCGTCAAGCTCCCCGGGCAGCAGGAAGCGCCCTGGCTGAAGGTCAGAAAAACCGGCCTGTTTGGCCTTTTTCAGGCCATCAGCGTAGGCCGCTGCCAGGTCGGCGAGCTGGGCTTCATCCGCCTCAGCGGTGGGGTCAAGCTGCTCGACGCCGGCTTGCCAGGCGCTGAACAGGGCCTGACGATGCACGCCGTTGTGCTCGGTCTGTGCCTGGCACCAGCTGTCGAAGTCATGGGCCAGCATGGGTAGGTCGAGCAGCCATTCACCTGGGTAGTCAAACAGATCCAGGGTCAGGTGGTTGACTTCCGGTGTTAACCAGCCGCGCTGGGCAGGGCGATAGCGCAACTGCAGACGCAGCTCGCTGATACCGCGCGTCGGCTGTGGCCAGCGTGGCGGTTTGGCGTTGAGCGCTCCGAGGGCGGCATCGTAAGGAAAGCGTGGAACGCCCAGATCCGGCTGGGTCAAGCGTTGGGCGCCGAGCAAGCGGCCCTCGCGTGCCGCTGGCAAGAGGTCGAGTTGCGCCTCAAGCCCGGCATGGCGCAGCTGGTTGACCAGGGACGTCAGAAAAGCGGTTTTTCCCGCCTGGGAAAGTCCGGTAACGGCCAGCCTGAGCTGCCGGTCACGGGTGCGTTCCACCAGGTTGGTGAGTTCCCGGCTCAGGCGTTCAGCGTTGAACGGTGATTGCATCTGGCGTGGCTCCTCTGGAAGACGCCGCTATGCGCCACTCTGGCGCAGCATCTGCACCAACTGATAGAACATCGGCAGGGTTGCAATCTGAAAACCAATCACGGCAATCACATAGCCGGGCCAGCGGCGGGTCATCTTCTGTGCCAGGGTCAGCCCGACCAGGCAAACCACCATGCCGAGCAGATTGAAAACCAGCGTGGCAGCTTCAAGCCAGTACTGAGGGTTCATGGATAAGTGTTCCTTGTTGGCCAAAAGTGATCAAAGGTCAGGGTGATGTTAAGCCTGTCTGAGTGAACAGCAGGTGAACAGCGACGTCAGGCACGACTGATAGTGGTACCCAGGATGTGTTGGGCGTCCGGCACCAGCCAGACCGGGTCGAGCCGGGTATTGGCGGCTTCCACGCATAAAAAGTGCTCGGCGGCCTCTGCCGGAGTATCACCGGGTAATTCGTTGCCAGGGTGCCAGACCACGGTCGAATCGCTGTCGTGTTTGGCAATCCGCAGTTGACGTCTGCCGTCACTCAGAATGACCGCTGCGTTGCTGTGGTAGATACGGTCGACAGGACCGCGAATCGCCAGGGTGCCTTGCTGTTCATCTTCGGTAAAACCGCGACGCTTATCGAGATAGCGTGCACCGGCCAGCCCTTCCAGGCGGCAATGCTGAATCTGGTCAACCGCCAGATAGCTGTGCAGGGCGGCGCTGATCTTGACCGGGGCCGTGCCGCAGTTCTCGCTGATCAGTTCGACGTGCAGGCGCTGGGCGTTGGCCTGGATCACGACGCGCACGTTAAGCTGGCTATGCAGGCGGTTCTGAGGTGAAAGATGGGCTTCAATCCCTTCCTCATGTTCGTCAACCGCCTCCAGGTGCCACAACGCATGGCGGGCCAGGCCATGGAAGGGGCCGCTACGGTCATCACTTTCATCGGCATAGCGCTCATCACCAAACCACGGCCAGCACAAGGGGATGCCGCCGCGCACTGCACCGGGCAGTGCTTGGGGGGTAGGCGTCATCCATAGCCAGGGCGCAACATCATCGGCCGGTTGAAAGTGCACTACCTGCGCCCCCTGCAGGGCAATGGCCAGCTCCCCCCAGGGCTGGTTGAAGAGCACCAGCTCACGCTCCTGCCAGATAACCGTCTGTTGGCCTTGGGTAGCCTTTATCAAATGGCGAAGCGAATCGGGAATCATCTGTGGTTTTGCTCCTGTGTGCTCGGGCGACATTGTCGAGGGATATGCTATGGTAGAACATGCGAGTGATACAGGTAAAATTCCACATAAATGATAAAGCTAGGAGTCTGATATGGGCTTGATTGCATGGTTGATAATTGGCGGGCTGGCAGGCTGGATTGCCGGCAATATTATGCGCGGCGGCGGCTTCGGCATTCTTGGCAACATCGGGGTGGGCATTGTCGGGGGCGTACTGGGCGGTTTCCTGTTTGGTTTGCTCGGGCTGAAAGCGGGTGGCTTTATTGGTTCCCTGGTTACCGCGATTGTCGGTGCCGTGGTATTGCTCTGGATAATCAGCAAGGTCAAGCAGTCGGGCTGAGAAGACGTATCTTTCCAGCGCAGCGCGTCAATTCCGCCCGGCCATGCCGGGCGGAGGTGTTTTTGCTCCTGGCGTGGGCTGGCTGCGGCCACCTGGGTTACACTATGCGCCTCTTATGAGCTGGCGCTGACAAGAGTAGGGTGCCAGGCCACTTTTGAAGCAAGACGAGGTGAATCTTGGTCGATGCGATAACCCCCGGGCGTGATTGCTGATGTCCCGGAAGATGAGTCAAGCAATTCAACACTGGCCGCAGGCTGCAAAGGCTCGCTGCTGGCGCGTCTGTGCGCTGCTCAGGCCGGTCTCCGAGTATCCGGGTAGCCATAGCGCCTGGCCGGATGCCGCCCAGTGGCTGCATACGGCCTGGGAGGTCAACGACCACGATACCCTGGTGACAGCGCTTTTGTGGTTGAGTGCCCAGGGTGAGCGCCAGCGCTGGGACGTTGAGGCACGCTTGCTGAAAACGCTGAATGGCGCTGAGCATGATGCCTGGCTGAACGAGCATCAGGAAGCGCCGCATGCCCGCCTTCTATCTGCGTTTATCGCCCAGCAGGAGCCGCTTGACTGGGCTGCCTGGGACTGGCTGCGCATGGCTGAGCTGGCCTGGGCGGGTGCATGTTGCGGCTACCTTACCCAGCAGGATGCCGACCATTTTGCGGCCCATGCGGTAGATCTCTTGAGCCAGCGCTACAAGGATTGGGCAGAGCTTATGAATGCCTTTATGCGTGGCTTGAGCCTGTTTGAAGGTGAGGATCGCCGCGGCGTTGGCTGTTCGGTCAATGAGCAGGAGCTGTTGACGTCTGCCCATAGCCCTTGGGCCGAGCCGCTGCAGAGCCTGTTGGACAGCGAGGTGCGTGATGCCTCCCGCAAGGCCATACGGCGTTGGCGCGAAAGCCCTTACCATTGGTTGCTGGCCCTGGCTGGCGTGCGTGAGCCTGAGCTGATGTTGCGCCAGGGTGGCGTTGCCCTGGTATTGCCTGAGGCCAGACGCATGGAAGTGGCGCATTTTCTGCAGGACACCCTGGGGCTGCATGCGGATGAAGGGGCAGCAGCGCTGGCGCGTTACTGGTTGCCCGCTCAGGCGCACCACCTTAACCAGCTGGCGGCCGATGCCGCCCACGGTATCTTGCCACCGCTTAGCAGTGTGTTTGGTGAACCTGACCCGCAATGGCAGGATCAGCGTGGTGCGCTGAAATCGATCAGTCGACATTCAGCGACGATTCATATGGCCGAAAAGTTCGCCTTTTATCTGCATATGGCGCTGGATAGCCAGCTGTTTGATCAAACCGAACTGCTGGATTATGTCGGAGCGCTGAAAAGCAGTCTGTGCCGGTTTTATCCCGATGCGCGCACCCTGCTCCAGGCCTGGCTGGCCTGGGAGCAGTGTCTGCCGGAAACCGACAGCCAGTCGCTGGTGCATGAGATTGCCTGGCATCTTGATGACCCCGGCAGCCTGTTCAACTGGCTTGACTGGCAGCCTGGCGCCTGGCGTGAACCCGGTGTGCGGCCAGCCTTGAGCCACTTTACCGCCATGGCGCTTGCCGGGCCGCTGAACAGCGCGGCCTGGGGAGAGCCCTACCCGGAAAGTGAGCGTGAAAAGGACGAGATTCTGGCCTGGGTCGACAGCCACTATCAGCTACAGAACGCTGATGAATTCAAGGAATTTATCCGCTTCATGCTGGAATCCGGCGATCGTCAGGATTACCAGATCAACTACGCGCCCTATACGCTGAACCCTCAGCGTCTGGATGCCGAGATTGCCATTCTGGAGTCCGGCCAGTGTGGCCCGGAAGAACATCAGCACCTGCTGCGCCTGCAGCGCGTACGTGACGACGAAGACGGCTGCAACCAGCTGGACATGACCGCCTGGGATATTGCCCAGGTGGTTGACCTGGCAATTGCCGGACGCCAGCTGGGTTGGCTGACGCTGGCTCAGTTCAACCGCCTGCTGGATCAGGCTTATGGGCTGGCAGGCCAGCATTACAGCAGTTGGCAGACCTACGCCGAGGGATTGTACGCCGGATTCTCATTCTTTATGGGTGATACGCCCGAGCGCGACAGTTTTCTAGCCGGATTACGCCAGGCCCTGACCGCCTGGCTGTGTGCGGCGCCCTTATTGGCCGGACCCTGGGCGAGCCTGGATTTTCCGGGCAATAAGCCGCGCCATTTTGCGCCTCTACATATCGATACCTTGCCGGGCGATCATCGTACATTGCATTAGATTTTTATAATAAAAAGGGCTGTTTTATTCGCCAAAACGGTGTGTTTTCGCTTATAGTCGTGTTTATACGATATCAGGGACCTACAGCCAGTGATCAAGCATGGCTGGATGAGAGGACAAAGTGGCATGGTTGCGTTCATTAATTTCACCAACGGGGAAGCCAGTCCGTTGGAAAGTATCTTGCCGGTTGCCGGCAGTAAGGTCTTACAGGGTGTGTGCCTGGCGAGTACGATGCTGCTTGTGACTGGTTGTGCAAGCTCTACCAAGCAGGCTAGCACTGCCGTGCCAGACAACTACTTTGCCATGTCACTGCCGGATATGCCGGGTAGCCATGATCTGATGATGTCGCCTGCGGATCATTCAACCGCGTTACAGGATTATGGCTCTTCTTATACATCTGCTGCAGTGCGTCAGGCCTTGCTGGCCCAGCATCAACGCTGGGTAGGTACGCCTTACCGCTTAGGTGGAACCAATGAGCGGGGCATCGATTGTTCGGCACTCATCCAGAATGTGTATCGCGATACGTTCAACCTGCAGCTGCCGCGTACTACCCGTCAGCAGGTAAAGCAGGGGCGTCAGATCGATCGTAGTGAGCTACAACCCGGAGATCTGGTGTTTTTCAACCCGCCGGGTGCAGTCAGACATGCCGGTATATACGTCGGCGGCGGCCGCTTCATGCACGCTTCATCCTCAAAAGGGGTTATGATTTCACGCCTGGATAACAGTTATTGGCAGCGTTATTACTGGCAGTCTCGGCGCACTTTGGAACCTACCCATCTGGCTGGGCTGGCTGATTCACTGCAGCGTTAAAGCTTTGAGGGGAGGGTATGATTGAAGCCAGAACAGCCGCTTGGTGGCGGGCAACCGCTGCACTTTGCCTTGGCTCGTTTGTTGTCTTTATCAATCTATACGTTCCTCAGCCGCTACTTCCTGAATTACGTGCAGCCTACGGCATTTCGACGCTGGGTGTCAGCCTGGTGATGTCGATCGCCACCTTGTCACTGGCGCTATCGCTTCTGGTATTTGGCCCGCTATCAGATGCTATTGGCCGAGAGCGTATCATGGGCTACACCCTGTTTATCGCAGGCCTGTGCTCTTTGCTGCTGGCCTTTGCCCCTAATATTGAAACACTTTTGCTGCTGCGCTTTGTGCAGGGATTTTTTCTTGGTGGCCTGCCCGCCGTGGCGATTGCCTGGATGGGCGATGAGTTTGACCGACCGGCGCTACTCAGCGCCGTCGGGCTATATATTGGCGCCAATTCACTAGGGGGGATCAGCGGGCGTGTCATTGGTGGCAGTGTAGCCCAATGGGGCGGTGCCAGTGCGGCGTTTATGACGGTAGGGCTGATGACGCTTGTGGGCGGTATAGTGTTCTGGCGTTTGCTGCCTCGCAGTCAGGCTTTTCGCCCTCAGCCTTTTCATCTGCCCACAGCACTGCACGGGCTCTTGGGTCACCTGCGTTCACCTGTACTGATTGCCGCCTATGCCCTGGGCGGCATCAACTTTCTGATTTTTATCAATCAGTACAGCTATGTGACTTTCCGTCTATCTGAAGCGCCTTATCAACTGGCGGCCACCAGCCTGGGGCTGATTTTTCTGACCTACCTGGGGGGCACTCTGGGGTCGGCGCTATCAGGTCGGTTGGCCAGTCGTTTTTCACCTGCGCGCTGTATCCTTCTTGGCGTCGCGGTTCTGATGACCGGCACCGCTGTGACCTTGTTTGAACCACTGCCGCTGATTATCTTGGGTCTGACAATCAATGCCTTTGGCTTTTTTCTTGCTCATTCGCTGGCGTCGGGCTGGGTAGGGCGCTATGCCAAAGGCGCTCGGGGCAGTGCGTCCGCGCTGTATCTGGTGTTTTATTATGTGGGGGCCAGCCTGGGTGGGTTCTGGCTGGAACCCTTCTGGCGCTGGGCCGGTTGGCCGGGCGTTGCCATAGGTTCCTGGCTATTGCTGACGATCACATTGCTTATCGCGATGCGCATGTTGCAAATGGAGCGCGCCAGGGGGTAAGGCGCCAACAAAAAAGCGGCCTCTCAGGGCCGCTTTCTGGTCGCTTGGCAAACCATGCCAAGCGATATTTCGACAACAGTAGAATCAGTGCTCTACGCCGCCTTCTCCATGTACATGGCCGTGCTCGACTTCTTCTTCGCTGGCTTCACGAACGGTGGCAATTTCAACATCAAAGTTAAGATGCTGACCTGCCAGCGGGTGATTGCCATCAACGACGACGGTATCGCCTTCAACCTGCTTGACGGTAACCATCAAGGGGCCGCCTTGAGTCTGAGCCTGGAACTGCATGCCTGGCTCAACGCTTTCAACGCCCTGGAAGGCATCACGCGGCACTTCCTGCATCAACTGTTCCTGAACTTCGCCATAGCCTTCTTCAGGGGCTACCTTGACGACCAGCTTTTCACCCGCGCCACGACCTTCGAGTTCTTTTTCCAGGCCGGGAATGATGTTGCCTGCGCCGTGCAGGTAAGTCAGCGGTTCGCGGCCTTCGGAACTGTCAAGCACCTCACCTGCGTCGTTGGTCAGGGTATAGTGGAAAGCGACAACCGAGTTTTGCGCAATTTGCATTTAATAACCTTTCGGTGAGTGCATGTCCTTATATGGTAACGCGGTAAAAGGGGGTTTGTCAGGGGGTAGAGGCGATTTTCGCCTGCCTTTTAAACGTTGGCGGTATTGCGTGATGCCATGCGCAAGGCTACTCTAGCGGGATCAGTTTTTACCCTTTCCCCTACTACCTTATGGAGCTTGTAATGACGGTTTTTCTGATTTGGGTGATTGCATTCGTGTTGATTGGTTATTTCACCAATAAGCGTTGGGAAAACGGTTTCAGCGACAGCCTGGACAAGATGTTGCCTGAGGTGCTCAAGACCCACGGCGAAAACCGCCTGGTATGGGTTGGTTCGCTGGCGGTGTTAGGGGCCACGACGCTGGTGCGTCCGGTTGATATCCTGCTGGTGAGCATCCTGATCGGCATTATTGCCCTGGTGGTTGTCAAACTGGCCAGCTGGGCTGCCGGAAAAGCGGCTCATTAAGAAGTAAGAAGCCTTCGTTAGCAGTATTGAAAAGCTGCATTAAAAAAACCGGTATGGCTTGCCATACCGGTTTTTGCTGTTCAGCCACTTAGCAATGGCTGTTAAGGCAGTAGGTCTGGAACCTAGTAGGGTGCCACGCTAAGATTGCGACCGCTGCCAATCAGGCGCACCCGCTGGCCGGCCTCAAACTGACGGTCAGCGCGCTGCACAACAATCAGATCTTCACCTGAATCGGTGCGGATTTCCATTTCCCAGGCATTGATGCGGTTAGAGGCATCTTCAGCAGCAGTACCCGCAATGGCACCGCCGATGGCACCTACTGCTGTGGCAATACGCTGGCCGCTGCCGCCGCCAACCTGGTTACCCAGAAGACCGCCGATGACAGCACCACCGCCGCCGCCAATTAGGTTACCCGTGCGGCTGTCTGCCTGGATCTGAACCTGGCGAATGGCCACGACCTCACCGTATCTTACGCTTTGAGCTGTCTTGGCGTCATCGCCGCGATAGACGTCACCCGAGTATTGAGAGGTGTTGGCACAACCTGCCAGGGTCAACAGGCTGAGTGCCGCAATAGGAAGAATACGTTTCATGAAAGCCTCCGATGGCTAATTCCGTTTAATCGTTTATTAATGTCAACGAGACCGCCTGACATATGCCTACGACCGCAATTCTGTGGCCAGGTGCTACTTCAGACCGCGATTATAGAACAGTGTTCGAAAATTTTCTCGGAAAAAAATCGGCTGTTCTGAATTCAAGCCATTAATCCTAGTGTAATCGCTAATCACACCAGTACAACCATGACTTGCTATCCCCATTTTAGGGTATTGGTTGTCACGCGCTTAAAGTTGCCTGAACAAAGCCGCGACCAGGATACCGGCAAAAATAGCGGGTAAGGGTTTTTTGAGCACCAGTACCGTCACAGCCGTAGTCAGCAGAGCGAGACGTGCGCCGTTGTCGCCATTGACGGCCATGGGGGCGAGTATGGCGACAAGAACAGACCCCGACATGGCATGAATAAACTGTTTGACCCGGTAGCCAATCGGGATGAATGACATGATATAGACGCCACCCCAGCGGGTTGCCAGAGTGACGACCGCCATAATCAGGATGATCAGCAGGGTGCCGGTGCCAGTGGTTTCAACGAGCATTAGCTTGATACCCCCATGTCAGTCCTGCAAGGCCGCCGGCAAGGGCGCCTACTATAATGTGGCTGTTTTCAGGCAGAAAACGATACGCCAGAAGCGAGGCAATAGCAGCGACTGACCAGATAAACAGCATACGCAGATTCTTTTCGCCATTGACCACCATGGTCAGCAGAAAACAGCCCATCACCATATCCAGCCCGAAGCGTTTGGGGTCGCTGACAACATTGCCAAAATAGATTCCCAGCCAGGTACCGATGACCCAGAAAAGCCACAGGGCAAGGCCACCGCCAAGCAGGATGCCAAAGCCAGGTTTTTCACGGCTGAAGGCCTGCATTGACATGGCCCAGTTGGCATCTGACGCCACCAGCATGAC
>JBNJGW010000017.1:0-39239 GCA_051748005.1 Pseudomonadota bacterium | reverse complement strand
TGATGCCTTCCGGGAAGGCTGGATTGACAACGCGGATCAGAACGGTCATCACACCAATCAGCGCACCGAATACCAGACGCCCCTGATTGGTCATGGAAGAAGATACCGGATCTGTCGCCATGAACACCATACCGAAGGCAAAACCACCAATCACCAGATGCCAGTACCAGGGCATGGCAAACATCGGGTTGCTTTCTGAGCCGATCAGATTGAACAGGGTACTGGTGATCACCATGCCGAGGAAGACACCCAGCATGATTCGCCAAGAGGCGATACGCGTCCACAGCAGCACTGCCGCGCCAATGAAGATAGCCAGCGTTGATACTTCACCCACTGAGCCTGGAACAAAGCCAATAAAGGCATCTGTCCAGCTGAATGTGGAAGACAGCGCAGACATACCGTCCTGGAAAGCCATCGACAATGCCGTAGCACCGGTATAACCATCTGCCGCGACCCAGACAGCATCGCCTGAAATCTGTGCCGGGTAGGCAAAATACAGGAAAGCACGGCCGGTCAATGCGGGATTGAGGAAGTTTTTCCCTGTACCGCCGAAGATTTCCTTACCGATGACAATACCAAAGGTGATACCCAGCGCCACCTGCCAAAGCGGTATGGTCGCCGGCAGAATCAGCGCAAACAGTACTGAAGTTACGAAGAAGCCTTCGTTGACTTCATGGCCGCGCTTGATGGCAAACAGTACTTCCCAGAAACCACCCACCACGAAGGTGACCAGATAGATCGGCAGGAAGTAGGTAGCACCCAGCACAAAGTTGGCCCACAGGCTGCTCGGGTCGTGCCCGCCTGCCAGGGTCATCATGATGGCTTCACGCCAGCCCGCCATGGAAGCATAACCTGCATCAATCGCGGTATTGGCCTGCCAACCAGCGTTCCACATACCAAAGAACATGGCAGGGAAAGTACACATCCATACCGTGATCATGATGCGCTTGAGGTCTATACCGTCACGCACATGGGCAGTGGTTTTAGCCACGCTGGGTGGCGAATAGAAAATTGTATCGACCGCTTCATAAAGGGGGTAAAATTTTTCGTACTTACCGCCTTTGTGGAAGTTGGGTTCGAGGTTGTCGAGTGTTTGTCTAATACCCATCATCAGGCCTCTTTCTCGATCATGGTGAGATTATCACGCAGGATGGGGCCGTACTCATATTTGCCAGGGCAAACATAGGTACATAGCGCCAAATCCTCTTCATCCAGCTCCAGACACCCCAGTTGCATGGCAACTTCAATGTCACCCACGATCAGTGAACGCAACAGCTGAGTTGGCATGACGTCTAACGGCATGATCTTCTCATAGGCACCGACCGGCACCATAGCTCTTTCCGAACCATTGGTGGATGTCGTTGGCGCGTAGTTGCTGAGCCCCTTGATTTTTGAAATATAGATCCCTAGTACTGAGTGCTTGTTAGCACCTGGGGATAACCAACCCATGAAAGTACGCTTGTTTCCTTCTTCCAACAGACTGATCTGCTGATGGAAGCGCCCCAGGAAATTCACGTTTCCCTCTGCGGTCATACCAGAGAAAACAGAGCCGGAGATCACTCGTGTATCATCAGGTTGGATCACTTCACCCTGCAGAAGTTCATCCGTACTGACGCCGATACGGGTACGCACAAGACGCGGATTTTCGGCGCGCGGCCCGCCAATGGCAATAACACGCCGTGTATCAATCTTGCCTTCAGTGAACAGCTTTCCAAAGGCAATCACATCCTGATAACCGATATGCCAGACTTTTCTGTGTAGTGCGACCGGCGACAGGTGATGGATGTGCGTACCCACCAGACCTGCAGGATGCGGGCCTGAGAACGTCTCTGCCTGAACGCCATTGATATCACCGCCTGGAATGCTGCTTTCCGGACCGCTACACAGGTACACCTTGCCTTCAGTCAGCCGTGCCAGCACCTTCAGGCCATCTTCAAACGCCTGAGACTGCTCATTAATAATCAGGGCAGGATCAGGGCTTAAGGGATGGGTATCAATGGCAGTGACAAAGATATCGGCAGGCGCACTGTCGATTTCCGGCGTGCGGGAAAACGGACGCGTGCGTAACGCCGTCCACATCCCCGACTCAACCAGTTGGTCAACAACGCCCTGTCGTTCAAGGCTTTCAAGGTTTGCGCGATCATGGGAAGCAAATGACACTGCTTCTTCAGTCTCATCGACCTTGATAACCACGGAAAGTAAGCGACGCTTCTCGCCACGATTAATGGCAACGACTTCACCGCCTGCCGGTGACGTAAAGCGTACGCCGGCAATTTTCTTGTCGGTGAAGAGCAATTGGCCCAGTTTGACCTTATCCCCTTCCTTGACTTCCATGGTCGGCTTCATACCGACATAGTCAGTGCCCAGGATTGCCACGTGACGCGCGGGCTTGGCATCTTCAATGCGTTGCTCGGGCGCTCCCGTGATGGGGAGATCCAGGCCTTTCTTGACTTCGATCATAGTCTCGCCCAGTTGATGGATCGGATAAACGAAGATAAGGGGTTCGAATGGATTCGAATTCTTATTAGTTTCTCAGATTGTTACCAGTCCGGCTTGAAACTTGAAGCAAGCTCAAACCACCCCAAAGATCTAACTCATTATAAAGATATCCGCGTCCAATGACCACATCCCTGACGCTCGCCAAAAGTGCTATATGCCAAAAGTGCCATAGACCCAAAGGGCATAACCTTTTAAATCCTGCAGAAACAACAACGCCACCCGAAGGTGGCGTTGTAATGACCTGCTCATGCCGTGAAATCAGGCATGCGGCAGCTTCAGAAAGGTGACGTTGGACATCTGCTGCAGAATACGTACCACCTGGCAGCTGTAACCAAATTCATTGTCGTACCACACATAGACAACAGCATGGTTGTCGTTGGCAATGGTCGCCTTGGCATCCACGATACCAGCATGGCGATTACCCACAAAATCTGAAGACACCACCTCGGGCGAATCAACAAAATCAATCTGCTTCTGGTAGGAGGAGTTGATGGAAACGTCGCGCAGGTAGTCATTCAATGCTTCGGCGTCAGTGCCCTTCTCCAGGGTGAGGTTGAGAATCGCCATGGATACATTGGGCGTCGGCACGCGGATGGCATTACCCGTCAGCTTGCCTTCAAGCTCAGGCAGCGCCTTGGCCACGGCCTTGGCCGCACCGGTTTCAGTCAATACCATGTTCAGCGCCGCACTGCGGCCACGGCGGTCACCTTTATGGTAGTTGTCGATAAGATTCTGGTCGTTGGTGTAGGCATGCACGGTTTCCACATGGCCGGTGACCACACCGTACTGGTCATTCAATGCCTTGAGAACGGGCACAATAGCATTGGTGGTACAGGATGCTGCGGAAAGAATCTTGTCGTCTTCAGTAACAGCATCATGATTGATACCATAAACGATATTCTTGATCGAACCTTTGCCCGGCGCCGTCAACAGGGCTTTGGAAACGCCCTTGCAGGCCAGATGCTGGCCAAGACCGGCTTCATCACGCCAAATACCGGTATTGTCGACGACCACGGCATTATCGATAGCGTAATGGGTGTAATCAATTTCGTCCGGCGAGTCGGCGTAGATGACCTGTACGACGTTACCGTTGACCGTCAGCGTACGCGCCTCCACATCAATGCTGATAGTACCTTCGAACGGGCCATGGACGGAATCACGACGCAGCAGGCTCGCGCGCTTTTCCAGGTCCTTGGCGACGTCACCACGACCGCGTACGACGATAGCACGCAAACGCAGCAGGTTACCGCCACCGGCTTTCTCGACCAGGATGCGCGCCAGCAGGCGGCCAATTCGGCCAAAACCATACAGAACAACATCTTTAGGCTCGCCAATGCTGGCGCCGGGCTGGTAGCCATCGACAATCTCGTGCAGTTCTTTACGCAGGAAGGCTTCAACGTCGCCACCGCCCTGCTTTTTCAGCATTACCCCAAGCTTGCCAATATCAACATGGGCAGGCCCAAGGTTAAGGTCGCACATGGCTTTGACAATCGGAAAGGTATCCTGAACGGACAGCTCAGTACCTTCGATCTTGCGCACAAAACGGTGGTCTTTCAGGATGCGGATGACAGAGCGCTTGATCAGCGAACGCCCGAACATGGTAGCGACAACGTTATTCTGGCGATAGAGACGGCCGACGAGGGGGATCATCTGCTCGGCGAGCGCTTCATTGCTTTGCCATTCCTGGAATATGTTATCGAGCGTTTGCTGACTCACGGGCAACCTCTTCATAGTGAAATAGTAGGGTACGAACATAACTATTATCCCGACCTGGAATAAGAGCTGCAATCACTGGATAGTCGCACTACGTGTAAGGAGATTACACAAACGCGTTTTTGACTACAAAAACGCTTAAGCTCAAGCCGTCAGTCGCCATGGTCGTGTATCATCGGGGTTTTCATTTTTTGTGCAGCCGATATTTCCATTATGCCGACTTTCTCTCTGCTGGAACCGCCTGCGCCTAGAGGGGCGCGTGAAACGCTTTACTGGGAAAACCCACCAGGCAGCGCGGTCGCACTGGGGCTGGCCCGTCTGGCCCGCAAAGCGCCCTTGCTGGTAATTACACCCAGCACGGCGGATGCGCAAACCCTGGAACAGGCGCTGAGTTTTTACACCGAAACACCGGTGCTGCCCTTTCCTGATTGGGAAACGCTGCCTTATGACAGTTTTTCTCCCCACCAGGATATTGTCTCCGCGCGCCTGCGCACCTTGCGCCAGCTGCAGGATGGCCTCCACGGCATCGTGCTGGTTCCCATCAACACCCTGATGCAGCGCCTGCCACCGGTGGAATATATCGCCGGGCGTGTGATGTCCCTCAAGGCGGGAGACAGACTGGATCGCGAAGCGTTCCGTGAGGCGCTTTCCCGAGCCGGTTACCGCGCCGTGGAAACCGTCTATGAGCCAGGCGAGTACGCCCTGCGTGGCGCCTTGATTGACCTCTACCCCATGGGCGTCGATGCCCCCATTCGTATTGACCTGTTTGACGATGAGATCGAAACCCTGCGCCTGTTTGATCCGGGCTCCCAGCGCACGACTGAAAAGATCAACGATATTGAGCTTCTGCCTGCCCACGAGTATTCGCTCAGCCGCAGTGCCATTGCCTGCTTTCGTGAGAATTTTGAAACCCTTTTCGACGTTGATCCGCGTCAATGCCCTTTGTATAACGACGCTCTGAAAGCGATTCCATCACCTGGGCTTGAGCAATACCTACCGCTATTTTTTGAGCAGACGGCTTCCCTGTTTGAACACCTGAGCGACGCTACTCAGGTTGCCCTGCTGCCCGGCATTCGCGAAGCCGCCGAGCAGCACTGGGCTTCCATCGAGGCGCGTTACGCTAATCTCGGCGTCGACCCGACGCGCCCCTTGCTGCCGCCCCATCGCGCTTTTATTGCCAGTAACGATATTTTTGCCGCTATCAACCAGCGCCCACGGGTTGAGTTAACCAGGGATCAGGACAACCGGCATGCTCAGGTACCGCAAGCCCGTACCCTACCGGAGGTTACCATCAATGCCCGCAGCAAGACGCCGCTGGCAGCGCTTGAGCACTTCCTGACCACGCATAACCACACACGCGTCCTTTTTGTTGTTGAATCCCGTGGCCGCCGGGAAGCGCTTGAAGACCTTCTCGCCCCGTTGGCACTCAAGCTACCTTATGTCAGCCGCTTTGCTGACTTTCTTGACAGCCAGTTGCCTTATGCGATTAGCGAGGGTCTGGTGGCGCAGGGTTTGTGGCTTGAAAGCCCTGACCTGGCCGTCATCACCGAATCAGAGCTGTTTGGTGAGGTGGTACGCCAGAGCCGCCGGCGTGAAAAAGTTACCGATGACAATGAGTTTGCCGTCCGCCATCTTTCCGAACTGAAAGAAGGCGCGCCAGTCGTCCACCAGGCCCATGGCGTTGGGCGCTACCTGGGGCTTGAAACCCTTGAAGCAGGCGGCCAGGCCAGTGAGTTCCTTGCCCTGGAGTATGCCAATGGCGCCAAGCTTTATGTACCAGTAGACAGCCTGCACCTGATTTCGCGCTACAGCGGCAGCGCGGATGAACTGGCGCCGCTGCATAAACTTGGCTCGGATCAGTGGGAAAAGGCGCGCAAGAAAGCCGCTGAAAAAATCCGCGACACCGCCGCCGAGCTGCTGGATATCTACGCCCGCCGCGAAGCCCAGGAAGGCGTGGTTTATGCCGCGCCGGATGATGAATATCAACGTTTTGCGGCCAGCTTCCCCTTTGAGGAAACGCCGGACCAGCAGGCCGCCATTGAAGCGGTCATCAACGACATGACCTCCTCCCAGCCCATGGATAGAGTCGTCTGTGGGGATGTAGGGTTTGGCAAAACCGAAGTCGCCATGCGCGCCGCCTTCCTGGCGGCCCAGTCCAATCGCCAGGTAGTAGTGCTGGTGCCGACTACTCTGCTGGCTCGCCAGCACTACGAAAACTTCCGCGACCGTTTTGCCGATACGGCGGTGAACATCAGTCTGGTATCACGCTTCACCCAGGGCAAGACCATGAACGACACCCTGGAGCGTATCCGCAACGGGCAGACCGATATCGTGATTGGCACCCACAAACTGCTCTCCAAGAGCGTGGAACTGCCCAGGATGGGCTTGCTGATTATCGACGAGGAACACCGTTTTGGCGTTGCCCAGAAAGAAAAGCTCAAGACCCTGCGCGCCGAGGTCGATATTCTGACTCTGACCGCCACGCCGATCCCTCGTACCCTGAACATGGCCATGAGCGGTATTCGAGACCTCTCGATCATTGCCACACCCCCCGCCCGACGCCTGTCCGTCAAGACCTTTGTTCAGCGCCATGAAGACGGCACAATAAAGGAAGCCCTGCTTCGCGAAATCCTTCGCGGGGGGCAAGTCTACTTCCTGCATAACGAAGTCAAGACGATTGAAATCGCCGCAGAAAAGATTCGCCAGCTGGTGCCTGATGCACGAGTTGCCGTGGCTCACGGCCAACTGCCTGAACGCAGCCTTGAGCGCGTCATGTCAGACTTTTACCACCGCCGCTTCAATGTACTGGTCTGCTCGACCATTATTGAAACCGGCATCGATGTGCCTAATGCCAATACTATTATCATCGAAAGGGCAGACAAGTTCGGGCTTGCCCAGCTGCACCAGTTGCGTGGCCGGGTAGGCCGCAGCCACCATCAGGCTTACGCCTACCTGATGACACCGCCCCCCAAGGCCATGACGCGGGACGCGGTGAAACGCCTGGAAGCAATTAGCGCTTCTGACGACCTAGGCGCAGGCTTTACCCTTGCCAGCCACGATATGGAGATTCGCGGCGCCGGTGAACTGCTGGGTGATGAGCAGAGCGGGCAGATGGAAACGATTGGTTACACGCTTTATATGGAAATGCTCGACCGTGCCGTCAAGGCCATCCGTTCAGGCAAGACACCCAACATTAACGCACCGTTCAACACCGGTGTGGAAATCAGCCTGAACCTTCCGGCCCTGATACCCGCCGACTATATTCATGATGTCCAGCAGCGGCTGGTGATGTATAAACGCATCGCCAATACCCAAAACCGCGAGCAGCTCAAGGAATTGCAGGTCGAACTGATAGACCGTTTTGGCTTATTGCCTGCCCCCTTGAAAAACCTGATTCGCCAGACCCAGTTACGCCAGAGGGCTGATCAACTAGGTATCAAACGGCTGGAGGCCGGTGAAACACGCGGCAAGATCACTTTCGAAGGCGAAACACCGGTGGACCCCATGACATTGGTCGACCTTATCCAGCGATCACCCCAGCAGTTTCGCCTTGAAGGTTCGGACACCTTACGCTTTGAACTGCCAATGGACTCCGTTGATGCTCGTTTCAAGCAATTGGAAGCGCTGCTTGACCGGCTGAATCAAAAAGTAGCCGCCGCTTGACGTCTGGGGCAAATTGCCTCAAAAGAGAAAAAGTAGCCTGTCCTGAAATGTAATGATCATTAACTGTTGACGCCTGAACGCATCATTACCGATTGCACAGACGCAATCTAATACCTAGAGGGAAAATGCATGACCACTCACTCACTCCTGCGGTCAGCCAGGCAGATTCGCTACAGCCTGCCTGCCGTGGTGCTGGTAGCCACTGCTCTGCTTGCGACTCCGGGCCTTGCCCAACCGGCCAAGGAAGCAACGCCAACGTCAGGCATTTCCGAGCAGGCGGCAACGGCGCAAAGCACTCGACCCCATGAGCTTCCTCGCGGCCAGTTCGTTATGCCAGAAGAAGGCGACGTCATTGGCCAGCACTACACCATCACAGTGGAGGATCACGCTGAGACGCTGATCGATATCGCCCGGCGCCATAATATCGGATATGAAGAAATCCGCATGGCTAATCCGGATGTCAGCTTGTGGGTGCCGGGAGAAGGCACCGAAGTGGTCATCCCTGCCCGCTACATTCTTCCACCCGTGCCCCGCGAGGGGGTTGTGATCAACCTGTCGGAGCTGCGCCTCTATTATTATCCGGCCGATAACCCGGAGATTGTCGAAACCTATCCTGTCAGTGTCGGCCGCGACGAGTTTGCAACCCCGGTGGGCATCACCCGTACCACTATCAAGGTGGAAAACCCCGCCTGGGCACCGCCGGCCTCCATGCGCAGGGAAGCTGCCGAACGCGGCGACCCACCCCCCGAAATCGTCCCGCCGGGGCCACAGAACCCTCTGGGTGAGCATGCCATTCTGTTGGACATTCCAAGCTACCTGATTCATGGCACCAACCGCCCTGACGGTGTAGGCATGCGGGTCAGCCGCGGATGCATACGCATGTACCCGGAAGACATAAAATCAATGTATGAGCGCCTGCCAAGCGGGACCAAGGTGAATCTGGTCGATATTCCGTTCAAGGCCGGCTGGGCCGAGGACGGCACCCTCTTCGTGCAATCCTTCCCACAGCTTGAGGAAAATATGGGTAACTTCGAACCATTGCTTGATGCGCTTGAGCGTGTGGCAGAAAAAGCGCCCGATAACATCAGCGTCGATTATGCCCAGATCAAGAAAGTGATGGAGGAACCCAACGCACAGATGGTAGCCGTGCATGGCCCACAAGTACCTGCCACGCCGGAACCCGAGAAATGGGATAACGAACTGATTGACAAGATCGAATTTGGTAGCGCTTACAGGCGTTCACCTAGTATCTGAAGACAAAAAAACCCTGCCGAAGCAGGGTTTTTTATTCACACTGACCGATTGTAGCCGGTTGGATAACAGTATCCTGATGGGCCTGAAACATCCAAAAGAAGTTTCATTACGGCCAGGTGACGCTAGTCGTAGGATAGACGTCTGAAACTGGTTTCAGACGGGTCCTCAAACTATCTTACTTCTGCATGGAGCGCTGGAACATGCGGTTCATTTCTTCACGGTTCTGCTCAGACATCTGCATAGCCGCCTGCGCGTCACGCTGCGCCTGGTTAGCAGTGTTCATTGCCTGAGAAGCCATGCTGCGTGCTTCTGCAGCGTCTGCCTGGGCGGATTCAGCAGTCATGCGAACTTCTTCCAGCGCGCTGGTAGAAGCACAACCTGCCAGAACGGCCAGAGAAGCGGCAGCGACAGACAGCTTGAGAGTAGTCTTCAGAGTCATATAGTTCTCCTTGAGTCTTCCTTGGTGCTACGTTAAAGGCAAGATAACGCTACAGCAACTGCTAATGAACGTTACCTACCTGCGATACAGGTTTATTTCAGCGACATATGCGTTTCGGCACAATCGACAGAAGCTGTTGTATTATAGTCCGCAACATTTGTCTATAGTCGCATCTCTAAAAAAAAAGAATCCATACTAACAGATTCTGCCTAGCGAATTACAACTCGGGTGCCAATGTCGATTAACTGGCTAAAACGCTCGATCTGGGCGTTGGTTAATGCCACACAACCCTGGGTCCAGTGAAACTGCTGGTGTATCTCCGGGTCTGCCCCTCCCAAACCATGCACGCCGATAGCACCTCCCAGCACGGTATCCTGAGGTGGGGAGCCGTACCGACGGTAATAATCGAAATACCCATCGTAGTCCTGCTGAGTATACACACCCGTTTTCAGAGCCATTCGTGCATGTGCGGGTGTGGGGTAATCGATACCCACAAAAATATGCCATTGGCTTTCGTA
This sequence comes from Pseudomonadota bacterium, assembly GCA_051748005.1. GTDB lineage: Bacteria > Pseudomonadota > Gammaproteobacteria > Pseudomonadales > Halomonadaceae > Vreelandella. The sequence goes on along the minus strand of JBNJGW010000017.1, from coordinate 29,153 downwards.
ATTAAACCGATTGATACGAAACTCTCCCTTGGGAGTTACGTTACTTCCTTTGAGTCGTTGGGTTTTGGCCCCGGAGCGTCCCAAAGATACCGGCGCATAATGTTCTAGCCGCCGGTTGCCCCGATAAACGCTCAGGGTGGCTTCCTGATCATCAATCAACACCCAGACTTCATCAGTAAAACGCGGCACATGGGCGCGTGAAATGAGTGTTGCAATCAGGTCCGGCTCCCCTTCAGCCGGCACATACGCCATGGAAAAGGAGGCGGGCAAGCATAGCGCATAAGCAAGGAACTGACGGCGATCGACGGGCATTGGTAATGTCTCAAAATGCTGGCCTAAACGCTACAAGCGAGCTTAAAGGTCAGAAAATTCCTCAAGATGGGTGACAATCTGGCGCGCTTCACTCTCATGCCCTTCGGCCAGAGATACAAAGAAAGCCTGCTCTGGATCAATCACGGCTTTTTCAGCACGGTACTCATACATTGCTTTCAGCGTATCGTTTGCGTTCAAGGCAGTTTTCATGGCCGCATCAATATCATCAAGAGCTACGGCATGTTCAGCCATCTGGACAAGCACAGGGGGCTGTGGAAAATCCGTAGGGTCATCGAACCAGGTTTCCAGCACATCAGTATGATCAGATCCATCGTCGAATACGCTTTCAAGACCTTTAGCCATACGTCTTTCACGCCCGGCAAGATAGTCCAGTACCATACTGGAGCGCTCTGACTCGGATTTACGCGCTGCCTCTTCAAACTGTTGAGCCATACGTTGATGAAAGTCAGCAGCCCAGACAACCAGATCCTTTACCTGGTGATAGCGCATCATTGTCTCCTCATCCGCTCATGATCAATGGTTTATGTATTCTATACAAATAGCAAGTTAATAAGGTTTGCCCGCTGGCGGCATGCTTTTTTAGTGGATAGTGAGCGGCCAGCCATCGCGCCTGGGAACCTACCCTCAACTGCTACCACTCCTGACTGGTTTCGCGCAGTTCTGCCACTTCGGCTTTGGCCGACTGTATGCATTGCAGCAGCTGATCAGCAAACTCGGTTTCACTGCCAAGCGCTATCATACCTGGGTTGGCGACCGGCCGACGGGCAGCCCCCTGGTCGCTATGCAAACGTTCAAGCTGAAACAACAGCCAACCCAGCCATGACTCAGCGTCAGCGGCGATATCTCTTAGCCTTTGAAGCTCAGCCACATCGGGGCCATCGGCTGCCAGCAGTACCTGCCAGCGATGAGTGTCCAGGCGGGCATGCTCAGTCAGCTCCTTGAGCATCGACTCAAGAGCCAGTTCCAGCAGCGCCAGGGCGCTTTCTTCCATGGCCATCTTGCGTGCCGTTACATGTTCGTCATCGCCTGCAGGCATATCTGCCATCAGCTGGGCATGATAGAAAAGCTGATTGGTGCGCGATTTCGGGGTCATTTACGCTTGTCCTCAACCTGCCATTGACCGTTAGCGAAAGTTGCTTTCCAGCCTGTGGCCTTACCGTCTTCATCGGTCATCACATATTGCTCCTTGTTCTTGCGCGAGAAGCGAATCTGGGCAGGGCGTCCATCCGGGTCTTCAGTCGGCGCCTTGAGAATAAAGTGATATTTCTCAGGTAGCTCATCTGCATGGGCTTTCAGCTCCTTGACCAGCGGTGGACGGGTTTCGCGATTTTTCGGAAACTTGCTGGCCGCCAGGAACAGGCCGCTGGCACCATCGCGCAGCACGTAATGGTCTTCAACCTTCTGACAGGTCAGTTCCGGCATTTCAATCGGATCCATTTTCGGTGGCGCCACTTCGCCGCTTTTCAGCAACTTGCGGGTATTCTTGCATTCACTGTTGGTGCAGCCAAAATATTTACCAAACCGACCTGACTTGAGCTGCATCTCACTACCACACTTATCACATTCAATAACCGGCCCGTCATACCCTTTTATTTTGAACTTGCCTGTTTCCACTTCGTAGCCATCACAATCAGGGCTGTTACCGCAGATGTGCAGCTTGCGGGTTTCATCAATCAGGTAATTATCCATAGCCGTGCCACACTTGGGGCAACGACGCTTGGCACGCAGTGCATCAGCTTCAGCTTCCTCTCCGGCATCAGCAGCCACCGCTTCTTCACCCGGGATCAGATCAATGGTGGTCTTGCAGCGCTCTTTGGGGGGCAGGTTATAACCGCTGCAACCCAGAAAAACCCCGGTCGACGCAGTACGAATCTGCATCTTGCGCCCGCAGCTAGGACAGTCAATATCCGTTGGTACTGGCTGATTGGGACGCATGCCGTCTTCGCTTTCAGCTTTTGCCAGTTCATCACGAAACTCGTGATAGAAGGCATCCAGCAAAGCCCGCCAGTTGCGCTCACCTTCAGCCACCTCGTCCAGGCTGTCTTCCATGCGGGCAGTGAATGAAAAGTCCATCAGGTCAGGGAATGACTCTTTCAACCGCTCAGTCACGATATCGCCAAGCTTTTCGGCATAAAAGCGCCGGTTTTCGAGCTTTACATAACCACGATCCTGAATCGTTGAAATAATCGACGCATAAGTAGAAGGCCGACCAATCCCCTGTTTTTCAAGTTCTTTCACCAATGCAGCTTCAGAATAGCGCGCCGTTGGTTTAGTGAAATGCTGCTGGGGGTCGAGCTTTTCCAGCTGCATCCGGGTGCCTTCTGCAAGATCTGGCAGCTGCTGATCTTCGTTTTTACCCCCCGGCTTCATCACCCGGGTGTAACCATCAAACTTGAGCACCCGCCCCTTGGCGCGAAGCTCATAGCCATCAGAGTGGACGCTCAGGGTGGTGGAAAGGTATTCAGCAGGTGTCATCTGGCAGGCCAAAAATTGTCGCCAGATCAGTTCATACAGGCGCTCAGCGTCTCTTTCCATGCTGGCCAGCTCCGTGGCCTTACGCTCTACGCTGGAAGGACGAATAGCCTCGTGGGCTTCCTGAGCGCTCTCCTTGCTGGAATAGCGAATCGGCTCATCCGGCAGATACTGCGTGCCAAAGGTATCACCAATATAAGCACGGGCACTTTCAACGGCATCCTTGGAAAGATTGGTCGAATCAGTACGCATATAGGTGATATAGCCTGCCTCATAGAGACGCTGAGCCATGGTCATGGTTTTCTTGACCGAGAAGCCAAGACGGCTACTGGCCGCTTGCTGCAACGTGGAAGTAATAAAGGGGGCATTAGGCTTTGAACGGGTCGGCTTGTCTTCCCGCGAAGTGATCGCCAGCTGCGCTTGGCGCAACGCAGCAATCTGCTCCATGGTTTCCGCTTCGCTGGAAGGCCGAAAGGCTTTGCCGTTGTAACGCGCCAGCTCAAAACGTATGGACTCACCTTCTGGCGAAACCAGATCCGCATGCACGTCCCAGAACTCTTCCGGTACAAAAGCGCGGATCTCGCGCTCGCGCTCAACGATGAGACGAACCGCTACAGACTGCACCCGTCCTGCCGACAACCCTCGTGCAATCTTGGCCCACAGCAGCGGCGACAGCATAAAGCCCACCACTCGATCCAGAAAGCGCCGGGCTTGCTGCGCCTCTACTCTGGGGATATTAAGCGCACCTGGAGCCTTGAACGCATCCTGAATAGCATTCTTGGTAATCTCGTTAAACACCACACGTTTATAGCGCTCGTTATCACCACCGATGGTTTCGCGCAGATGCCAGGCTATCGCCTCCCCCTCACGGTCCAAATCCGTGGCCAGGTATACTGCATCGGCTTTTTCAGCCAGCTTTTTCAGCTCGGCAACCACTTTTTCCTTACCAGGCAAGATTTCGTAATGGGCCTGCCAGCCATTGTCAGGGTCTATACCCATGCGTCGAATCAGCTGATCGTGGGCTTTACGCTTTTTGTAAACGGCCTTTTCTTCAGGCGACATTTTGCGCGTTAGCGCCGCCTGACGGGCACGCTCCTTTGGGTCGGAGGCCGTCTTGCCCGAGCCGCTGGTCGGCAGGTCACGAATATGACCCACGCTCGACTTCACGATAAAATCGTTGCCGAGATACTTATTGATCGTCTTCGCCTTGGCCGGCGACTCGACGATGACCAGTGACTTGCCCATAGTGCTCCACTTAAATAACGTGCCGGCTGATGTGAGGCGGCGGATGAATGCAAAAACGTGCGCTAACTGATTGACCGCTGCACGCCTGAAAAAATGCGCTTACCCTACCCCAGGCCATGCAGAAGCGCCAGCTTTGAACAACGTTAAACCAGCGTATGCTTGCCTGACAACTTCAGCTAGACACTAGACTGCCAGACGCAAAACGGCAACCTTCGAAAAATTTGATGTACACAAAAACGCCCCAGCCATTCAGCTGGGGCGTTGGGGCAGACGCTTGATCAGCGCTTACGTGATTGCCCCCGGTTGGTGGTTTTATTAGCCGCCGGCGCTTTTTTGGCAGGTGTTTTTACAGCCGCTTCCGATGCTTTTGGCTCAGAAGTGGCAGCACTTTTAGCATCAACAGCAGGTGCAGCGGGGGCTTGCTCTGCCTTTACTTCAGCATCAGGAGCTGGCTTAACTGGTGCTGATTCAACAGGGACTTCGACCAGTGTTTCAGGGCGCGCCTGATCAAACAATGCCTTGACCTGCTCAAAACGTTCTGCTGAGTGTTCCGACAGATCACCGCTGGCTGCCAGCACATGATCCAGATGGTCAATATGCGCATCAATCTGGGCGTTGCTCTGACCGGCCAGTAGCTGCGGTAAGGTAGCTAGGGCTTCCTCACGATCCAGTTTTAGAATGAAGAACTGCTCACGTACCAGTTTCTTGAACTCATCCAGTGAACTACCCGGCTCAAGCTCGGCACGTGACGCCCGCAGACGCTTGAAGTTACGCTCATCGGTAGCCGGCGAACCGCCCAACACATAAATAACCGCACGCATCACCGCTTCATGTTCGCCACCATGAGCAATCCGCTCACGCAACTCTTCACGACGCTGTTGAATAAAGCGACGGTGTTCAGGTTCAGCGCCTGGGCGACGACGATGGACATGGGCATCGCCATAGAGACCAACGGCTGCCTGCAGAAGAGGCTGGCCATAAACGTCAAGGAAAATCCGCTCCAATGAGCTATCACGCAGATCACGCACAGCATTCAGATTGGACACTATCTGCTCGGAAACAATGCCTTCCAAGGATTTAAACAGATTATCGTGGCCTACCTGATGACGGTTAGCGCGCACTGCGTCTGCCATAACCGGCAAGGGAACCGTCAGAGGGTTACGGTCTGACATTAATCGGTAGCCCAAACGGATCGGATGCATGCGCCGTATCCAGCGTGCCATTTCAGGTGTATTGACCGCTTGAATCCAGGGTTGAACCGCTAGACGGTAAATGCCCAGATTAATTTCCGATATACGCGCAACGGTCGCGAAACGACGGTCATCTTCGGCAATAGGCTTGACTTCCTGATCAAGCTCATCAAAGTTGCGCGTCTCGAATTCCAGTAGATATTCACGCTCGATCAGCTCAGCGTCCGACCGTTCAGAAGCGCGGGTAATCTTGGTTTCATAGAGCCCCGGCGGCATTACATCAATGTAATCCATGTTAGCCGTGAACTCAGAGTGCTCCTTACGGGAAACACTGCCGGAAACGAAGATGCCCAGATGACCCGTGGTATCGTGCAGGCAATAGACAATAGTCTGGTCGTTGGCGATGATATCTTCTTCGCCTTCATACAGATCACGAATCCAGCCAAGCGCCTGAGGCGGCGGCGTAATATCATCACCACGCGAGCAGAACACCACTACCGGCGAACGCACATTGCGTAAGTCAACGCGACGCCCATCCCGGGTTACCAGCTGAGCGGTCGAGAGGCGGTTACCGACAAACAGGTTATCCACAATATACTGGATTTCTTCGCCCCCCAGTACCACGTGGCCGCCCCACCAGCGTTCAAATTCCAGATAACGTTCAGCTTCCTTGTCGATGTTATCAAACAGGTGATACTGCTTTTTCCAGTAGGTATTGGCCGGGTTGAGGCGCTCAAAATTCTGTACCAGCCAGGCACCGTCAAACAGGCCGTTACCAATATCACTGGTCAAGGCAGTTACCCAGCTGCCACCGGTAATCCCGCCGGTATAGCGCATTGGCGCCTTGCCACGTTCACCTGCCCAGTAGGAAAGCGGTGCACCGGCAATCAGAATGGGACCGAACACATCGGGTTCGAGTGCAGCCGCCATCATGATCTGCCAGCCCGCCTGGCAGTTACCGACGACCATCGGCTTTTCACAGGTATCCGGATGCAGTGAACCAACGTGACGCAGAAAGGCAATTTCCGCTTCCACAACGTCTTCAACCGTTTGCCCTGGCTCCGGGAAAGGCAGAAAGCCGATAAAGTAGCAGGGGTGCCCTGCGCGCATGGCAACACCCAGTTCGCTATCCGGCTTGAAACCACCAATGCCTGGGCCGTGACCTGCGCGGGGGTCGACGACGACAAAAGGGCGTTTGAGCTCGTCAATCTCGACGCCTTCCGGCGGCAGGACACGCAATAATTCGTAGTTGGTAGGATGCTCAAGCTCACGGCCATCCATGACAACTTCGGTTTTGAAACCAAGCACGCTAGGCTTGGTTTGCTTCATATGCTCAAGATATTGATTACCCCGTTGGCGCATCACATCCGAGTAAAGAATGCTGCGTTCTATGCTGTCGCGCCAGTAGTCAAACGCAGCGCGGCCAAAACCAAAGGGGTCACACAAAGTCATCATCGCCTGGGTTCCGGCATTTAACGGAAAGTCGGCGATGGCGCCATCATTGCCAGTTGGCGCTGATGGCATAAAAGGGTTGGCGAGAAAGTTCATGGATTCTCCCTTGGGCCAGCATGAGTGCCACGGCCCTAAATCGTTTTATGCTGCAACGCAATATAGTGTAATTCACACAACCCTCAACGTCGATGAAGAATGCTACTTTATCGCTGCCAATGTTGTGATTGTTCACTTTTAACGCTGCCCCAACCAGAAAAACAAGACATCAGACAGAGAAACAAGCTTTGACCAAGACAATATTCATCGCTGTTGTTCATCATTCTGTATAGCGCTCCCTTTACAATGACGTAGCGATATCCCGCTTTCTGCCAAATATGTTACATTGAGCTCCATAGACTTCTGTCGACATTGACCCATATTCCCGAGCGGTTAACGAGGCAAGACATTGACCGCTCTCGCCATAGCAGAGGCGCTTTATTATGAGCAATCATCCCTCGCAGCGTATTTCAAGCGGCGAAAAATTCCGTAACGAACATGGCATGGCCGTTATCAAGGACGGTATCAAGCAAAGCAGGCAAGTATCAGAAACACCGTCTAATCTACCTGAGCGTAAGCCTGCCTGGTTGCGCGCCAGAATGCCGGGGGGCGGACGCTTTGAAGCCGTCAAGAAAAACGTCAAGTCCCATGGCCTAAGCACCGTATGCGCTGAATCTCATTGCCCCAACATGGGCGAATGCTGGAGCAATGGCACGGCAACCATCATGCTGATGGGTTCTGTGTGCACACGGGCATGCCGTTTCTGTGCGGTCGATACGGGTAACCCCAAGGGCTGGCTTGATCATGATGAGCCTGAGAATACGGCCAAGTCGGTTGAACTGATGGGGCTACGCTATGTGGTGCTTACCTCGGTGGACCGGGACGACCTTGACGATGGCGGCGCCTCACATTACGCAGCTTGCATACAAGCCATCAAGCGTCATACGCCTGATGTGGTCGTGGAAGCATTGACGCCGGATTTCGACGCTGAGCCCGAGGCCATTGAGCGGGTGGCTGATTCTGGCTTGCAGGTGTTCGCCCAGAACGTCGAAACCGTTGAGCGGCTGACGCGAAGGGTTCGCGACCCCCGTGCTGGCTATCGCAAGACGCTGGACGTTCTGGCTCATGCCAAGCGCTATCGTCCTGACATCATCACCAAAACCAGCCTGATGCTGGGGCTTGGCGAAACCAAGGAAGAAATCCTCAAGACCTTTGACGATCTCCGCGAGATTGGCGTCGATATCGTGACGCTTGGTCAGTACTTGCGCCCCACCAAGAACCACTTGCCGGTTGAGCGCTACGTAACACCGGAAGAATTTGAAGAGCTGCGTCAGCTTGGGCTTGAAAAAGGCTTTATGGAGGTTCCTTCCGGACCTCTGGTACGCTCCAGCTATCGCGCTGACAGGGTATTCGAGAAAAACAACCTTGGTCTGGCATCGCCTGCCAAAGTGCCCGGGCAGTCAGAAGAAGATAGCAACCTTATTCCTGCTCTCAACGTCGGCTAGTTGGATTTTCACGGCTTTGGCGTTAACCGACGCTGAAGCCGTGCTGCCAGCGCCTCTGCGAGCTCTCTGCCCACAGAATCACAGCTGACTGGGCCTTCAACCAGATCAGCCAGATTAGCCATCTGCATGCCTGCATAACCACAAGGGTTAATACGTTCAAACGGTGAAAGATCAGCATTTATATTGAGTGCTACACCATGAAAGCTCCCCCCCCTTCGAATGCGCAGACCCAACGATGCGATTTTGGCCTCGCCCGTCGCGGTGATGACATAGACACCTGGGGCATCCGGCTTGGCGCTGGCTTCTACCCCATAGCCTTCCAGAACATCAATCACAGCGTTTTCGAGCGCGCTGACCAGCTCTCTCACGCCAACCCCCGCTCTACGGACATCCAATAATGGATACAACACGACCTGCCCAGGACCATGATAGGTCACCTGCCCACCGCGATCGGTATGCACTACAGGAATATCTCCCGGCATCAAAAGATGCTCAGGTTTACCAGCACGCCCTTGGGTGAAAACGGGTTCATGCTCTACCAGCCAGAACTGATCGGGTGTTTCAGCGTCCCGGGTGTCAGTCAATGAGCGCATGGCTTCCCAAACGGGCAGATAGGGGTGCACCCCCCACAGATGTAATTCAATGGGCGCCTTATCCATCACAGCACCATATGCACGCGACCAGTGGCCTTAAGGTCAACAAATAACCGTTTGAGCTGCTCTTCACTGGTGGCCTGAATGGTCAGTCGGACGGACTGAAAACGCCCGTTACGGCTATCCACCACCACCACCGTATTGGCATCAAATTCTGGCGAGTGCATTACCACCACCTGACAAACAGCTGCGGCAAAGTCGTCGGCCGCATCGCCCACCACCTTGATAGGATAGTCACAAGGAAAGGTGATTTTCGCCGCCGATGGGTCATTGGCTATCGGTTGACGCATATCCCGAAACGTTTTTTTACCACTTGATTTCATCGCATCATCCAAAGGATTTATCAACAAAAAACGACCTGGAAACTCCAGGTCGTTTAGCTTACCAGAGGAAATCCTCTGGTGAGAAAAACTCAATTGCCGGCGGCTAGTCCATGAAGCCGCTGATCAGACCGCTGAAGAAACGCCGCACCTGATCAAGAAGGCGCTTGAACAGTCCACCTTCTTCAATATCTTCCAGAGCAACCAGGGTACGTGCACCCACTACATCATCACCAAGTACAATTTCCAGCTGGCCAACCTGATCTCCCTCCGAGATGGGGGCCATAAGGTCACGGTTCAAGTTAAGCCGAGCACGCAGCTCCTCGTTACGATTGCGTGGCAGGGTGACATACACTTCATCGCCAACACCCGCACTGACTTCATTACTGGCGCCCCCCCAAATACGTGGTGAAGCCAGTACTTCATCCTGCTCATAAACAGGTAATGTTTCGTAAAACCGGTACCCATAGCTGAGTAGTTTCTGGGTTTCCTGGGCGCGAGCTTCCTCGGAATTAGTCCCCATAACAACCGACACCAGACGCATGCCATCACGCTCTGCTGACGCTACCAGCCCATAACCTGCCTCAGAAGTCCAGCCGGTTTTCAGGCCATCCACTGTCGGGTCGCGCCACAGCAGACGGTTACGGTTAGGCTGATCAATCCCGCCAAATGAAAAGGCTCGCTGAGAATAAATCGCATAGTGCTCAGGATAGTCATTGATAATGTACTGGGCGAGCAACGCCATATCCCTTGCACTTGAATAATGATTTTCGCCCGGAAGCCCAGTCGGATTTTCAAAATTGGTGTTATGCATTCCCAGGCGAGTGGCATGCTGGTTCATCAGATCCGCAAAAGGCACTTCTCCCCCGGCCAGATGCTCTGCCATGGCCACACTGGCATCGTTACCCGAGACAATGATGATACCGTGCAACAGGTCATCTACCGACACCTGGGTACCGACTTCAATAAACATCTTGGAGCCACCGGTACGCCAGGCCTTTTCACTGATATTGACCATATCGTTGGGCTTTATGGTACCACGGTCCAGTTCACGCTCAACCAGATAGGCCGTCATCAGCTTAGTCAGGCTGGCGGGTGGAAGCTGCTCATCAGGCTTGTTCTCTGCCAGCACGTGACCGCTGTTGGCGTCCATAAGAATCCAGGACTTGGCGGCAAGCTGGGGCGGTGAAGGAATAATTGTCTGGGGCTGAGGAACCGCCTGAGCATTGGCAGTGACCGCCAGCATAGTGGTCATCACACCTGCGCCAATCACAAGGCTTGCCTGCCTAAGGCGCAGAGAGATTGAAAACCTGTCGCCAAGACGTAACAGATCCTGCAGTGGCATCTTTTTGAACAGCGTTGAAATTAGCTTCATAACTAAAGGTATCTCATTAAAATCATTGGCCTCGCTAGAGGCATACAAGGGTACTGTGTATTTTATGACTTACTTTACAATAAATACTTGCGGGTAACCCGCTTGACGCAGCGTCTCTCGCAGTGCCAACTCTTCCCGCTGATGGCCCACTGGGCCAACCTGAACGCGATAGACGCCACCGTCGCCGGCTATTCTGACGTTCTGGCCAAGGCGATTTTCCAGTTGGCGTTTCATCAGTACAGCACTGTCCCGGTCGCTCAGAGCGGCTACTTGCAGATATCCAGATGAATTATCACGAGTACTTGCTGTATCAATTACTGGTGCCTTAATCTTGCTGACTGATGAAACACCTGCCCAACCCTGTGGGTCAATTGCCTCGACTCTTACCCGCCCTGTCCCTGCCTCGGTAAAGCCAAGTTGATAGGCCGCGGCATAGGAGAGATCAATTTCACGCTCGCTATGAAAAGGCCCCCTGTCGTTGATACGGACAATCACAGAATTACCGCTATCAAGACTGGTCACCCTGGCAAAGGTGGGTAAAGGTAGCGAGCGGTGAGCTGCCGACATCTTGTACATGTCGTAGATTTCACCGTTGGACGTGGCATAGCCATGAAATTTTTCGCCGTACCAGGAAGCCGTGCCTTCCTGCACATAGCCTCTGGCATTCGGTAGTACCTGATAAACCTTGCCCCACACTTCATAACTTGGACGATTGCCAGCGCGGGAAAGCGGTTCTACTCTCGGTTCAGCATTCGGCACCTGAGACACATCTGGCGGATCAAGCGGATAGGCATCAGCGCTGATGGCATAACGCTCGCCGCCCGTCAGTTCAGGTGGCTCAGCAGGAGCGGGATCTGCTGGTGGCGTCTTACTGGCACAACCTGCCATCATCAAGGCAAACGTCATAGCCCCAGGCACCAGCCAGGCTGGAAGATTCGCCTTACAACCAAGAGTGGGGGCTTGCTTACTCATTGGATATCCTTTTCACTCGCCATAGTGTCACTTCTTGTCTCCTCCAGAGTACTGATATCTTCCACTGCCGCCTTTTCCGCAATGGCTTGTGCTAGCTCGGTAACCGCCATTGCATAAAGATGACTATGGTTGTAACGCATAATTACGTAGAAGTTAAAGCCACCCAACCGATAATCCTGCACGTCCTCACTTATATCCAGATACAGCGGAACCACCCGCCGTTCAGGGTCGGACATAAAATTTTCAGCCCCTTGCCCTTGGGGGGTTATACCCGCCTCCATTACCTCGTTCAAGGTCAGGGTGGGCGTAATGGACTGGTTGAACTCAAGCGTTTCAGGCGGGCTTGGCGGCCCTTCGGCCTGCTGATAGATCGGCTCTCCGGCTTGCCATTTATGCTCAGCAAAGTAGTTGGCAACACTGCCGATGGCATCTGTCGGGTTATTCCACAGATCACGGATACCGTCCTGGTCGAAATCCACCGCATAGGCCTGATAACTGGTAGGTATAAATTGAGGATACCCCATCGCCCCGGCATAGGAGCCTCTCAGCTCGGCCGGGTCAACACCTTGTTCATAGGCAATTTTCAGCATGGCGGCCAATTCGCCGCGGAAGAAACGTCCACGAGTAGGATGGTGAAACCCCAGGGTGGCGAGAGAATCAAGTACCGGGTGCTTGCCTTTAAAGCGCCCATAGTAGGTTTCCACACCAATAATGGCGGTAATGATTTCCGCAGGCACCCCGTATTGCTCAGTAGCGCGCTCCAGGGTTGGCAAGTGCAGGCGCATAAAATCAGCGCCCTGCTCAATACGCTCATCTTTCAGGAAAATATTGCGGTATTCATGCCATACCAGCCGACGCTCGGCAGCACCTTCCATGGCATCCAGCACTTCCTGACGGTAAAACGTCCGCGCTAAAACATCGTATAACCACTCTTGCGACAGGCCCTGTGCCATCAACTCCGATACCAGCTCAGCCGTCTCAGGGTGATGGTCAGGATGAAAACTCACCACCTCAGGCGTACTGGCTGCTACGCTGGATACGCCCCCCCCCATTAGCAGTATCAGTACACAGGCGTGCCGAAAGCCTCCCTTGGCCCTTGTCATCAATGCGACTCCTTAACAAACTATCGTTGTATGCATTAACGCGGCAGAAGCCTGCGATGCGCATGAATGGACATCAGAATACCAAAACCCGCCAGCAGGGTAACGCTGGATGTGCCGCCATAACTGACCAGCGGCAAAGGCACTCCCACCACAGGCAGGATTCCGCTGACCATACCAACATTAACAAAGACATAAATAAAAAAGGTCAGAATGATACTGCCTGCCACCAGACGCCCGAAAGTATCCTGGGAAGCTCCCGCCAGCCATAGGCCACGGGAGACAATCAGAAAGTACAACATCAGGGTCAGCAACATACCTACCAGACCAAACTCTTCCCCCAGCACGGCAATGATGAAGTCAGTATGACGCTCAGGCAAAAACTCCAGCTGTGACTGGGTTCCCTGTAGCCAGCCTTTCCCCCATACCCCACCACTGCCAATCGCAGTGGTCGACTGGATGATATTCCAACCGGACCCCAAAGGATCAGAATCCGGGTTCAGGAAGGTCAGCACTCGCTGGCGCTGATAATTATGCAGACTCATCCACAAAAACGGCAGTGCCGAGGCCAACAAGGCAGCGGCAAAAGCAATCAGGCGCCAGGAAAGCCCCGCCAGCAGAACCACAATCACAGCGGCACTGGCCACCAGCAAGGAGGTACCCAGATCCGGCTGTGTTGCAATCAACACCACCGGAATACCGATGATGATAGCGCAGACCACAATATCGCGCAGACGCGGAGGCAACTGGCAGCGATTCAGATAGGCAGCCACCATCAGTGGAACAGCCAGCTTCATCATTTCTGACGGTTGAAAGCGTATTACTCCGGGAATCACCAGCCAACGCTGCGCGCCCATCCCCATATCACCGAAAAACTCCACGGCCAGCAGCATCGCCGCCCCAACCAGATACGCCGCGGGCGCCCAGCGTAAAAAGGTCGTCGGTGAAAACTGGGCAATCACCAGCATCCCGACCAGCGCCACAATAAAGCGGATACCCTGAGCGTAAACGACGTCAATGCGCTGACCGGAGGCGCTATACAGCACCACCAGACCCGAGACCATCAGCACCAGCAGTAGCCCGACCAGAACCGGATCAATATGGATTTTTTCCCAGAAACTTTTACGCCGCGCGATCCCGCTGTCAGGTGGCCTGACGGGGTAGCGTCGCAAAGGACGTGTCAGCTGTTGCCAGGGCATGCGTTAGTATCCTTTATCCATCAAGGTTGGCGTCATCCTGCTCCAGAATCTCGCGCACCTCTTCAACGTCAGGTGTCTCATCCTCCAGTAACCAGGCATCAGTCATGGCACGGGCAAGATGCGCGGCATGGGTGCTGCCACCGCCAGCGTTTTCAACAATCACTGACACCGCAATCTGAGGATTTTCCAAGGGCGCAAAGGCCATGAACAGGGCGTGGTCGCGCAAGCGCTCTTCCAGTTCTTCGGCGTCATAACGCTGATCCTGGCCAAGCGAGAACACCTGAGCCGTACCGGATTTACCGCCCATTCGATAGTCAAGCCCTACGCCCGTACGACGCGCCGTACCTTCACGCCCCGTCAGCACTTTTTCCATACCTTGAAATACATCGTCCCACCAGCTGTCACTGCTAAGCTCGATATCAGCAGGCGTCTCAGGTAGCACTTCAGGCAGAGGTGTATCACCGATCATGCGGGCCAGGTGCGGCTTGACCCATTTACCACGATTGGCCAGGGTTGCCGTAGCAGCAGCCAGCTGTAGCGGCGTGATCTGCCAATAGCCTTGTCCTATACCGACCGAAAGGGTTTCCCCTGGGTACCAGGGCTGGTTGTAGCGTGCCTGCTTCCACTCACGGGAAGGCATCAGGGCATCACTTTCACCTTGCACATCATGGGCAACGCGCTGACCGAACCCAAAGGCACTCATCTGTTCATGTAGGCGGTCAATACCTAGGTCATGAGCAAGCGAGTAATAATAAGTGTTATTAGAGACCGCAATCGAGCGCTCAAGGTCAACTCGCCCATGCCCCCAACGAAGCCAGTTGCGATAGCGTCGAGAGTCATTGGGTAATTGGTAATAGCCAGGATCGTTGATGGTGGTACCGGGAGTACGAACCTCTTCACGCAGCCCGGCCAGGGCCAGAAAAGGCTTGATCGTCGAACCGGGCGGATAATGTCCGCGAATGGCGCGGTTAAATAGCGGCAAATCCAGATCCTGCTGAAGACCACGGTAGTTCTCGACGCTGATGCCGGTGACAAATTGATTACTATCAAACCCAGGTACAGACACCATCGCCAGAATATCGCCACTGGCTGGTTCAATGGCGACGATAGAACCTCTTCGACCATCTAGCAGTTTATAGGCCAACACCTGTAGCTCTTTATCGATTGTCAGCGTCAGGTTTTTTCCAGGGACAGGATCGTTCTTGCCCAGTTCACGCAATACGCGCCCGCGGGCATTGGTTTCCACCTTACGCAAGCCAGCTTCACCATGCAGTTCAGTTTCGTAAAACCGTTCCACCCCGGTCTTGCCGATAAAGTGCGTGCCTGCATAACTGCCAGGGTCAAGGGATTTAAGTTCGTCAGCATTGATCCGCCCTACGTAACCCAGCGCATGAGCCATGATTTCGGCATCGGGATAATAGCGCAACAGCTGGGCCTCAACCTCGACCCCCGGCAAGCGATGTCGATTCACCGAAAGCCTGGCAATTTGAGACTCGGTCAGATCACTCATCAATAGGGCTGGTTGGTAAGGCCGTTGGCGCTGGCGCGAGCGTTGCTTGAACGCCTCCACCTCTTCATCCGGTAGCGCCAACAGCTCAATCAGAAAACCCAGGGTTTCATCAAGGTCATCGACGCGTTCACGTACAAGGGTGAGGTTATAGGTAGGTCGGTTTTCAGCCAGCATTTCACCATTGCGGTCAAATATCAGCCCACGGGTGGGCGGCAGTGGCTCAACGCGCACCCGGTTATTTTCCGAACGGGTGCTGTAGAGGTCATGCTGAACAACCTGAAGATAGCCCAGACGCCCCATCAAGAGACCCGTCAGCACAATGACAACCAAGATAGCGAGGAAGGCGCGTACCCGGAAAATCTGTAGCTCAGTCTCACTGTTTTTCAATGTCTCGGGGCGCTGCGGCATTAGGCGACCAGTTTCTCACTTGACCAACAGTAGCAACCAGCGATGGCGTCTGAGTCAAACGCTACCCCTTCAGCACCACTGTCCGTTTATTTAATGACGGTATGTCTAACGATGATAAGGGTGCCCGACAAGTAGCGTCCAAGCACGATAAAGCTGCTCGGTGAGCATAATGCGAACCAGCGGATGAGGCAGTGTAAGTGGTGAAAGTGACCAGGCAACATTTGCCCGTGCCGATAATGCAGGGTCCAGCCCATCAGGCCCTCCTACCAACAGTACTACCTCCTTACCCTGCATTCGCCACTGATCGGCCTCGCTGGCCAGCTGTGGCGTTGACCAGGCCTTGCCCTTGACTTCCAGTGCCACCAAGTATTCATCGCCTTTAAGTCTGGCTTTGATACGTTCTGCTTCCTGCAATCGCGCCTTGGTCACATCGGCATTCTTACCACGCTGGCCCAGCGCTATTTCTTCAATTTCCAGGCTGAAATCGCGAGGCAGGCGTTTGCGATAGGTTTCAACACCTTCTTCTACCCAGGCTGGCATCTTGTTGCCTACCGCCAGCATGCGTAGTTTCATGAATCTGTTACCTGCCCGTCCATACGTTCGCGCAGCATATCGTGGGCCAGTGCACTGTCAGCTGGCAAATCGGCCCACAGGCGTTCCAGGTCGTATAAGGCGCGGGCTTCCGGCAACATGACATGAACAACAACATCACCCAGATCGACAAGCACCCAATCAGCGTTGGCTCCGCCTTCAACACCGCGCGGCTGCAGCCCCTGCTCCTTGGCTTTTTCCACCAGATTCTGCGCCAGCGCGGAAACATGGCGGGTAGACGTACCGCTGGCGATAATCATCAGATCCGTTACATCGGTCAGCTTCGCTACATCCAGGTGGGTAATATCACGGGCTTTGAGTTCATCAAGTGCATCGACGGCGAGTGTTTTCAGTGTTTCAATTTGCATGACGTCTAATTGCCAACCCCTTTGGTTGCGATAGTAGTGAGCATAAAATTTCAATAAATACCTTTCAGCCGGCCATTGTAACGGCTATTCGTGTGACTGCCAGCGCTTATTGAAACCCGTCACACAAATTAAAACGTATACAGTTGCCGGGCATGAATCTGCTCTTCAACGGCTTCAGGCAGTAAATAACGAACGCTGCGATGGTCGACAAGGCGCTGGCGAATCTCCGTGGCAGAAATACCCATCTGCGTCGGCAGCGCCAAAGCCAGAAGCCTGCCTTTGGGCTTTTCCATCATTGACGCCACACTATCGACTTCACGCAGGCCAATCAGTTCCTTAAGCGCTGCCGAACGGTTGGGCTGATATCCCGGACGAGCAATCACTACCACATGGGCAAGCGCAAAAAGTTGCTCTGGCTGGTGCCAATCCGCCAGGCGCAAGAACGCATCCTGGCCCAGCACCATGACAAGGCGCGCCGTATCCCCGTATTCCTCGCGCAGCTCCGCCAGCGTCAAGGTCGAGTACGAAGGGCCTTGCCTGCGCAACTCGCGGCCATCGGCTATCAGGCCAGGCGTGTCTTTTACGCCAGCTTCCAGAAGCGCCAGCCTGTCCTGCGCCGATACCTGCGGCTGGCCGCGCAAGGGTGGCTGGGGTGCCGGAATCATATGCAGCCTGTCGAGCTGCAAACATTCGGAAATCTCAACGGCGCTACGTAAATGCCCCAGATGTACGGGGTCGAAGGTGCCGCCAAACATCCCCACCCGCAGCGGTGCCTCACTCATTGGCGTACCTGGCCATCGCCGAGCACCACATATTTCTGGGTAGTCAGGCCTTCCAGCCCTACTGGCCCACGCACGTGAAGCTTGTCGGTGGAAATGCCGATTTCGGCTCCCAGGCCATACTCAAAGCCATCAGCAAAACGGGTGGAGGCATTAACGATCACCGAGCTTGAATCCACACTGGCCATAAAGTGGCGCGCAAGGTGGTAATTTTCCGTCACGATGGCATCCGTGTGATGAGAGCCAAAGCGCTCGATGTGACTGATCGCCTCGTCAATTCCGTCCACAACCTTGATAGCCAGCACCGGAGCCAAGTATTCGGTTGACCAGTCCTCTTCGCTTGCTGCGACAGCGTCAGGCAAGATACCGCAGGTTCGCGCACAGCCGCGTAACTCCACCTGGTGTTCGCCATAGGCGCTGGCCAGATGCGGCAGCAAGGCGTCCGCAATCGGTGCATCCAGCAACAGGGTTTCCATGGTGTTGCAGGTGCCATAGCGATGGGTTTTGGCGTTAACAGCGATTGCCAGCGCCTTTTCAAGGTCGGCACTGGCATCAATGTAAACATGACAGATGCCGTCCAGATGCTTGATCACCGGCACTCGCGCTTCCCGAGAGATGCGTTCAATCAACGACTTGCCACCCCGTGGAATAATCACATCGACAAACTCAGGCATACTGATCATCTCGCCAACCGCCGCGCGATCAGTGGTAGCCACCACCTGAACGCTGCCAGCGGGTAACCCTGCATCGCGTAAACCTGCCTGAATACATTCATTCAATGCAGCGTTAGACGCACTGGCTTCCGAACCGCCGCGTAAGATACAGGCATTACCTGATTTAAGGCATAGACTGGCCGCTTCCAGGGTGACATTGGGGCGCGACTCATAAATGATCCCGATCACACCCAAGGGAACACGCATCTTGCCCACCTGTATACCGCTGGGCCGCGCGCGTAGGCCATCAATTTCACCGACGGGGTCAGGCAAGGCAGCCACCTGACGCAGACCTTCGATCATGGCATCCACACGCGCATTGTTAAGCGCCAGGCGGTCAAGCAAGGCAGCATCCAGGCCGTTTTCCTGGCCGCGGCGCAGATCGTCTGCGTTGGCTTCCAGCACACGGCTACGGCCACTTTCCAGGTGCTGAGCCATTGCCAGCAAGGCGCTGTTTTTCTGCTGCGTATCAGCACGACGCGTGATACGGGCGGCATCACGCGCAGCGGCGCCCACTGCCTGCATATAAGCGGTGATATCCTCGCCAACGGCTGACATTCTTTCCGGGCTGAGGGTGCTATCGTTCATGGTGTCTCCAGTATTGGCCATTTTAAATTCTCTGCTCAAACGCCGTTTAGAGCTGGAATTGCATGTACTTTCCTGCACCAGCACGATACGACGCATATTACGTTTCAAAAGTACGCCCTAAGTATATTTATTAGAAACAATGACAAACCATAATATCAGGAGTACTCTGTCCAAATAAAACTTAGACATGACGTTTTAAGCTTATTTTTGATAGAGTGAATCAACATCAAATGCATGAATACTAAGGCACCATGCAAAACAAATACAAAGTAAACATGTTACGCGCTAACCTGCTGGCAGCGGCTGTCGGATTAGCGCTACTCATGCCAGCGTCCACCCTTGATTCACTGGTGGTCATCTGGCTGGCCGTAGGCTGGCTGTTTTTTACCGCTCTATTACTTGACTTCAGCCATAGACGAACCACAAAGGTTCCCTGGCAGTTGATTCCAGGTATATTAATAGCAGCCTTACTGGCGACAATGCCAGAAAACAATGGCATGCTGATATGGGCATGGATTGCAATTTTTATGCTGCCACAAAGCAACTGGGTAGTCATGCTGAACGCCTTACTTGCCATCATCAGTCTTTTTATGCTGTCGCCCTACCTCCCTGCCCCTGACCAATGGCTGATGTTTGCCGCGCTGGTGATGATGTGTGTTCTATCAGTCGCCCATGCCCGTCAATTGAATACTATTAACAGCACCATTCGCCGGCGTGCCCGATTGATACCCGGGATGAACATCTGGGCTAAAGAGCAATTAGCACGGGACTTACCTCGCGAGCATACCCGTTGCATGCGCGAAGGCATTCATGCTGAACTGATCGTATTTAAAGTCAGGCGCCACCAGCTTTGGCCTACTGCTCATCAGCTTTGTCAATTAACCTATCATTTTGAGAACACCTACCGACTCAACAGCAGGATGCTAGCAACCTTGATACTATCACGTAGCGCCAGTGAAGGCCTTGAAAGACGCCAACACTTGATTCAGGCAACTCCTGAATCAAGTGTTTGTCATTGTATTGAAGTCTCGAATGTAGACATTACAGAGCTTAATCTGGATACCCTCCTCAAGGATAAGCGAGCTCTATCCCCGCTGGAGTCCTTGTGATTGACCCCAATATCTCTCGTCGCTTGATGACGATTGCCTATGTTACCAGCCTGCTCTTGCTGACTGCTTACACCATATGGCTGTATGCAGTAGGTCATTATGACTTTTTTTTCATATCGGCTTTTTCTACATTGTTGGCGCTATCAGCTCTCCTGATGCATATCGGGCAAGGGGTCAACTCTTATGTACCTCGCCTTGTATTGCTGGGCTGCCTTTATCTGATTGTCAGCCAGGCGGCGCTGGAACCTTCCAGCAACACTTCTCCCTTATGGTTCGGGCTTCCCATTGCGGCATCGATGATTTTCTTGCCACTTATTCCGGCGCTGGGACTGAATATACTCCTGCTGCCAGCCTGGTGGTGGTTACTGGCGCAACCGGGCGACCAAAAAAACTGGGAGAGTATCATCACGCTGTTGCTGTTACTTGCATTACCCCGCTGGGAGCACCTGCGCCGTCAGGCTTTGCTGTATGCCACAGACCCTAACGACAGTGAATGTAACGCCTACCAGAGTGATGCCCTGAAAAACCGTCTGCGCAATGAATATCAAAGATCCAGCGTCCTTGGTAATCGCCTGGCAGTATTGGTGATACATCTGCCGCAATTTGATATGGCTGGAGAGCAGTTTGGACGCAAAGCGCAGCTTGCTTTGCTGGAAACCCTGTGTGAAGAGGTCAATGAAAGCTGTCGCGACCATGACCTGCTGGGACGTGCCAGCCAGGCGACGTTCTGGCTGGTGTTGCCTGATACCTCAGAAAGCGGTGCCTTGTTAGTGCGTGAACGTTTAAAACGCAGTCTTTCACGCTGCGTATTGGTTGAAACAGGACAGCTGGTTGCGGATATTGTTGCCTACCTGCCCAGGCGCCAGGAGTTTTTTCACCTGTTTATACAGCGCCTGGAAGAACGCAGCCATGCCCTTGCCAATTCGCTACCTGAAACAACTACGTAAGTCAGGCTCAGTTATTTTCCTTTTCTACGGATGTTAGCGTTATCATCCTCCACCGCAATGGTCGAGGAACTATCCAGACATGGATTTTCTACAGCAGTTAAACCCATCACCTATGATACTGATGCTAGTCATCGGTATTATTGCACTGTTGGAATCCCTGGCTCTGGTTGGGCTCTTGGTACCCGGCGTCGTACTGATCACAGCAGCAAGTTCGCTGGCAGGCCACCAGGAAATCGCCGTTTCCTGGATGTTGGCGGCGGCTTTTATCGGTGCCATCAGCGGCGACCTGATCAGTTTCAGGCTCGGCTACTGGGAAAATGGCCGTGTACTCAAGCGCTGGCCGCTGTCGCAACACCCTGACTGGGTGGTGCGTGGCCAGGTTTTTTTTGCCCGCTATGGTGCTTATTCGGTTTTTATTGGCCGCTTCATCGGCCCTGTCAGACCCATTATTCCGCTGGTGGCAGGCATGATGCGTATGTCACCGGTTACTTTTCTGTATGCAAATATCGCCTCCGCACTACTTTGGGCACCCGCCTACACCCTACCCGGTTACTGGCTGGGCCATACCTGGCAACAGCGGCTGGCGATGCCCGCTGGGCTGGAAATGGCGCTGTTCACACTGGCAGCCAGCATTGTGCTGCTTGCGGTATTTTTCTCCTGGGGCCGCCTGCAGGCAGGCCGCCAGGGGGTTGTGTACCGCTGGTCGTTACTCGCTGTAAAACGCCTCCCGCTGCTCAGGCGTCCCTGGTTAGCCATGAGCCAGCACGGTGATGTGCCGATTGCCACCCTGTTGCTGCTGGTACTCAGTGTCGGCGGGCTATCTGCCTGGACACTCTGGGTCATGATTCAACAAGGCCCCACCCCGCTGGATGTGTCTGCTCAGCGACTTTTCGACTGGCTGCGTAATGATACCCTGATGGCGCTATCATCCATCCTGGCACGAGTTGGCGATCTATATGGACTTTGCGCCCTATTAGCGCCTTGGGGCATCTGGATGCTGGTTAAACATTGCTGGGCGTTGCTGGGTCACTGGTTGGCCGCCATCTTGGGCATTGCCTTACTGAATAGTCTTGGCAAGGCATTGATAGGACGTGAGCGGCCGTTTGCCACAGAGCAACTGGCGGATTCAATGGCCTACCCCAGTGCCCATACATCCAGCGCTGTGGTGATTATCGGTCTGGCAGCGGCGTTTGGCGCCGCCAGGCTTGAACGCTCCCAGCGGGTATGGATGTACTGGGCAGCGATAGTCATCGTGTTACCCACGACCCTTTCACATCTGGTGCTGGGCGTTCATTGGCTGACAGATCTGGTCGGCGGCGCCCTCTTGGGTTTAATCGTATGTGCCTTGGTAAGACTCAGCTGGCAGCAGCGTCCGCATTTAGAGGCTGGGCTGCCTTGGCAATGGTTAATTCTTGCCTCTGGTGTACTGCTGATAGCGCGTATGGCCTGGCTGCCCGCCGCCTGAGATCAGCCAAGGGCCAACCATAGCCCGACTCCCACCATCAAGGTGCCCGCAATGCGGTTCATCAAGCGCACATTGCCGCTCTTGCCCAGCGCGCGGCGCAGGGTTTTACCGCCGGTGGCATAAACCAGCATACTGGCGAGCTCAATGCTTAGTATCACACTGATCAGGACACTCAGCTGCACTACCAGGGAGCGACTGCTATCCAGGAAAGGTGGCAGTAGTACCATAAAAAACGCCCACCCCTTGGGATTGGCCACCGCAGTTAAAAAGCCTTGCACCGCAAGCTCTAAGCGACCTGTCGGCGGCCCCGCCTCAAGCTCGGCAGGAATGGCCATACGCCCACGAGAGCGCCACATCATTACCCCCAGGTAGCCCAGATAAGCGCCGCCTAGCCACTTGAACAGGGCAAACACCTCAGGGTGCTTAAGCATCAGTGCCGCCACTCCAGCGCCGGCCGCCATGGCCACCAGGCCAACGCCTAGCAGTTCTCCCGCCATCATCCACAAGGTTCGCTTCACGCCCTGGGTCATCCCCAGCACCATGGCAAGGGTCATGCACATGCCTGGCGTTAGCGAGACGAACAGAAAAGTCGGTACAAACACAGACAGCGTTGCCCATGAAAGCATCAGTGGGTTTCCTTGCATCAATAGCGAATGGCCTGCACGGGTCAGGGTGACGGCTCACCCCAGCGCGGCATCAGGTTGTGACTGATCTGCAGCTGGTTAAGAATTCGCGCAACGATAAAATCAATCAGGTCGTCAATACAGGCTGGCTGATGATAAAAGCCTGGTGCCGCCGGCAGTATCACTACACCCATGCGGCTCAGGGTCAGCATATGTTCAAGGTGAATCGGGGAGAACGGCGTTTCCCGGGGCACCATGACCAAGGTGCGGCGTTCCTTGATGGCCACATCTGCAGCCCGCTCAATCAGGTTATTACTCGCACCGGTGGCCACTGAGGAAAGCGTTCCCGTAGAGCAAGGGCAGATCACCATGGCCGATGGCGCGCCAGACCCAGAGGCTACCGGCGCCATCCAGTCCTCGCGGCCGAAACAGCGAATCTGGCCGGGCCGGGCGCCGCTGCGCTCGATCAGCGCCTCAGCCAGACGCTGAGGTTGTGCCGGTAATGAAATCTCTGTTTCGGTGGCAATCACCATATGTGCCGCCTTGGAAATCATCACCCAGACTTCATGCCCGGCAGCGGCCAGCACGTCAATCAGCCGCAGGCCATACTGGGCACCTGACGCACCGGTCAGCGCCACCGTTATCGGCGGTTTAAACGTTGTTGCCTGATTCAAGAAAACACTCCTGCAAGAAATAGACGCTGCACAGTGACAGCTTCAGGTGGGCCAACGGGTCTTCAAGGCGTCCAGCAGGCGCTCATGAATTCCGTCAAAACCACCGTTAGACATCACCACAATTCGATCCAGCGGGGCGGCTTCAGACACCACCGCCTGTACCAGCTCATCCATCTGATCACACAGGGTTGCGCGTTCGCCCTGAGGTTCAATCAATGCCTGAATAGACCAGTCAATGCCGGCTGGCTGATACCAGAAGGCGTGATCGGCTGCGGCAACGCTGTCATTCAAACGCGCCTTCAACGCCCCCAGACGCATGGTATTGGAGCGCGGCTCAATCACCGCCAGGAGACGCCCTCTAGGGGTCGCCGCGCGCAAGCCGCCAAGCGTAGCCGCTATGGCTGTCGGGTGATGGGCAAAATCGTCAATCACCTGAATGCCATTGACCTCGCCACGTACCTCCTGGCGGCGCCTGGGGCTTTCAAAGCGTGAAAGTGCGGCGCAGCTGCGCGCCAGATCAGCCCCACAGGCGTGAGCGGCTGCCAGGGCTCCCAGCGCATTGCGCGCGTTGTAGTCACCATTCAAGGACCAGTCCACCACGCCATCTTCATCGCCCCCGGAGGTGCGATGAATGATCTGGAAACGGCTGGCATCGTCGCGCTCCAGCACGAGCTGCCAGTCACTTTGCGCATGGGCGCCGAAATACTCCACCGGCGTCCAGGCTCCCTGCTCCAGAACACGCTGTAGCGCAGGCTGACCATCGGCCACCAGCAGTTTTCCCTTACCGGGCACGGTTCTTACCAGATGGTGAAACTGCCGCTCAATCGCTGCCAGATCAGGGAAGATATCGGCATGATCAAACTCAAGATTATTCAGCAGGGCAATGTCCGGACGGTAATGGACAAACTTGGAGCGCTTGTCGAAAAACGCCGTATCGTATTCGTCTGCTTCCACTACAAAAGGTGCCTCAGCTTCACCCAGTCGGGCGGAAACACCGAAGTTACGCGGCACACCGCCAATCAGAAAGCCTGGCTTAAGCCCGCTGCTTTCCAAAAGCCAGGCCAGCAGGCTGGCGGTTGTGGTCTTGCCGTGAGTACCCGCGACGGCAATCACCTTACGCCCCTGAAGCACATGCTCAGCCAGCCACTGGGCGCCTGATGCATAGGGTAAGCCGCTATCCAGCAGCGCCTCCACCTCGGCATTGCCGCGTGAGAGTGCGTTGCCTACCACCACCAAGTCAGGCTCAGGTGACAGGTTCTCTGCTCGGTAGCCTTGCTGTAACGCAATACCCGCCGTTTCCAGCTGTGTACTCATGGGGGGATACACATTGGCATCCGAGCCACTCACTGTGTAGCCAAGCTCTCGCGCCAACAGCGCCAGGCTACCCATGAAAGTCCCGCAAATCCCTATAATATGCAGATGCATCGCGCCGTGTTTCCTCTGATGATGGCTCTGGTAAGATAATATGCCAGTAGCTGCCCACAGGGCTGGCGGAACAACCCAGCGGCAACGCCTGCCAATGCCTTGTGTGACAACCACATAACAACGTTCAGCCTAGCATGGAAGCGGGCGAGTCTCACCTGGATTAGGCGCATGGATGTGACAATACACAAGGATTGATGCAGGATGCGCCTGGTGCGTTTATCCACTCCTGATCATTCAACCCCTGAACACCAACCCTGGAGTTAAATCATGCGTATCGTCTTGCGCTACTTTTTCCGTACTCTGCGTATTGTGCTGGCGCCTTTCATGATCGTGGCAGAAAAGCTATCGACCCCGAAATCCGTTGAGCGCAGCCCTGAAGCCCAGGCCGAGGTGGACAAGGCGTGTGAAAAACTCGCGCTCTATCAGTTTCGCACCTGCCCTTTCTGCATCAAGGTACGCAAGCAGATGGCGCGCCTGGGGCTGAACATTGAGGTACGAGACTCGCAGCTTGATCCTCAGCACAAGCAGGATCTGTTAGAGGGAGGTGGCAAGGTCAAGGTACCCTGCCTGCAGATCCAGCAGGATGACGGCAGCGTAAAGTGGCTGTATGAATCCGATGATATCAATGCTTACCTGCAGCAGCGGTTTGGTTCAAACGAACGTTAGAAAAAATCGCTGAAACGTTAAATATCATATTGGACAACACCTGACAGTCAGATAATGTGTTTCGGGAACCTCAACCCGGAAAGATGTGTTTTCCCATTTATCACCTAAACTGATCAGGTGATAAATGTATGATGTTAAACACTTGCAAAGGAACAACAATATGCTTCGGAAAACTCTTATCGCAAGCGCTGTAGCGGCCACCATGCTGGCCACCAGTGCCAGCGCCGAAACACTTCGCTGGACACGTTCATCTGATGGCCTGACGCTTGACCCCCATTCGCAGAATGAAGGCCCAACCCACGCCCTGAACCACCAGATATTTGATACGCTGATTTATCAGGATATGGATATCAACTATCAGCCGGGCCTGGCCACCGACTGGTATATTCATCCTGACGATCCCAGCGTCTGGGTGTTTGAAATCCGCGAAGGCGTCACCTTTCATGAAGGCCAAGCACTGACCTCGGAAGATGTGGTGTTTTCCCTTGATCGCGCGCGTCACGAATATGCTGACATGCGCGGCCTGTTAACCTCTATCAAGGAAGTGCGCGCTGAAGATGACTACACCGTGCATGTTGAAACCCACGACCCCAATCCTTTGCTGCCCAATAACCTCACCAACCTGTTCATAATGAGCAAGGCCTGGGCGGAAGAACATGATGTGGAAACCCCGCAAAACTATGCGGCTGGTGAAGAAACCCATGCGGTGCGCAATGCCAACGGCACAGGGCCTTTCCGGGTTGAGAGCCGTGAGCCTGATGTGCGGACCGTCATGGTGCGTAACGATGATTACTGGGGTATTGATGACTACCCCATGGAAGTGTCAGAGCTGATTTTTACCCCGATTGAATCCGCTGCCACCCGGGTTGCTGCCCTGCTTTCCGGTGAGGTCGATCTGCTTCAGGAAACGCCAGTGCAGGATATTGAACGCCTGGCAAACGCGGAAGGCATTCGTAATGAACAGGGCGCGGAAAACCGTACCATTTTCCTGGGGATGGATTTAGGCTCGATGGAGCTGAGCACGGCTGATACCGATGATAACCCCTTTGCGGATCTTCGGGTACGCGAGGCCATCAACATCGCCGTTGATCCAACGACTATCCAGCGGGCAGTCATGCGCGGCAACTCTGAACCTGCCGGCATTATCGTTCCCCCCTTTGTCAACGGCTATTCCAGCGAGCTTGACGAAGTGGTGCCGGCTGACACCGAGCGTGCCCAGGCGCTGATGGCCGAAGCAGGCTATGGCGACGGTTTCAGTGTGACCCTGCAGTGCCCCAACGACCGCTACATGAACGATGAGCAGATCTGTCAGGCAGTTGTCAGCATGCTGGCGCGTATCGGTATCTCGGTAGACCTTGATGCTCAGACACGCTCCCTGCATTTTGCCGAACTGGCGAACGGTGAATACGACTTCTATATGCTCGGCTGGGGTGTTCCCACCATGGATATCGAGTACGTCTTCAACTATCTCTATCACACTAAAGAATCCGATCTGGGCACCTGGAACTTCACCGGCTACTCGAATGAGCGCATCGATGAGTTGACCGTGGCCATGGCAAGCGAGACCGATGAAGAAGCCCGTAATGCCATGATCGAGGAAGCCCGCCAGATCGTGCATGACGACATTGTCTATATTCCGATCCACCATCAGATGCTGACCTGGTCGATGCGAGATGATATCGATTTCAAGGTACAAAGCGAAAATACCCCGCACTTCAAATACCTGCGTTTTAACCAATAAGCATCGTCAGTGTGACGTCCCGGCCGCTACCCGCGGTTGGGACGTCTTGACATGGAGATCCCATGCTTGCCTTCTTTATTCAACGCCTGATGCAGGCGGCTTTTGTGATGCTGGTGGTCGCCTTGATAGCGTTCTCACTGTTTCACTATGTCGGCGACCCTGTGCTTAACATGCTCGGTCAGGAAGCCACTGATGCCGACAGAGCGGCCCTGCGCACCCAGCTGGGGCTGGACCAGACCATTCTCGTTCAGTTCTGGCAGTTCATGGTCAGCGCCGTCCAGTTTGAGTTCGGCATTTCATACCGCTCCGCCCGCCCCGTTTCCGAGCTGATTCTGGAACGCCTGCCTGCCACCCTGGAGCTGGCCATCGTATCGGCCATTTTTGCCGTGGTCATGGGTATAGTGCTGGGCATCTATACCGCCATTCAGCGCGGCAACTGGCTTTCACGTTTTATCATGACAGTATCGCTGATCGGTGTATCGCTGCCGACTTTCCTGATCGGTATCCTGCTGATCTATCTGTTTGCCGTTGAACTGGGTTGGCTACCGGCCTTCGGTCGCGGCCAGGTAATCGAGCTTACCAGCTGGTGGGATACAGGGTTGCTGACGACCAGTGGTCTGAGATCGATCATATTACCGGCCATCACCCTGGGACTTTTTCAATTGACCCTGATTATGCGCCTGGTACGTGCGGAAATGCTTGAAGTCTTACGCACTGACTACATCAAGTTTGCCCGGGCACGCGGGCTGTCCAGACGGGTCGTCAATCTGCGTCATGCCCTCAAGAACACCATGGTTCCTGTGATTACCATTATCGGTTTGCAGCTGGGCACCATTATCGCCTTTGCGATCATTACTGAAACAGTCTTCCAGTGGCCTGGGGTCGGCGCGCTGTTTATTACCGCCGTGCGCTTTGTTGATATTCCGGTGATGGCAGCCTATCTGATGATGATTGCCCTGGTTTTTGTGGTGATCAACCTGATTGTCGATCTGCTGTATTACGCCGTTGATCCGCGTCTGCGAGTACAGGGAGGTGGCAAATGAGCCAGCCAGCCACACAGCACAAAAAGGATAATGTCATGGCATCGACCAAGCCAAGTAAATGGCAAGGCTTTCTCGACAGCGACATTGTTCATTCCTGGAAGCAGCAACCCATTGTCATCATGGCAACCCTGATGACGCTGCTAATGTTTATCGGTGCCCTGTTTGCCCCCTGGATCGCCCCCCAGAACCCCTTTGACCCCGGTCAACTGGAGCTGATTGACTCTTTTACACCTCCGCTTACCACCTCGGATTTTACCGGCAATTTTTATTTACTGGGCAGTGATAGTCAGGGTCGGGATGTATTCTCTGCCATCCTGTATGGTTCGCGCATATCGCTGCTGGTTGGCTTTGCTGCGGTGTTTTTCGCCTTGGCACTGGGTACAGCCCTTGGCCTGATGGCCGGTTTTCGCGGCGGCTGGCGCGATGCCATCATTATGCGGATTGCCGATGTTCAGCTGACGTTTCCCTCCATTCTGCTGGCACTGCTTATTTTTGGCGTCATTCGCGGCTTCATGCCCGGCTCCATGCATGCCGAAGTGGCCATTATAGTGTTGATCATTGCCATAGGGCTGTCTGACTGGGTGCAATATGCCCGCGCCGTGCGTGGCGCTACCATGGTGGAAAAAAGCAAGGAATATGTTCAGGCCGCCC
>JBNJGW010000016.1:0-39580 GCA_051748005.1 Pseudomonadota bacterium | reverse complement strand
TCTGTCAGTGGCGGAAAAGATAGTACGGCAACGCTGCTGCTTGCGATTGAGAGGCAAGCCGAAAACCTGCGTGCCGTGTTTTGTGACACCGGTCACGAACACCCTGAGACGCTGGCGTATGTAGAGCGTCTATCTAAACAAACTGGCGTAAATATAGAGTGGGTTAGTGCGGACTTCAGTAAGCAGATCGAACGGAAACGCGAACGAATACTGAGCGATGACACCGACTGGCCTGAGCACTTGCGCCAAGAGGCGCTTGAGGTTCTGCACCCTACCGGCATCCCTTTTTTGGACATGGTTTTGTGGAAAGGCCGGTTCCCAAGCACCCGGGTAAAATTCTGTACCCAACACCTGAAGCGTGAGCCTTTTACCCAGCAGATACTCGATCCACTTGTTGAGTCGGGCGACTTCGACCAGATCGTGTCTTGGGTCGGTGTTCGTCGTGACGAGTCGCGTGCGCGCGCCAATGTTCCTGAATGGGAGATGGAGTTTGGCGACTCAGATACCGGCAAAGGCTTGTGGCTTCACCGCCCTATTGCCGCTTGGACAGCACAGGACGTTTTCGACTTTCACCGTAAACATGGCATTGAGTGGAACCCGCTTTACGAGCAAGGCATGGGTCGCGTTGGTTGCATGCCTTGCATCAATGCCCGCAAAGGTGAGTTGCGCGAGATTGCTCGCCGCTACCCAGAAGAAGTGGAGCGCGTATCTGAGTGGGAGCGCATAGCAAGCAAGGCCGCTAAGCGCGGATGTGCCACGTTCTTTGCGGCGCGTGGCGAGACCGACGTGACACTTGAAAAGCACGGTATTCACAACGCTGTTGACTGGAGCCGCACCAGTCGTGGCGGAAAGCAGTTTGATCTAATTGCAGTGTCGGAGTCTGACGACGAGGCGCCAATGTGTCAGTCGCTTTACGGTCTATGTGAGTAATGCGATATACTGAGGCGACGTGAGCTATGCTTAAGCAGCACTTTCAGCAGAGGGTACACAAAATGTATGAAATCCCTGAAGGCTTGGGCGACAAGCAGCGCGTATTCACGCGCATGGTCGCTGATCTAATCCTGTTTGCATACGAGCAGGGTTACGAGCTGACATTCGGTGATGCGTATCGAGATCCGCGAGTGCATGGCAATATCGGCGTCAAAGGGTCGTACAGTTCAGCGAGCAGCAACCACAAGCGCCGCTTGGCCGTGGATTTTAACTTGTTCAAGAACGGCCAATATCTGACGGCCACCGAGGATCACCGGCCCTTGGGCGAGTTCTGGGAGTCCATCGGCGGTACCTGGGGGGGTCGCTTTAACGACGGCAACCACTATTCACTCGAACATGACGGAAGGAAGTGACATGAAATCGTTCCTATATAACGTAGCGTTCACGCTCGCTAAGATTGCGCTTAAAGCGCTGTTGTCGCGTGACGTTAAAACCACTATCTACGGTGCCATTGACGATGCGGAGCGCGCCGGGGGCACTGGTGATCAGAAGATGCACCGGGCATTATCGACGATCAAAAGCACCGGGCCTGCGATGCTGCGTAACAAAACCGAGTCGCACATCCGCACCCTGGTCGAGCTGGCGCTTGATAGCCTACTATGAGACGAGCCGCTAAAATAGACGCCAATCAGCCTGAGCTGGTTGGCGCTTTGCGTAGTATGGGCGCTACGGTAGAGATCACCAGCAGCGCGCACGACGGATTTCCGGATATCGTCGTTGGGTACCGCGGCGTGACAGTGCTGGTTGAGATCAAGGACGGCAGCCTGACGCCAAGCAGGCGCAAGCTGACGCCCGCACAAGTTGAGCTACACGGCCGCTTTGCAGGCGCTATCACGATCATTGAAACGCTGGAACAGGCCGAGTTACTGATACAGCGCATGCGCGAAGCCGCTGACCGCCTGGCCGGCATAACCTGGGATATGGGGGCCTACGCTTATGCCTCGCAACAGCAAACGTAAGGAGGGCCGCATGCCAGACGGCAACGGAGGCGCACAGATCATCAAGGCCCTGGCCGATTATGTCGGGTATTTATGGATGCTGGCGCTGGCGCTTTGGGGCGGCACAGTGTCGTATGTCACGCGCATTAAGGCTGAAGGCAGGAATTTTAAGGTGTTGGAGCTGCTGGCGCAGTGGTTAACGTCGGGATTTGTTGGCTTGCTGGCTGGGTACATATCGCTGACGGCAGCAGATAGCCTGCTGCTGGCGTTTGTGTTCAGCGGTGTTGCCGGCCATATGGGCGCCGCTGCATTGGTGCTGCTTGAGCGCTGGGTAAAAGACCGTCTTGGTGTGAAGCGATGAGCGATATCAAACTGACAGATGAGCAGCAGGCCCTGGGGGACGCATTGACGCGACTGGAGCGCATGACAGTCATCGGGATCATTGCGGGCAAGAGTCAGCGCCAGGCCTATCGTGACGCTGGAGGTAAAGCAAAAACGGATGATTCAGCGGACGCCGTTGTTAGCAAAATGCTAAGTAAAGACAGGGTTAAAGCGTTTCTCAACGCCATGTACGCGACGCCGACGCGAGAGGCCGTCATGACGCGCGAGGAAGCGCTTGAGAGGCTGACGTCGATTGCAAACGACGAGGGCGACAATCGAAATGCAATGCAGGCGATCAAGCACTTGTCTGACATGATGGGCTGGAACGCGCCCAGCAAACACGAACTGACTGGCAAGGATGGCCAGCCAATGCGGATGCAGTCAGACGTGAGCGCTCCTGAAATTGCCAGTGCCTTGGAAGGGATCATGAGCCGCCTATGAGCGCTTTGGAGACAATGCCCAGCGGCCAGCCGATCAAGATCCTCAAGTGGGAGGATCTGAGCGACGCTGAGCGGTTGGCAATTAAGGCGATGAGTGAGGCCAGCTTTGAGGCGTTTCTGCGTATCTGGTTCCAGCTACTGCAAGGGCAGTATTTTAGGAAGAACTGGCACCACACGTACGAGTGCCGACTGGCAGAGGACGTTTACCACGGCAAGATCAAGCGAGGCATCATCAACGTAGCGCCAGGCAGCACGAAGACCGAGATATGGTCAGTGCATTGGCCGGCCTGGGGGATCATCAAATGCATTCAGGGCCAGCGTTCAAGTCGCTGGCTACCGCTGTCTTACTCAGACGACCTGGTTACAGAAAACAGCAGCCGGGTAAAAGAGATCATCGACAGCGAAGAGTTTCAGTCTTTGTGGCCGCTGGCGCAGAGCAAGGACACAAAAGGCAAGAGTGATTGGAAGTACCGCGACGAGCACGGCAACGTTCACCGGATGTATGGCACCAGCACCAATGGACAGGTAACAGGCCGCCGCGCTGGCTATATGTCACCAGGGTTTACCGGAGCGCTGATACTGGACGACCCCATGCCACCAAAGGATGGCGACAGCGCAAAGGTCATGGAGAAGTCGAACCGCCGCATCAACCGCGTGGTGCGCAGCCGCTTGGCGCATGACGACGTGCCGATAATCATGGTGCAGCAGCGTATCAGCAAAGGCGACACCACCGATTTTCTCATGAGTGACAAGGCACCGGATGATTACGAGTTGTTCACCCTGCCCGCGCTGGTTGACCGTGAGTACCTGGACGGGCTGAGCGACGACATGCGTGAGGCATGCATTGCAGATACAGGGTTTGAGGGCAAGCGCTGCAGCTACTGGCCTGATAAAGAGCCAACGGAGGTATTGCTGGCAATGGAAAAAGCAGATAACTACATGTTCAGCAGTCAGTATCAGCAGGACCCCGATGAAGCCCTGGTGGAAGGCGTCGTCTATAAACGTGAGGTGGAGTTGCTGAAAGAAGAAGGAAGGCTGACGCCGCTGCCGGTTGAGAAGTCGCTACCCGTTTATACGTTCTGGGATCTGGGCATCAATGACGACATGGTGGTGTGGCTCATGCAGCCGCACCGCAAAGAGCTAAGGATGATCGCATGCTATGGCAACAGCAATGAAGGCATGGAGCACTACATCAACTGGCTGAACGACTTCCGCGACAAGTACGGCGTGCGCTATGAAAAGCACCTGGCGCCGCATGATATCGCTGTGCGCGATTTGATGACCAAGCGGTCACGCATCGACACTGCAAAAGAAATGGGCATCAAGTTCACGCTGGTTGAGCGAACAAAGAGCAAGCGCGACAGCATCAACGCCCTGAAAGTGCTGATGCCGCGAATCTGGATTGACCCAGGCGAGCAGAAGGATGGCATTGTATCAAAAGGCTGTGCCAAAGGCTGGGAAGCACTGAAGACGCTGCGCAGGCAATGGGACCCTGACAATGAGACATTCAAGGACGAAGTAGGCCCCAAGTGGGCGACCAACTACACCGACGCCCTTCAGCAGATGGGCCTACACTACAAAGACCCCACACCAACACAGACACAACCCCGCCGAGCGCCGCCGTCATCCGGTGGCTGGCTGGGCGCATAGGAGACAGCAATGCTACCCGGCAACGAACCGATAAAGACCCGCGACGGCGACGACGAGATGAGTGTGCTGCAAGAGATCCGCGAGCGAGCAGCGCATGCCGTCGAGGCATGGCAGCACAACTTTGATGCAGCAGTGGAAGACGTGGAGTTCCTGGCTGGAGCGCAGTGGCCTGATGCGATACGCAAAGAGCGTGAGGACGAAGGCCGCCCATGCCTGGTGCTTAACAAACTGCCGCAATATGTCGATCAGGTGTTGGGGGACCAGCGCCAGAACCGGCCTGCGATCAGTGTTCACCCGGTGGAGGCTAACAAGACCGGTGATGGTCAGGTGCCGAACATCGCAGGCAACAATGATTACGACTTGGCTGAAGTCTATGAGGCGCTGATTCGCAACATCGAGTACACGAGCAACGCTGAAGCGCACTACGACACCGCGTTTCAGCATGCAGTAGAGGGAGGCTTTGGCTGGCTGCGTGTGCTGACGAAGTACAGCAGTGATGATGCATTTGAGCAGGATCTGTGCATCAAGAGCATTCATAACCGGTTTGCTGTGCTGATGGACCCCGAAGCCATTGAGCCAGACTATTGCGACGCCAACTGGTGTTTCATCGGCGACAAGATGAAGCGCACCGAGTTCCGGAAGCGCTACCCTGATGCTGCCCTGGGCGATCTGACTGACGCTGATCGTGCCGGTTATGCGTGGTGGACAACAGAAGAAATGGTGCGTGTTGCTGAGTATTTCTACCGCGAGCCAGTGACACGGACACTGCTACTACTGAGCGATGGCCGCACAGTCTGGGAGGATCAAGTTAAGCCGGTGCTGGACGAGCTGGCGCGTGACTTCGGAATCACGGTGATACGTCAGCGGAAGGTCAAGACGTACAAAGTTAAATGGATGAAGGTGACGGCGTACTCAGTGCTTGAGGGGCCGATTGATTGGCCGGGGCAGACTATCCCGGTTGTGCCTGTTCTGGGTAAAGAGATCACCTTGGGTGATAAAACCTATTACCGTGGCCTGATCCGGTTCGCCAAAGACGCGCAGCGGATGCACAATTTCTGGATGACCGCAGCAACAGAGCGTGTGGCGCTGGCGCCTAAAGCACCGTACACGGGTCCGGTCGAAGCGTTCGAAGGGCTTGAGTTCGTTTGGGCCAATGCGAACCGTGACAACCGAAGCTACCTGCCCTACAACGCGGTACCCAGCGGCGACCGGCCACGGCGAGAGCAACCCGCCACCATGCCTGCCGCTGAATTGCAGCTGGCAATGAGCGCGACTGATGAAATGAAGGCCACCG
The DNA here is from genome assembly GCA_051748005.1 of Pseudomonadota bacterium. Lineage (GTDB taxonomy): Bacteria > Pseudomonadota > Gammaproteobacteria > Pseudomonadales > Halomonadaceae > Vreelandella. The sequence continues at coordinate 33,887 of JBNJGW010000016.1, read as the reverse complement.
TTGGTATGTATGACGCCAGCATTGGCAATCAAAGCAACGAAACCAGCGGTAAGGCTATTCTGGCACGGCAGCGCCAGGGCGACCGGGGCACGTTTGCTTATATCGACAACCTGAGCCGTGCAATCAGGCGTACCGGGCAGCTGCTGATTGAGTTGATCCCGCGCATCTATGACAGTGAGCGCGTGTTGCGCTTGCGTTTTGAGGATGGCGAAGGCGATTGGGTGCAGATTAATCAGACTGTGCAAGACGAGCAGACCGGCAAGGACATCCTGGTCAACGACATTGCCGCTGGCAAATTTGATGTAACGGTCAAGTCCGGCCCCAGCTACCAGACGCAGCGCATGGAGGCAGCGGAGAGCCTGATGCAGTTTGTCCAAGCGGTACCGCAAGCTGGCCAAGTGGTGCTTGACCTCATCGCCAAGAATATGGACTGGCCAGGTAGCCAAGAAATTTCCAAGAGACTCAAGAAAGCATTGCCGCCAGGCATCTTAGAGCCTGATGAAATGGAGGAAGCGGGAATTCAGCCACCGCAGCCTAATCCGGAACAGCAAGCCGCAATGGCCAAGGCTCAAGCTGACACTGCTGAAGCGGAGGCTGATATGGCTGGCGCTGAAGCTGACAAGGCCAAGGCTCAAGCTGACACAATGAAGGCCCAGGCCGACATGGCTGAGGCTGAAGCCAAGATGGCCGAGATACAGATGAACGCGCAGATGGCAGGCCCTGGCACAATCGAGGAAACCGTTCGCAATCTTGTGGCAGAAGCGATGGCAGAGTTGATGGCAGAGCAGAGTGGTTGACAGAATCAGTAATGCGTTATACTGAGAGCACAAACGCTACCCATGGCGCGCATGGGGCTTAAATCCGCGAGAGGAACCGCGCAATGGCTAACGCCGATGATCAAACAGCAAACGAAACTGCAGCATTCGAGACATTTACCTCAGATGCCGCCGCCGCTCCCGAAGAAGCGCCAGCAGAAACCGGCGATCAGGGGCAGGAAGCCGCAGCAGATAGCGGCGAGGAATCGGCAACCTCACAAGGCAAGGAAGAAGGGGAAAGCAAGGAAGAAGACAAGCAGCAACCCCCCGCCGACGATACTGGCGCGAAGCCCAAGCGTGGCTATCAGAAACGTATCGACAGACTGACAAAGCGAGCAGCAGCGGCAGAGCGGCGCGCGCAAGAGCTGGAACTGAAGCTGAAGTCGGGGACCGGTACTGACAACAGCAATAGCCAGCAAGCGCCAGCGTCTGAACCAGACCCAGCTAACTACGATGATTACGATACATACCTGAGTGATCTAACGGCGTGGCAATCTGGCAAGGGCAAAACCGATCAGCCTGCCTCTGATGACAAAACAGCGGGCGACAACAAGGCAGAAGACAAAGGAGAGCAAGAAGACCCAGAGTACACGGACGCACTGGAAGATATTCAAGAAGCGTTTGCGGAATCGCGCAAGGCGTACAGCGACTTTGATGAAGTCATTGGTGCGTCTGACCTGCAAATTACCCGCGACATGGTTAAGGCCATGGCAGACGCTGAAGACCCTGGCATGATTGCGTACCACCTGGGCACCAACAAGGATGAAGCCAGCCGCATTGCGGCATTGTCGCCTTTCGCACAAGCAAAAGAAATCGGGAAGCTGGAGGCATCATTAGCAAACAAGCCGCCAGCACCGCGAAAGAAAACCACCGAAGCACCCGACCCGATTGACCCTGTTCGCGGCGCTGATAGCACTACCAAGGCGCCAGCAGATATGTCGTTCGATGAATACGAAAGAACGATGAACGACCGCGAGCAGCGAAGCGGGAAAGGGTTCTGGTAAACACCTGGAGTAGGATATGAGCGTTCAAGGCGAAAAAGGCAATCGGATTCTGACAGATGACATCATCGTCAAAGAAGCGCTACGATTGCTGAAAAACAACCTGGTTACTGCACCGCTGGTGCATCGTGACCTGGAGCGTCGGTTTGCAAAGGTGGGCGATGTTATCAGCCTGCAAAAGCCGTTCCGCACCAAAACCGCGTCTGGTCGTGTGCTGCAAAAGCAGCCCATGATTGACCAGACCATCCCGTTCGAGATTAACCGCCAGCAGCACTTTGGCCTTGAAGTCACCATGCGTGACCGGACGCTGAGCATTGAGCGCTTTTCTGAACGCTACCTGAAATCAGGCATCGTGCAGATTGCCAACGTGATCGACCGCTCTATCCTGCTACAGTTGAAGAAGGCTTTCTTTTCGTCTGGTACGCCGGGTACTGCTATCGGTACCAAGTCGTTCTTGCTCGCCAAGGCGCACATGGGCAACGTCGCCGTGCCTGACGACGGCATGCGCCGCTCCATCCTCAACATGATGGATGCAGCGGAAATCAGCGACCAGATCAGCAACAAGAACAACGAAGCCATGGTGAAAGCGGCCATTCAGAAAGGCTACATGGGGCCGCTTGCAGGCATGGATATGTTCGAGTCTGCCAACATTCCTGCTCACCGCGTGGGCGCGCATGGTGGCACACCGTTGATCAAGGGTGCGAGCCAGACCGGATCAAGCCTGGTTACAGACGGTTGGGATACCGGCGTGACTGGATTGCTCAAGGAAGGCGACGTGTTCACTATTGCAGGCGTGTTCGAGATTAACCCGCAGTCATACGAATCAACCGGGCGCCTTCAGCACTTTGTTGTGACAGCTGACGTTGACAGTGATGGTGCGGGCGAGGCAACAATCCCAATCAGTCCTGCTATCAATGACGGTACGCTGACAACCACTGACTCTGAAGGCACGTCTATCAGCCTTGCGGGCTATCAGAATGTGTCAGCAGCGCCAGCAGACAATGCAGCTATTACGGTGATGGGCACGGCAGATACTACGTACCTGCAAAACTTCCTGTTCCACCGTGACGCGGCAGCGCTGGCCATGGTTGACCTGGAGTTGCCGCAGTCTGCTACCGTCAAGTCCCGCGTTCGCGATCCGGATAGCGGTTTGTCGCTGTCTATGACCGGCGCATATGACATCAACGAGCAAACGGAAATCACCCGTATTGATGCCGTGTGGGGCGCACACCTCATTTACGGAGAGCTTGCGCATCGCATGTGGAGTTCTGAAGCCTAAGCAGGCACAGACCAAGGCGGCCAAGTGCCGCCTTTTTTTATGGAGTTACCAATGCCTAAAGCAATGATGTGGATTTATCACAGCACCAAAGCGCCCAAGATGGTGCCACACAGCGACGATCTGCCAGAGGGGTGGGCAGACACACCAGCAGCGTTTAAAGATGCTGAGCCTGAACCTCAAGACTCTGAACCTGACCTGATGGCGATGTTTAACAATGACCATGACGCCCTATCAAAGCCGCAGCTGGTCAAGCTGGCTAAAAAGTTGGGTATTTCCATGCCAAGCCGCTCAAGCATGGCCGATTTTATAACCGCTATTATTGAGCACACCGAGGAATAACCATGCCAACCACTACTGTTACGCTATCACCAGAAGACGGATGGACAAAAGTTGCTGATGATGGCGCTGAATTTATGCTGCAAGCAAGCAATTATCCTGTTTGTGTAGCATTTGGGTCTGTGATGCCAGCTGCAAATGCCGCATATCATTTGGTTTATAAAAATGAATTGCTGGTGCGCTCATGCCCTGGTGCGCTTTACGCAAAATCAGGGTCAGCCAGCAAAGCAACCATAGTGGTTAGCGTATGATTCCAGGGCGTACGATTAACTATATTGGACTGCGCAATCCGATTTCGGCACATTTTGCGCGGCGGCGATCCAGCCCTACCCAACGCCTACAGCAACTTCTATTCGGCAACGGCGAGCAGGGCGTCTGGTACGAGCCTAAACCGCAGTATCTGTATCAAGACGCAGCGGGCACAACGCCTGTGACGGCTGACGGTGATCCGGTGGGGCTGATGCTGGATTTGTCGGGCGGGGATAATGACTCGACTCAACCCACGGGTTTAAACAGGCCGCTGCACAAAACGGAAGGGGGTCTGCACTGGTTGCGTTTTGACGGAATCTCAAAGAGCCTGCTTGTTCTTGATTCTGTAGATAAATCGCACCCTTACGCAACAATAGGCAATCAATGCAGCGGTTTTTTTGCAGTGCAATTTGATGCTTTTTCGCCCAGAGAAGCAAGCAATAACTGGGTAATTAGCTCTGTTATACACGAGGTGCGCAATTTAGGCTCAGAGAATGTGCATGTTCCTTTTTCTATCGGCGCAAATGGCAATAATCTAGCATTTGGTTGCACGAGCGATTACACCAACGGCGCCAATCGAGTAAACGGTGCCGCTACACTCACTTCAGGGCAAGCGTACGTTATTGGTTTTGTTGTAGATGGCGCTAATGTGTACCTTTACTTAAACGGCGTTATTGATGCCACGTCATCATCTTTGGGAAATGATAGCCGTTCGCCAAATGATGGTGTTGGGAGTGTTTCGTCTAGACTGGGGGCTAGGACAAAAGACGATAACAGTACGGCTGACAATCTGGATGGTAAAATTATCGGCGGCGTTGTTGTTGATTATTCAATGACGCCAACACAAGTGGAGATAACTAACAACTACCTCGCATCGCTCGCAGGTATCCAGCTATGACCCAATACACCCACACCGTCACCCTAGCCGTCCCTGAGTCACTCATCGACGACGCCAACCACCTCGCCCTGCTACTGGGCGAGTCTAGCGCGGATATCAACTCATTCACGCACGCCCGCTACACCGATGGCGTCACCGCTTGGGCGGTCGCACACACCAGCGTTAAATCAGTATTCCTCGCCCCGACACAAACAGGCGAGCTACCGCCAACGCCGCCCCATGCCGAGGGCCTGCTAGACAGGGAGGCAGCACAGCGGGGTTTTGACAGCCTCAACAGCGAAGGCGGTATTCTGATGGCCGTGGACGTTGACCCGCATGAGCAATTCAAAGCGTGGGGATTGGAGCCGATACCGACAGAGGATGAGCTATAGATGGCCACTACTAAGCAGTTAATCGAAAGCGCTATGCGCACTATCGGTGTTCTGGCAGCAGGCGAGGAAGCCAAGCCGTCTGAGTTACAGGATGCGCTTGAGTACGCCAAGGCCATGCTGGACAGCTGGAGCAACGAAACACTGATGGTGCAGGCATACACGCACGAATCATTCACGCTGACATCAACGCGTAGTTACACGATGGGGCCAGGTGGCGCATTTGATACCGTTCGCCCCCAGCACCTGGTTAACATGGTTATTCGTGACAGTGGTGGACTGGATACACCGGTATCAATCACCAGTTTGGAGCAGTGGGCAAGCATCCCGCGCAAAGATACAGAGCGCCACTCGCCGGCATACGCGTACTTTGTGCCTGAATATCCGTTGGCACGTATCGAGTTCAGCGCAATCACTACGCCCGGGGATACGCTGAAGCTGGTATCCGCAAAAGCGATTGAGGCACTGCCAGAGCTGACAGCAGAGACGACGTACCCGCCAGGGTATGACCGTGCCATTCGCCTGGGCTTGGCCATGGAGCTGGCGCCTGAATATGGTAAGCAGGTCGATCAGGTATTGGCAGCGCAGCTTAACCAGGCAGTGACAGTGCTAAAGCGTACTAACGCCAGGGCGCGCATACCAACACTGGAAGTTGACCATGGGCTGACTCGACGCAGAGCATACGATATAACGCATGGTCCGGGGGCGCTATGAAACAGCCTGTTCAGTGGGCAACATCAAGCAACAAGGGGCGCAGTCAAGCGGCCAACGGATCAAGGTTGGTGAACCTGTACGCTGAAGCGCTACCGCAAGACAGCAAGACGCCTGTTGTGTTGTATGGCACACCGGGCACGGCGCGGTTCTCATTACTGCCAACATGGCCAGTGTTGGGCCTGCACCGCATGGGTGAGACGCTTTACGCAGTGACTACCAGCAAACTGTATTCCGTCGAATGGAACGGCAAGCACAAGGAGTTGGCAGACGTTGAGCTATCTGGCCGCGTTTCAATGGCAAACAATGGGCGAGATCTGGTGTTGGTTGACGGTATCAATGGTTATGCATGGGATAGCCAGGAAGAGAGCATAACCCAGCTGGGTGGTGATGGCTGGTACCCGGCAAATACGGTCACGTATCAGGATGGCTATTTCATCTTTAACCGTGCAGGCACCGGGCAATTCTTTTTGTCTGAGCTTCTGAATGTGACATTTGACCCACTGGCATACGCCACAGCCGAAGGCGCACCGGATGACACGCTTGCAGTCCTGTCAGATCATCGTGAGCTATGGGTATTCGGCGAGCACAGCATTGAAGTCTGGTACAACAGCGGCGACCCTGATTTTCCTTTTGAGCGCATGCAGGGCGCTTTTATTGAGCGTGGTATAGCAGCGCCGCACAGCGCCGCAAAAATGGACAATAGCGTATTCTGGCTGGGTGACGATGGCGTTATATACCGGGCGTCTGGTTACCAGCCGCAAAGGATCAGCACACACGCGGTAGAGTATTCCATTCTTGATGCTGACAATGCCGACGCCTTTGCGTACACGTACACCGAAGAAGGCCACGTTTTTTATGTGCTGACGTTCCCAAGCATACAGAAAACGTGGTGTTTTGATGTTGCTACAGGTTTATGGCATGAAAGAGCGCATAGCGAATGGGGCCGGCACCACGGCAATTGCTACGCCAATGCATACGGCCATCATTTAATAGGCGACTGGCAAAACGGGCTGATTTATATGCTCGACATGAATGCCCTGGATGATGCGGGCGACGAGATACGCAGGCATGCTGTATCACCACCGCTGTCAGCCAGGCGCCAGCGCATGAACATATTTAGCCTTGAGCTGGACATGGGTAGCGGCATAGGGCTGGCACACGGCCAGGGCGAGAACCCACAAGCCATGCTGCGATGGTCAGATGATGGCGGCAACACTTGGAGCCATGAGTATTGGTCGTCAATTGGCCGCATGGGCAAATACCTGACCCGGGTTATCTGGCGCCGCTTGGGTAGTTGTCGCCAACGCCAGTTTGAGATTGTGATTACCGACCCTGTGCCAGTGGTGATCTTGGGCGCGTTTCTGGAGGTAGACTATGGCAGGCATTAAAGTAGATCATCCGCCTATTACGTTTGCCCTGGTTGACCCCAAAACCGGGCGCCCTACTCGCGCAATGGTTGAGTTCCTTCACAAGATGTGGCTGCGCACAGGCGGCAATGACGATAACGATCAGTTCATCATGCAGATGCTGGCATCAGGAGTGCCTGCGCCAAGAATGCCACCAGCGCCAGCCGAAGAATACCGCCACCAGCCGCCACCGCCAGGGGCTATAGGTTTAACAGCGGACGATACCGCCACCGCCAAAGCAATGGCGGCTGCAAACCGTCAAAGCAACACGCTGGCTCAATCTGCCTCAAATAAGGCTGATGACGCATACGCACTGGCAATGCAGCTGCAACACAGCACAACGCAAGCAAATGAAGCAATAGAGTCAGCAAGGTTGGCCAACCTGCTTGCAATGACAAACAGACGAAGCAGCAACCATGATGATCGTGGTTTGACGCCCATTGGCGGGATCATTCTGTGGGCTGGGGATGTGGAAGACATACCAAGTGGATGGGCTTTGTGTGATGGAACAAACGGAACTCCTAACCTGCAAGACAGGTTCATTCGTTCAGCAACAAGTAACGCTGATATAGGCACCACAGGCGGCCAGAATGAAACCAGTATAACAACCGATAGTGCGACTACTGGCGCCACGGTAACGACAACTCAGGACTCAGTTTCAACAGGCGCTGACCTGGATGCACTGACAAGCGCTACAATAGATGATCCCGGTCACGCGCATACAGCTACAATCAGTACAGTGCCTGAGTATTATGCACTGGCATTGATACAACGCATTAAATAGAGGTCACGAAAATGCAGGCGAACCCCAAAGAAATCATTTCACCGCAAGCGCTAACAGCAACGCTGCAAACGCTTTACACCTCCCCAGCAAAAAAGCGCACCATCATTACAAAGGTCACGTTTGCAAACCGCGCAACCCAGCTGGCCGGGATGGTAGTACATGTAGTGCCTGACGGTGACACTGCAGGCCCCACCAACATGGTGTTGCCAGAGCGAGATATTGGCGCAAACGAATCGTGGAGCGCTTATCAGCTCGAAGGCTTGATTTTGGAACCTGGATACTCCTTAGCAATGAAAACAGACGCCGAAGGCGACGGATTGATGAACGTAGTCGCATCAGGGCTGGAGGTGTTTTAATGCCATCGACTATACCGGCAAATGTTTATGAGCTAATGAGAGAGGCGGTCGAGGGCAGGATTGAATCTCTTGAAAGCGTATCGCTTGGGCACGAGCAGGTAGAGATACCAACACAAGAGCACTTCATTAACGGCATGTATGGCCGTGAAATTGTCATTCCTGCAGGCACGATGATCACTGGCCGCGTCTACAAAGAGGGCTATCTTGATATAATGCTTTCTGGCGATATCAGTATAGCAACACCGCAAGGAATGAAGCGTGTAACGGGTACCAACATCATGGAAGCGCCGCCAGGGCGAAAACGAGCAGGCTATGCCCATGAAGACACGCACTGGATAACTGTTCACCGCACAGATCTTTTTTTTCCAGACGATATGCTTGACCAGCTAACGTTTTTCAGTCGGCAAGAATACAGTAGGTACATAGCAAAGCGTGACCACGAAAGCTATCAAGCTGTTATTGCTTCAACTGGCATGACTGAAGAAGAAATTGCCAAGCAGGTATTAAATCCAGATGATCAGGTTTCAATGCCAGATGCTTTTTCTGACAGGGTAACAATAAGCAATTCTGCCATTCATGGCCTGGGGGTGTTTGCAAACCACCGGTATGAAATAGGCGACCATATAGGCCCTGGGCGAATCAATGGCATGCGAACACCGATAGGCCGCTACACTAACCACAGCGCTTACCCGAATGCGGTAATGCAGCCGCTAGATAACGGTGATGTGGCCATGGTGGCAACGCGATTGATAAACCCAGGTGATGAAATAACCACACATTACGCTGTATCACTTCAGAAACAGCAGGAGGCTTTATGTCAGGCATTGCAACAGCAGTAGTTGGGTCTGCCGTAATTGGAGCCTACAGTTCTAAAAAAGCAGGTGATGCTCAAGCAAAGGCGTCAGCGTCAGCGTCAGATGCTCAGGTGATTGCCAACCAGCAAAACATTGACTTCCAGAAAGAGATTTTTGAGCAACAGCGAGAAGATGCGGCGCCGTGGCGCGAAGTTGGCGCGAAGTCTATTCAGCAGCTGCGAACAGCAATTGACCGGGGGATGTTTAACCCTAGCCAATTGAAGCAAGGGGAGTCTTTCAAGTTCGACCAAGCCTATTCGTTTGACGGCGATATTGACCAGGGCCAGAAGGTTACGGCAAAGCCGCTAAACGTAGACCTTGAGGCTGATCCCGGCTACCAATTCCGACGCGAAGAAGGGATGAACGCACTGGATGCCAGCGCAGCAGCAAGAGGCCGGTTGCAGTCAGGCGCACAAGCAAGGGCAACCACTCGGTATGCGTCTGACCTGGCCAGCCAAGAGTATGGAAATGCTTACGGTCGTGCGGTTTATGAGCGGGATCAAGACTTCAGCCGTCGAACCAGTGAGCGCGATAAGAACTTTATGCGGTCAGCGTCAGAGCGTGATGCCGCTTTTGGTCGCTATAACCAACAGTTTTCTACGCAATACGGCATGGCCGCTGACCAATATAACCGCAGCCGTGACCAGGCGCTGACTCAAATTGATCTTGAGCGGCAATCAAAAAGCGACAGCTATAACCGCCTGGCTTCGCTGGCCAATGTTGGGCAAGTCGCCAATCAAAGCACTCAATCAGCTCGGGCACAAATGGCCAGCAGCGTAGGGCAAAGCACCACGGCCACAGGTAACGCATTGGCTCAGGGTGCGCTTGGTGCAGGGCAAGCGCGGGCAAGCAGCTATCAGAACATGGCAGGGGCTGCAAACCAAGGCATCCAGAACTACTTGCTGTACGACATGATGGGGAGTTAACCATGGCAAACGCATTGGGCATTGACCTGGGGCAGGTGTATCAAACCGCCGAAGCGGTCAAAGGCATGCAGATGAACCGGCAAGACCGTGAAGCCGCCAGGGAGCGAGGCCAAGCGGTCAATGCACTGCGCGGCAGGGCTGTTGGTGAGGGCGGGAAAATCAACAAAGAAGCCATGGGGGAGTTTGTTGCATTTGCTCCGGAAGAAGCCAAGCAGCTGATGGATGCTATCGGTTCGATGGATGAGCGCGAGCGTGAAGCAATGCAAGAGCGTGTTGATACTTTGGGGCGCGTGGCCGCCTATATCAGATCAAGCGACAACCCTGAACAGGCATATCAAACAGCAAAACAAAACCTGAACCCTGAAGTCGCAGGCAATATGCCAGAGCAGTATGATCCCAACTTTGTGGAGATGGGGCTGGCACGGGCGCGTGAAATTGATGACATGCTGGCAAACCCGCAGCTAGTCACAGTGGGAGCAGAAGACCGGCTCTACAAAGATGGCCAGGTTCTTGAGCGTACTACAAGTAGTGCAGAGCGCGGCCGCCAGACAAGCAGAGCCAATGCCTTGACTAGCGCAGCCACAAGCCGAGCCAATGCGCTTACCAGAGCCGAAGGCGACAGCGGGCCTCAAAGGCTAAAAAGCGCCGACACAAACGCTATTTACCGCCAAGCAGCTGGCATTTTTGGCGGCACTTTTGACCCAACGACCGGCCGCGTTTCAGGCTTGGACCCGAGCCAGAGCGCAAAAGTGCAATCTGTGTCTGAGCGCGCCAGCGAAGTATATGCTAACGGCGATAGCAACACACACGCAGGAGCCGTGGCGCGGGCAGCAAGGGAGCTGGGTGTAGAGGTTGAGCGCCTGGGCGACAATGGTAATGCGCCTTCTGGTGGTGGTAACTTAGACCGCAACCAGCTACTTGATATGTACGCAGATTAACGTGAGGCACTGATGGCCGATCCCCAGCAGCAACCCAGCAGCGAACAGCTTTTAAAAGCGCTTGAGAAGGCGCACCTTTCTGGCAATAGCGACCATGCCAGAGAGCTGGCCAACTGGCACCAAGAGCTTTACGCGCCAAAGCCTGAGCCTGAGCCGCCAGGAATTGTTGAACGTGGCGTGAATGCGCTGAAAGGCGTAGGCCAATCGTTATCTGAGGCAGAGATTCCAGAGCCTGACGCGGTAACGCCACAAGAAAGCTATGACCGCCGCATGGGATCAGTCGCAGGGCAACGAGGCCCTGCCACCAATGTTGCGCCAGGCCGACAGCCAGCAGGCCCAGGGCCAAAGCCTGAGCCTGAGTCTGAGCCACAAGTTGATTCGTTTACCGGCGCTGCGCAGCCAGAACCAGAGCCAACGCCAAGTTTCAACATGGCGCGTGGTGCAGGCGAACGGGTAGGTGATCTGGGTGGTGGGCTACTGACAGCTATCCGGGCCTTGTCTGGCGCCAGTGACGTACCATTAGGCGGCATGACGTTTGAAGGTGATGCGGACGTAAGCGATGAGCGCGAACGCCTTGCGCGAGCGCGTGAGGACGTTGGCCGCATGGCAGAGCGTTCAAGTGGCCTTGACTTGGGGTATGTGCCAACTCACACCTGGGAAGCACTGAAAGAAGAATTTAGGGAGGGTGGGGCACTATCAGCAAGCGCTTGGGGAGAGGTCGCCTTGTACGGTGCTGAGCAGGGCATCAAGTCAATACCGGACATGGTGGCAGTATCCTTGAGCTTGCCTGCTTATGTGCTGGCGCGTAGTGGCGAGATGGGCACATACAGGGCGCTGAATAAGGGGAAAGAAGAAGCCGAGATTGGTGACGTGCTTGAAGCGGCGCCGTTTGCATTAGGGTCTGCCATCCTTGAGCGCATTGGTGCTAGGGGAATTACTGAAGCCGGTGCAGAAAGCGTCGGTAAAGAAGCGCTTAAACGAGGCGTAGCCTATGCCGCCGCAAGGGCAACCAAAGAAGGCGGCAAGGCGGCAAGCCGTGAAGCCGGTACCGAGTTTGTTCAGGAAGGTATCATTGAGTACGTCGGTGAGCGTTTCGGCACTGATGCCGCTATGTCGTTTGCTGAAGCCGCCGAGATGGGCTTGGCTGGCGCAGTGGCAGGTGGCGTATATGGTGGCGCAGCCGGTACAGCTGGGGCCAGTGCCCGGGAGATTACCCGGCCATCGCCACAAGGCGAGCTTGGCCAGGCCATGCAGCAAGAAGCCGACCGCATGCAGGCGCCAGACGACGGCGCAAGCGTAGCAAGAGAACGCCTTGACCCTGAGAACGCGCAATATCGGGCAGAGCCAACGCAAGCGCCAGCGCCAGAACAACCGACCGCACGTAAAAGCATGGGGCAGTTGGTGCGGGAAAAGCTGGCAGAACGTGGCGCAGCAACCCCGCAGGCGCAAGGGTACCAGCAAGGCGCCAGCATCCAGCAGCCAACCGCAACGGCGTTTGATCTGCCTGTTCAGCCAGAGCAGCAGACGGCAACCGAGCAGGGGCTTTCTGATGAAGGTCAAGATGTGCAGCCAGTCGCTGAAGACTCGGCAGTCAGCAAGGTAACGGCACCTGAGCAAGAGCCAGAAACAGGTTTTGAGAAATCGGAGCGATTAAAGTCTGAGCGCAAAAAGGCGATTGCGCGTGGTGATCGTGAGGCAGTCCGCAAGATTCAAGCCGAGCAAGAAGCGGTGACGCAAGAGATTAACCGCGACAACAAAAAGATCGAGCTTGACGAAGAACTGAAAAAGCTACGCGCCGACCGCGAGACAGTTAACCGCCGTTTGGCTGAACAGGGCATGGTCACGGATGCCCGCACAGAAGAGCGGCTAAAGCAGTACGACGACCAGATAAAACAGGTTGAGGCCGACATCCAGGCTATTGATAACGACCAGGCTTCAACGCCTGAAGTTCAATCAACCAAAGAATATCGGGAAGTTGAAGACCGCATTCGCAATATTGCCAGCGAGCCTGCTGGTTCACCTGCGCGCAACAAAAAGATCGAGGCTGCTGAAAAGCAGATTGATAAACGCGACCTGACAGACGATCAACGTCAAGTGCTGCGCGGTGAGCTGGAAAAACTGAAGGCAGTAGAGCCGCCAGCGCAAGCAGACACCAAGATAGGAACCAACGCCGAAGGCAAGGATATTTACCAAGATGGTAATGGCGTCAGGTATTACTACGAAGAAACCGGCAGTGGCCGCGTTAAGCTGACGGAGCCAGTCAAAGTAACGCCAGGCGGCACCGAGCCGAACATTGACCGCCGTGCAGGTTCCGATTTTGAAACATCAAACGAGGCCACCACCAATGAACCTGAACAATTGGGTGCAGCAAGCGAAAGCACACTGGAAGGAACACCAGCCGAGCCGGTACAAGGCCCTGAAGAAACAGGGGGCGCTGGATCTGGCCGCCAAGAAAGCAGCGGAGCAGACCTTTCAGGAAATGAGCGAACTGGAGGACGCCGGGTACCCACCGGAGGACGCGTTTCAGATGGTGCGGGAACGGTACCTGTTCCCACCGGAGCAAAGCCAGCAGGAAGAACCGGAGAGCCAGGGGGCGAGCCTGTTCAGGGAGGCGCTGGATCTACACCGGCAAGTGATGGATCAGGGCGAGGAACCGGAGGTGATGGCGTCACCACGAGAGGCGACAGCGCCGCAGTAACCGCCAAAGAATCCGCAGCGGAGCAGGCGCCAACGCCCAAGGGCGCCACCACTGACACTGGCCAGCCAGCAACGGAGCGGCCAGCCAAGATGTTCACCATTACTGGTGAGCTGGGTAAGGGCGGGCCAAAGACAAAGTTCAAGGCCAACATTGCGGCCATTGAAACCCTGAAGACGCTGCAACAAGAAGGACGCCAGGCAACGCCGAAAGAGCAAGAAATCCTTGCTCAGTACGTGGGCTGGGGTGGCTTGCCGCAGGCATTTGAAGGCGATGGCGGCAAAGTTACCAAAGGCTGGAGCAAGGAAGCCAAGCAGCTCAAAGAACTTCTTACTGAGGAAGAGTACGCAGCTGCCCGCCGGTCAACGCAAGACGCCCACTACACCAGCACAGAGATTGTAGGTGCCATGTGGAAAGGCTTGGAGCGCATGGGCTTTAAGGGTGGCCGGGTGCTTGAGCCGTCAGTGGGTACCGGCAACTTCTTGGGGCTGATGCCTACCGGGCTGCGCAACAAGAGTCAGATCAGCGCCGTTGAGCTGGACCATATCACCGGGGGGATTGCGCAACAGCTTTACCCGGGAGCAAATATTCAGGCGCCGCTGGGCTTTCAGGACTTCACTGCACCAGACGGTTATTATCAGGTGGCCGTGGGCAACCCGCCGTTTGGCAATCAGAAGCTGTACGACGGAAAGCGTAAGCACCTGAGCAATTTCAGCATTCACAACTACTTCTTTGGTAAGTCGCTGGACTTGCTGGCGCCCAATGGCGTCTTGGCCATGGTGGTATCCAGCCGATTGATGGATGCCAGCCGGGGCAGTGCCCGCGACTACATTTCAAAACGAGCGGAGTTTCTGGGCGCCGTTCGCCTGCCCAACAATGCATTCCTGAAAAACGCCGGCACCGAAGTCACCACCGATATCGTATTCCTGCGCAAACTGAAGGAAGGCGAGCAGCCAACCGGCGAAAGCTGGGGCAAGGTGTCCATGGTCAAGGATGCGAAGGGCATTGAAATACCGCTGAACGAATACTTCCAGCGCAACCCGGGCATGATGCTAGGCGAGTGGGGTGCTTATGGCTCAATGTACGGGCCGAACGAGCCGGCATTGGTAGCCAAGGAAGGACAGGACACCATGGCGCTGCTGGATCAGGCCATTGCGCAGCTGCCAAAAGACATTATGGATGCGCCTGGAAAAATGGCAGAGGTCAAGATAGACCGCAGCACCACCATGGAAGGCGTCAAGGTCGGATCAGTGTACCTGGATAACGGCGCCGTCAAACTGAAAGCAGAAAACGAGCTTGGCCAGCCATACGCCGAAGACGTGGAGTTTCCGAACAAGCGGGCCGCCGAGCGTGTTGCTGGCATGATTAAGGTCAGGGATGTGGCTACCGATCTGCGTAAAGCGCAGCTTTCAGAAGCCGCAACGCCTGAAGCGCTGCAAGCCCTACGCGACAAGCTGAACAAAGAATACGACGCTTTTGTAAAAGCACAGGGGCCGCTTAACCTGGCAGCCAACAAGCGCTTGATGCGCGATGACCCCAGCTGGCCACAGATTGCCGCGCTTGAGGAAAAGTTTGATAAGGGCGTGAGCGCTGCCGTTTCCAAAAAGACCGGTGAGGCTGCAAGAAAGCCAAACGCCGAGAAAGCCGCCATCTTCCGCACACGGACGCAGCAGCCTTACCAGGCACCCAACACCGCTGCAACGGCGCAAGACGCGCTGGCGGCCAGCCTGGCCGAGCGTGGGCTGGTTGATATGGCCTACATGGAACAGCTATACGGTAAAACGGCCAGCGCTATTGCTGATGAGCTGGGTGAGCTGGTTTTTGAGGCAAGTCCCAACAATTGGGTATCCCGGGAAGAATACCTATCTGGCAACGTTAAGCAGAAGCTGGCCACGGCCAAGCGCATGGCTCAGGACATGCCGCGCTTTAAACGCAATGTTGACGCCTTGGAGCAGGTGCAGCCAGCCGATATTGAAGCCGTCGATATTAACGTGAAGTTTGGCGTTCACTGGATGCCAGCGGAATACATGGACGCTTTTGCCCAAGAGCTGATGGGTAGCAGCGACGGCAAGGCGGTCTACGTGGCGCCGCAGGCAAAATGGAGCATCAAGGGCAATGCAGGGTCAGCAGCGCGCAGCAAGTGGGCAACCGAGCGTGTGCCTGTTAACAAGATTCTGGAAGCGGCCGCTAACCAAAAACAGGTCGTGGTGCGCGACAAGGTTGGTGACTCCAGCGTTATCAATGAGGCTGCAACTAACGCAGCCAACGAAAAGGTTGAGCAGGTAAAAGCCGAGTTTAAGCGCTGGGTATGGCAGGACGACGCACGACGCGAGCACCTATCCCGAATCTATAACGATACTTTTAACACCGACCGTATCCGTGAATACGATGGCAGCCACCTCGATCTGCCCGGGAAGGTGTCAGACGACATTATCCGCTTGCGGCCGCACCAGGCTAACGCGGTGTGGCGCATTGCTCAGCAGGGTAACACTCTGTTGGATCATGTGGTTGGCGCGGGCAAAACCTTCACCATGATAGCGGGGGCGATGGAATTGCGCCGCATGGGCCGTGCGCAGAAACCGATGTTCGTGGTTCCCAACCACTTGGTTGGCCAGTGGGCAGAAGATTTTGTGAAGCTGTACCCGGGCGCTAACATTCTGGCGGCCACCAAGCAGGACTTTGAAAAAGGCAACCGCAAGCGCTTGTTTGCCCGCATTGCAACAGGCGATTGGGATGCTGTCATCGTGGCGCATTCGTCATTCAACAAAGTTGAAATGGACGCCACCTTTCAAGAAAGGTTTATAAATCAACAGATTAAAGATATAGACACGGCTATACAAAGCATCCGCGAGCAGGAAGGCAAAGGCAGCCGCAGCATTAAGCAGATTGAGAAACAGAAAGACAAGCTGAAAGAGAAGTTGGAAAAGCTGTTTGATGCCGACAACAAGGACGACAACCTGACGTTTGGCGAGCTTGGCATTGACGCCCTGTTCGTTGATGAAATG
This sequence comes from Pseudomonadota bacterium, assembly GCA_051748005.1. GTDB lineage: Bacteria > Pseudomonadota > Gammaproteobacteria > Pseudomonadales > Halomonadaceae > Vreelandella. The sequence goes on along the minus strand of JBNJGW010000016.1, from coordinate 17,263 downwards.
CATGAGTTCAAGAACCTGGGCTTTGCTACTGGCATGCAGCGGGTAGCTGGCCTGGGTTCCCCCAAGGGCAGCGGTAAAGCAGCCGATATGTTCATGAAGGTTCGCTATATCAACGAAGTCACCGGGGGCAACGTGGTGGCCGCCACAGGTACGCCGATATCCAACAGCATGGCCGAGATGTATACCATGCAGCGGTACCTTGATTACGACACCCTTCAGGAGCAAGGGCTGGCGCACTTTGACGCCTGGGCGCGGATGTACGGTGAAGTGGTTACCGATTGGGAGCTGTCACCGTCTGGCACCTATAAGCTGAACAGCCGGTTTGCTAAGTTCGTCAATATCCCAGAGCTGATGCAGCGCTATCTGTCATTTGGTGACGTGGTGAACCGCGACGACATACAGCGCCAGCTTGCAGCACAAGGGAAGACGCTGCCGATTCCCAAGGTGAAAGGCGGCAAGCCTACCAACGTGGTAGTTGATCGTTCCAATGATCAGGCTCAATACATTGGCGAGCCAACCACGGACACCAACGGCAATGAAGTCTACCCAAAGGGCAGCTTGATACACCGGGCTGAAAACCTGCCCAAGCGCCCTGAAAAGGGTGAGGACAACATGCTTAAGATTATGTCGGACGCCCGCAAGGCAGCGCTCGACATGCGGTTGATTGATGAAAACTATCCGGATAACCCGGGCAGCAAGATCCACAAAGCCGCCGACAGCATCAAAGATACCTACACCAAGTGGGAGGCAGACAAGGGCACCCAGCTTGTCTTTATCGACTTATCCACACCCAAAGGCGCCAAAGCCGCAGAGGCTGCGCGCATCCGTGACCTGCTGAAGCGTTCAGAGGAAGGCGACGACGCGGCAACGGAAAAGCTGGACAACATGAGTCCTGACGAAATAGCGGCGATTGATGGCAACTTCTCCGTTTACGACGATCTGAGGCAGAAGCTGATTGACCGCGGTATCCCCGCTGAAGAAATTGCCTTCATTCACAGCGCCAATACAGAGCTTCAAAAAGAAGAGCTGTTTGCCAAGGTGCGTACAGGGCGTATCCGTGTACTGTTTGGCTCAACACCCAAGATGGGCGCAGGGATGAACGTTCAGGAGCGACTGGTAGCCTTGCACCACATGGACGCGCCGTGGCGCCCTAGCGACCTTGAGCAGCGGGAGGGGCGCATTATTCGCCAGGGTAACGTCCTGTATGAACGCGACCCTGATAACTTCACGGTCGAGATCAACCGTTACGCCACCAAGCAGACCCTAGATAGCAGGATGTGGCAGACCATTGAGGGCAAGGCGCGGTTTATCGAGCAGGTGCGCAAGGGTAACGCCGGTTCCCGCGAGATTGAGGACGTGGGCGGCGAGGCCAGTAACGCCGGGGAAATGAAAGCGGCCAGTTCAGGCAACCCGCTTATCCTGGAGGAAATGGACTTGCGCCAGAATGTGCGCAAGCTGGAGATGCGTCAAAGCGAGCACGACCGCGAGCAATTCCGCATCCGCGATGAATTGAGGTTCCTGAAAAAACTAAAAGAAGAAGCCACAGATTCTATTAAGCGTCTTCAGGCAGATGCCGACAAAGCAGCGAGCTTGCCAAGCAAAGGGTTCAAGGCCACGGTTGCCGATACCGAGTACACCAAAGGCAAAGACGCCGGCACCGAAATACTGGCAGAAGCTGCAAAGATGGCCGACGCCGGCACCGACACAAAGACCATTGGCAACCTAGCAGGATTCCCGCTGCGCCTGGACAACATCGACGGCGCCTTGTTTGTGCTGACCATTGAGGGGCAGGCCGAGCACCAGGTCGAGATTAAGGATATTGCCAACACGGACGCCACCGGCCTTGGCCAGCGGATCATGAATACCGCTCGCTCAATTCCTGCTGAAGCAAAGAAAACGCACGAGCGACTGAAGCGGATCACCGCAGAGATACCGCAGCTTGAGGAACAGGTGGGGGAGTTTGCCCAAGCCAGTGAGCTGGCCGCCACCAAGCAGCGCCACGAAGAAGTGCTTAATGAGCTGAAGCCCAAGCAGAAGAAACCAGAAAGCGAGCAGCAGGTAGAGCAGGACGGTGATGTGAGTGCCATGGCAGCGCCAGCAGCACCGGGCATGGATCAGCCTATGGATAATTGGGTACCTACGTACCGGCAGAAAGGCGTATTGCCGCGCAGGCCAGAAGATGGCCAGTTCCGTATTGATGGCAAGCTGGTTAAGTTGAAGCCAGAAGACGCGCCAACACGCCGCGAAGGCATCCGTGTAGCGGTAATTGACATCATTGGGCCACGACTTTATCAAGGCAAAGTAAAAGGCAAGAGCAGCCTGGGCTTCTACCGTGAAAGCAACAGCGAAGTACGCATTGCCAATTTTGACGATGTTGAAGTGATGGCGCACGAACTGGCGCACTACCTGGACATGCATTACACCCATGCCAAGCGGTTCACCGACGCTTACCGGAACAAGGAATATCGGCAAGAAGTGGAGTCACTTTCCTACACTAGGCAGGACAGGCTCAAGACAAAGGAAGGTTTTGCGGAGTTTGTTCGCTTGTGGCTAACGCAGTTCGCCGCGGCGCAGGAAAAGGCGCCTGGGTTCGTTACCAAGTTTGAAGAAGTGCTGGCGCAAGATAAACCGCTGAACAAAAAGATGCTCAGGCTGCGCGATGAAATGCACCGCTGGTACCAGCAGGGTGATATGGCGCAGTTTTACGCAGTCACCAGCGGCAACCAGTACACACCGACACAGCAAGCCACCCTGGCGCTGAACAAGCGCCCTGGGGAGTTGTGGCGCCAGCATTACATCGACAAGATACACGCGGCTAAGGTGATGGAACGCAACCTGAAAGGTGATATTGCCGACGCTACCGAGAGTGCTTACAAACAGCTGCAATTGCTCAACGGCATTGAAGGGATCTCGCAGGAGTCGTTCAAGCAGGGCGCACTGGTGATTGGCGATGACGGCAACATTGGCTTTACCGGGCCATCGTTGAAGGACGTGTGGAGCAAGTCGCTGAAAGAAGGCCCCAAGGTACTGCGCGAACAGGAGCTTTACTTTGTGGCGCGACGCGCAAGGGAGTTAAAGCGCCAAGGCCGTGAAAACCTGATCACTGACAGCATGATCAAGGAAGGGCTGGCGCTGGGCCGCAAGCACCCACACTTTGCGCAGGCGTTTCGGGATTATCAGGAATACCGCCGCAACATGATGGATTTCTATGTTGATTCTGGCTACATAACAGAAGATGCCGCCAAGGCAATGCTTGATGTGAATAAAGAATATGTGCCATTTCATCGAATCGTGGAGAGCGTGGCAGGGGAATACACAGGTGCTGGCGGTTTCCAGCGCTTGAAGGGCGGCACCCAGAATATCAAGCCGGTGTACGACAACATGATGATGCAGGAAACCCGGCACATCTACGCAGCACTGAAGGCGCGGGCATTGCGCGAGCTTTACAGTGAAGCGCTGCGCAACCAGGACGGATCATTGTTCATCAGCAAGATTGCGCCAGACTCAAAGCCGGTGAAGGTGGCCATTGACCAGATGACCAGCAAGACGGCATCGGCCATGGTTGAGGAAGGCATATCCATTGCTAAAGACGGCGTGATTGAGGGCGATGGAAAAACCGTGGTGTTCAAGGATGATATTCAGACTTTCTTCGAAAAGAACCCTGAACAGCTTATGTTCTGGACGTTTGGCCACAAGCCCAAGACCACAGAAACCATGGTCGATTCGTTTATCGACAAGAACGGAAAGCGTGTGTGGATTGAGATCCAGAAAGAAAACACCTTGCTGGTGGATATGCTGGACAACATGGATCATGTGGCTTTGCCGCCTGGGGCCTGGGGCACTGCTATCAAGCAGGCAATGCGGGTCAAGAATTTCCAGACGCTGACGATCACCAGCATGGCGCAGTTTGTTGGGCCTAACATGATGCGCGACGCCCAACAGGCGTTTGTATTGTCTGGCGGCAAGTTCAAGCCTGTTTGGGATACGATGAAAGGCTTGCTTGGCCAGTTCGATGCATTGCTTAACGATGACGCTGCTTGGCACGAGATGAAGGCGCAGGGCGGGCCAGCAGCGGGCAGGGTCCGCACCTTCTACCATGAGAATTGGGGCCTGGCGTCTGACGTGGCCTATGCGCCTCGCAAGAAGTTCTACGCACCCAGCCAGATGATGAACACCTTGCTGGATGTTTATATGTCGATTATGGACAGCGCCGAGATTGCTACGCGCCTGGGCTTTTACATGCGCCAGCGCAAGGAAGGCGTCAGCGCCAGGGAAGCCGCTTGGCAAGCAAGGGAGATCAGCACCGACTTCAGAAAGCATGGCACGTATGCGAGCTGGGTACTGCTGCAGCGTACCGTTCCATTCTTGGGCGCCTATGTGCAATCGGTTGACCGGGATCTGCGTTCACTGGCGGACAACAAAGGCGAGATGAAGCTATCCAACCTTGTGAAGACGCACAGCGGGCGCTTAGAGCTTGCCGATTTGAAAACCCGCGTATGGATGGCGGGCGGCCTAATAATCACGCTGACCATGATGCTGGCGCTGCTGAACGAGGATGACGAGCGCTATCAGGCGCTGACGCCTGACCAGAAGGCGCGATTCTACCACCTGTTTATTGGTGGCCGGCATTACACGATCCCGAAGCCGCATGGTTTTATCAGCCTGATAGCACAGGCCGGGGAAGCCGCCATTGATACCATGACAACACAGACCGGCAAGGATGCGGCGGACGTGATGAAGTTTGCCGTTGGGTACCACTTCGGAGGCGATGCCATGCCGGGGATTATCAACCCGGTGGCAGAAGTGGCGCTAAACCGTACCTTCACCGGGGCGCCTGTTGTCTCGCAGTGGGCAGAAGGCCGCGAAGCCAAGTACCAGTACGACGACCGGACGCCGCTGATTTACGTGAATGTTGGCCGTGCCTTGAACATCAGTCCCGACAAAGCACACCACTTGATGCGCGGCTACACCGGGTACCTGGCGGAGTTCGTGGATGAAACCAGTGAAAAGCTGCTGTGGGATAGCGAAGCCTGGGGCGAACGTCCATTTACTCGCAGCTTTGCCGACATGGCCGCCAAGCAGTTCAAGCCGCGTGAAGTGCCCTACCGTACCAAGTGGACGACCAACTACTACGACTTGCGCCGTCGTGCTTCAACAGCGCAGGCCAACTTGTCGTTCCTGACCAATGCAGAGGCATTGCGCGACCAAGCGCCGCTGGAGAAGTACACGGCTAACAAGGTGAACGGCGCACTGCTTGGCATTAACCGCGCATTCAGCCGTATTGATAGCGCGTTTTCTGACCAAGACGAATTTATTGCCAGTGTGAAGTACAATCCACAGTTAACCGCTGAGCAGAAAGAAAGCCAGATAGAGGCTTACTATCAGCAGAAGAACGACACCCTTAAAGATTTCTACCAGCAGGTAAGCACCGCGCTGGATGAAGTAGAAAGCGAGCTGGAATAGGCCGCTAATCAACCAGGAGAATTATCATGTCATCAGCCGTATCCATGACTGGGCCTAAGTTTTACGCCTGGGATAACAGCACAGGCAAGCCGCTCGCTTTCGGAAAGGTCTACACCTATGCCGCTGGCACCAATACGCCCAAGGCGACGTATTACAGCGAAGATGCCACGGTCACAAACCCCAACCCGGTAATTCTGAACGGGGCAGGCTACGCGGATATCTACTTGCGTGGCCGCTACAAGATCGTCGTAAAAGACGAAAACGATGTTGAGGTCTGGACAAGCGACCCTGTTAGCGATGCATCATCATTGCTACAGCCATGGATTCAGGAAACGGCAGCTGAGCAGGTGGCGCCTGACCAGTTCAAAGTCACCGGCAACAAAACAGACATTTTCCGCTATGGCCGTTCAGTCAAACTGGACGACACCGTGATATTTTACGGCACCGTGCTTGGCAGCCAGTACATGAGCGGTGAGACGCTTGTTACCATTGATGCCGTTGATGACCTTACCAGCGACCTTTCGCGAGCTTGGGCAAGCCTAGTGGATATGGAGTCTCTGTTACCGGTGCTCAAAGACGAGGCCGGGGAAACCTTGGTCGATGCCGTCACAGCATCGCTGGCGACGTTTGAGCCACGGATGCAGGAACGCTTTTCAAAACTCCTATCCAATTCAGGCTACGAGTTCCTGGACAACTACCAGCAGGGCATTGAGCTGACGGAATACAATCAGGTGGTTCGCGACACAAGCGGCGAGCTGTGGCGAGTCGCACCAAGCCAAGCGCTGCCGTACACGACCACGGGCGCAGGGCTGCCAGAGGGTGGCGCGTTTCTGTCGGCAGGAGACGCCGCGCTGCGGCAAGATATTGATAGCGGCACTGCATCGACATCAAGCCTGACAGGTTCTCAGGCCATCGCTGAGGCTCTAAATAATCGTAGCATCGTAAGCAATTCCGCAGCCTTTGGCGCGTCTAGCGGGGCAACTAACGATGCTAACCTAACCGCGTTGCAAGATGCTGTTGATTACGCGATTTCCGACGGGCTGACTGATGTCATCGTTGATGACGCGCTTGATATACCCACCTCAGGTGAATTATCAGGCAGATCAAACGCCGTGCTAACTGGATCTGGGTCGCTCGGGAACACTAACGCAGATACAAGCGTCTATCGTCGCGACGTCATACCCCGAACAGCACCTGCTGCAACGTCATTTCCTGATTATTTTGAGCCGATCAGGTTTATTGATAGGGGTGACCCAATCAAAATCGTCGTTGTCGGCGACAGTCTGACGACATACGGCGCAGACGCGCTATCTGCGCGAGATGTTTTGACGCAATTCATTTCTCGAAAGTTTAAATCAGACAACCCTGGTGTCGATTTTGAGATTGTCAGCCGTGGAATCGGTGCTCAGCAATACACGAATATTGATAGCATCCCGTCTACGTCATACTCTATCGCCGACCGCTACCCGTGGTACACAGACGATCAACGCCCATGGCTTGATTACGTAGCAGACCTCAATCCTGACTACGTGATCCTATCAAGTGGCATGAATGATAAGCAAAATTTTGATCGCGCGGCACTTGAAAGCGTTGTCTCGAAAGTTGAGGCTATGGGCGCTGAGCCGATATTTGTGACAAATATGGTTCCCAATCTCGCGCCGCATCCCGACTATTCAGGCTTTGCAAGCTACGCCGATCAAGAGGGACGCGATTTTGCTGCCGGATGGGTGCGTACATATGCGCTGTATTACGGCTACCGACTGATAGACATTAATCGGACATTCAACATTACGCGTGACGGGCGTGACATTTTAAACACTTACCTTAAAGAGCAGCCCGCAGTAACGTTCAACTCAGCCTCTGCCTACACGCCGGATAACAATCAAGCTTGCCGTGATTTTTCATTACGCGCTGTAATTGATTTGGGGGCGTGGGATAGCGCCGCACCGATGGCTGTGCGAGTAGGGCCAGGGCTTAATAACGTCGTTTTTATCAGGGACGATGGCGGCTTTGTTAGATTTCAGTTCTATCGGGGTGGCTCAAACTCGCTGTATGCAGACGTGACATCAGGCATACCGACGCCATCTGGCGACGCTGAAACAGAGATTTCGGTTAAAGGCAATTATTTTTCGTTCCGCTTTATCCCCTCAATTGCGGGATCAGAAGCAGGATCGGAGCCGTTCACCCAAAAAATTATCAAATACGGTGGCGCGTTCTTGCCCACAGTGAGTTATTTTTCAGGCTCGGGTGGGCCTTTACTAAGCGCAACACTGTCAATAGGTGTTGAGACGCAACATAAGCCTAGCATTACCGACCTAGAACTATGGGGCATCCCGTCAGCCAGCGCTAGCACACGGGAGGTAACGGGCGGTAACGGCGTTAACCACCCGTCATCAAATGGCGCTGCGCACATATACGGCCTGCATTTTGCTAATCAGCGCTATACGTTTGAAAAAACCGTAGAAGTGATTGACGGCGGCGCTGACGGCATTGCATATAAATACCCAGATGGGCGGCTTGAATGCGAGTTGATCCGTGAGATTTCTGGTGGTGCGACTAACTCGCTAGGTGCAATTTTTGTAGGCGCGCCAGTAGCATGGGCTTTCCCAGTTGAGTTTGATTCACCGCCAGTCATTACGGGTTCAGCAGATGATTTTGATTTTGATGTGACATTTAATGATGGAGGCTCATCGCCAACGATATCAAATGGTTATCGTCTCCGGTCTGTTGTTTCTAGTACGTCAACCGTAACTGTGCGACTCAAGGCGTCAGGGCGATGGAGCGAATAAACTGAGAGAGCTTATTGTGCAATCAAAATCCCTCTTCATCAGCGCCGGACACTCACACGCCGACCCCGGCGCAGTGGGCAGCGGGCACACCGAGGCCGATATTGTCTTGTCTTTTCGTGATGCGGTGTGCGACGAACTAATCCGCACGGCAAACAAACGCCAACGCATGATGTAATGCCGCATCATCAAACCGCGTAACACCAACCTCCAACGTCAGGCGCAGCCATTCCGGTTGCGCCTGTTGCATTTCTGGGCAGCGGTGAACAGCGTCATGGCAAACCCTACACAGCGGCATTGCGTAGCTGTCTGGGGCTGTTAGGCCCATGCCCGACAATCCCCACATGCCGACAACGTGGTGAGGATCACCGCCAGGGCCACCGCAACACGCACACGGCAAGGTGCGTATCCAGGCCAGGTACCCAGGCGAGCGCCAGCGCTGATCTGACTTCGCTTTCTTACTGGCCGTCTTTCCAGGACTGGTGCGCTTCATTGCCTGCCGCTTGATCCCGGCCTTGGCTTTGAGCGGTGATTTCCGTTTGAGTGGTGAGCGCTTCATGATCAACCTATCGCCATAAGTTGATTAACCGCGTTTTCCGCATCCGCTTCAGTTTCAAAAGTGCGTGACAAAATAAACTTCCATATCACGCTGAACGCGGCTTTGTAGAATTCGTTGAACTCGTCTTGTCCCATCGCATTGAAGTTTATCGAACGCGCCTGGCGCTTGATACCTGCCGGCGTCTGAATCAAGTCGTAATACCCGGCTTCCAGCTTCACCCACTCGTGAAGGGCCTGTTTTGACTTCTCAGGCGCTTCAATGCGCTGGGCGCGACTATCCCGCAACTCAAGCAAGAACGCCTTGCATGCGCGCCTGACGGCGCCAGAATTGGTGCCTTTACTATCCAGCCAGCGTGAAAATTGCTTGAGCGTGGTGATTTCGCTGGCGCTGACCAGTCCACCAGTAGGTTCCCAATAATCCATAGCCAGCTCTAGCAGGCACCCAAAGTACCGCTTATGGTGCTGCAGTGACCGGGGCCTGACCTGCACCGCCTGCACTCGCACCGCCTGGCCAAGTCGCCACTTGCCGAGCAATTCCTGATCGTGGGCAGTAGCGGGGCGCAATGAGCCGTCCTGGGATTTCACCAGGGTTATATCAATCGTCATGATCCCACCAATCATCAAGCTGGCGCTTCAGCTCCATATCCCGACGCAGCTGGTCAATCCTGGGGCGCAAACCGAAACGCCTTGATTGCTCCCGGTCGATCTGGCGGGCGCGTTCTTCTTTTGAGATTGGCTTGGTATTATCACTCATGCGGCGGCTCCTTCTGCGTCTGCTTTCTTGCCCTGCCTTGGCGGCCGCCTCAACCCAACATACTTGGCGTACCCGCGCACCTGGTAGGGCGTGGCCTCAATTTTTTCAGCAATAGTGATCGAGTTCCATTCAGGATCTTCATAGGTTTCCTCAATGAAGGATTTATCCAGGTCACTCAGCATTGTGGTTACCTCCTGTCATTGCGCGCATCAGCTTCAACGCCTGGGGGCCGTTGATACCCTGATACACTTGGGCTTGTTGTTCTGCGTCTGCTTCAGTTTTCAATTCGGCCGCATGGCTCGGGGGCTTTGCCGCGTCGTGCTCCAGCAGTGGTTGACCCTGTGCCAAAGCGTCCACGGTGCGGGCATACTCGGCTTTGAACGTTCGCTTCAGCTCCCTGGCGAACTCACCGCTGGCGCGATGGATATCACCCCAGCCAATCTTGCGGCCGGTAACTACCACCGCGTCATGGCTCCATGCGTGGCTACCTGCCTGCATGGCGTGGTTGCGCGCTTCATGCCAAGCCGCTTCAACGCTGGGCGCGCCAAAGTCTTCCGGTTGCGGCGCACAGCAGGCCAGGAATTGCGGCAACGTTGGCGGCCAGTCTGGGTACCGACCGGGTACCTTGGCCATGGCCTTCCTGATCGTCTCGGGGTCATGTCTCCCAAGCGCCAGTGTCCAGGTCGAAGGTGGCGCCGCTCCCCGCTCCCTCGTCCATTGGGCGCCATACATTTCCGTCATCTTCCGCCATACCCACTGCGCAGCCTCGATGCTGCCGGTTCTGTTCTGCGATTGCTCGCTCGACCTGTTCAGAAGGGCTGAGCCGTTCTCTTGCAAAAGATCCTGTGCTGATTTCATCGTTCCATCGCTCCCCGTTGAGGTATGTCGTTGGATGCATGCTTTCAAACCCCATTTGCCCTGCCTGGATGCGCTTGAAAACATCGGCCTGCAACATGGCGGCAAAGTCATCCGGTGCCATGCGTTCACGCTTCAGCGCAGCTGCGAATGCTTTCCGGGCTGCTTTCTTGCCGACCTTGCGCATGCCAGCTATCCAGAATTGCTCAAACGCCGCGTTCACATCATCGCTCGATGATGTATTAGGGGTTATATGGTTCGTGGTTCGTGGTTCGTGGTTAGCATTGCCTTCGCTATGCGTTCGCATTGCGTTCGCATTGCGTTTGTTATCCGATTCTTTGGGCTTTTTTTCACTCCCTTTACTACTTTTATCCCCACCCCATCGGGCTTTAGCTGAATTGCGGGCCTTTTCACGCTTCGACTGGTACGCCTGAATTTCTTCATCAGCACGTTCGTTATGCCAACCGTCATCATGCAAAGTAAAGAACTCTGACAGCACATCGCATACAACGCGCATTGCGTCCGCATTGCGAGCGCATACAAGGCGAGCAACTGCCTCAGTGTCAGGCGGCAACGGCGCTTCAGTGTCGTAATAGCGCATCAGTAACGACAGGTATATTCCCCGTTCTTCGTGAGTCAGGTGCATGGTCTTTTTTGCGAAATCGCCAATGTGAAAATTGAATGCGAGCATGCAACCCCCTATTGCTCGTCAATTTGACCCAGCTGCAAAAAACCAGTTGGAGTCATGCCGAAGGCTACTGCCAGCTTATCTACCGTGGCCGTGCTGGCATGCTGGCGCTTTGATAAAGCCACAACCCTTTGTGGCGACACCCCGAGCCTTTCCGCTACCTGGATGTTGTTCCAGTTGGCGTAAGCCTTAGCTACTCGCAGTGAGCGACCGACGTTTAATTCAGGCATGGTTCTCTCCTTATGTATGTGTGTTTATCAAGAATACATCATAATCAAAAAAAACAACAATGGCTCTTGAAGAAAAAACAGAAAACAACTATCTTTATTGTGTAATCAAACACGGAGGTAATCATGCCTATCAAAATTCTCTTCACCGCTGCCGTACTGGCCGCCATTGCATACGTTGGCAACGCAGACTATGCCGACGAGCTTGCACACCAGGCGTACCAGTGCGACATGATCCAATCGGGCCACTGGCCTGAATCTGTAAACCCAAGCTGCACGGAGGTGGCCAATGACCACTGAAAAGAAAAGCGCATCCCACTTGATCAATGAGTTTGTGAGCCGGTGGGATGAAGTCGAACGCATCCGCCGCGAGCAAGCAGAAGCGGTTTCAAAGCTGAATGAGGCTTCGGCGCTGATAATAAAAAACGGAAAGCTGACCAGCCTCTTGAGAGACACGGGTGTTGCGGTTGGTATGTCTCACCGTCAGCGTAGTGTTGTATTTGATACAAGACTGAAGGACACGGTTCAGCCGCTGGTTGTGATCGAGCCGCCAGAAATGCCTCACACCTGGGAACTGGATGACCTGCTCAAGGAAGAAGCGGAGGTGCCGGACAATGAGTAACACCGAGATCTGGGATCAGGTCTGGCAGACAGACACCAGTCAGACAAAGAGATACAAAATGAACGGCGGTGAATACACCGCCATCAACCCAACGTACATGATTTACCAGGCCACCAAGATATGGGGGCCAGTCGGGATTGATTGGGGTTACGAGATCATTGAGGAACGGTACGACCAGGGCGCGCCCATCATCCACAACGACACTGAAACGCCGTCAGTCATGCATACCCTGCGCCTGAAGCTGTGGTATACCCACAACGGCAAGCGTGGCGAGATTGAGCACTTCGGGCATACGCCCTACGTGCAACGCACGAAGTTCGGGCCGCAGACTGATTTTGACGCGCCCAAAAAGTCGCTGACCGATGCTTTCAAGAAGTGTCTGAGCATGCTGGGCTTCAGCGCAGATATCTTCATGGGCTTATTCGACCTGCCCGAATACGTTGAAGAACGCAGAGTGGAAGAAAGCATCCAGCAGGCAGACGACCAGGACGATGCCGCACTGAAGGCGCGCACCGAGTTTAATGAATTCCTGGCCGAGCAGATGCGTGGCTACGGACTGACGCCGAGCAAAGCGGCGCTGACAGTCTTCCATCGCTCTATCGTCAACAAGGCTCGCCGCCGTGCGGAAACGCTGCGCATCAATCCCGACCAGGTGGAGCAGCGCTTGACCGAGGAATACAACAAGCACCTGGAGCGGTTGGCACCGGCCAAAGAGCAAGAGGTTGTGTGTGAAAGCTGCGGTACCGTGAGCAACGGTATTGCGGGGAGTGAATGCCGCGAGTGCGGTAAAAAAACAACCCCGGCGAGCACCGGGGCAAACGATCATCAACAGTAAAGGAAACTACTCATGACCAGCATGAACGATGTCAATCTTGAAGAAGGCCGCGTAGAAGTTGAAGTCTTCACCCAGACCGACGCCGCGTTAGCTGTCCTGCGTGAACAGTATAGCACCGTGCCCGATTTTGAAACCAGCGAGGGCTATGACCAGGGCAAAAAGGCGCTCAAGAAAATTACCGGGTACCGGACCACCCTGGAAAAAGAGCGCAAGCGTATCAAGGCGCCCTATCTGGAGGCAGGCCAGATCATTGACGCTGAAGCTAAGCGAATCACGGCGGCTTTGGTTGAGCTGGAAACCCCGCTCAAGCAAGCCAAGGCGGTTGTCGATGAACGCGAAAAGCGCATGAAGGCCGAGCGCATTGCAAAGCTGCAGGCAAAGATCGACGCCATCAAAGCCAAGGTCCGTGAGGCGCGAGGCCAGGACAGCGCCACCGTGGCGGCGATGATCGAAGAAGTGGACGCGATTGATACCCAGGGTGAGTTTTACGAGCTGACCGATGACGCGGTGCGCGCTCAACGCGAAGTGCTTGACGAGCTGGGTGGCATTTACAGCGACCGCTTGCAGCAGGAGCAAGCTGAAGAAGACCGCCGCAAGGCCGAACAGGCGCGCATGGAGCAGGAGGCACAGCAGCGGATTAACGACAGCATCCAGAAGATTCGCATGCTACCGCTTGAGTTCATGGGCGCCAGCGTCAGCGCTATACAAGAGCAGATTGACAAGATGACCATGCAATACCCTTCAGCTTCGCAGTTTGGCGACAGGTACCCAGAAGCTGAGCAGGCGCACGAACAATCAATGGATCAGCTTAGGGGATTGCTGGCGCAAGCCAAGCAGGCAGAGGAAAACGCGGCCAAGGCAGAGGCGTTTAAAGAGGCTGCCGCGATGCAAGGTAAGGTAGAGCCAGAAGATCTTGAGCCAGTGCCAACTAATGAACCGATACCCGCCGACTTCAAGGTTGATACCGCCGACCGTTTGGCGGCGCACATTCAAAACGGGGAGCTGCTGGATGCAATCAGTGACTGGTGCGACAAATGGGAATTGTCACTTGATGCGTCGCTTGAGCTGGGTCAGATCATTGAAACCCACTGCCTGAAGTAACCCGACCGGCACCCTGCGGGGTGCCTACCTCCGGAGAAGATGAAGGAATCTGAAAATGCTCGTACTCAGTAGAAACCTGGGGGAAAAGGTGATCATCGACACGTCAGACGGCCCTATCACTGTCATGCCGATATCCGTACACGGCGCTCAAGTAAAGCTGGGCTTTGAAGGTCCGAAGAGCGTCGCCATTAACCGCGAAGAAATCCGCGACAAGATCCAGCAGGAGAAGACCAATGAGCACTGATGTTAATAAGTTCCTAGTCCACCTGGACGGCGGTGTTTTTGAAGAACAGCTGTCAGAAGTTCTGTCATGCGTGGCCGCAGGTGTGGTTGATCACAACCGCGTGGGCGAAGTGAGCATGAAGTTCAAGGTCAAGCCCATCGGCAAGGGCCATCAAGTGACCATCGAACACACCCTGCAATACAAGCAGCCGACCAGCCGGGGCACATTGTCTGAGGACAACACCACGGCAACGCCCATGCATGTGGGCACCAAGGGCGCTATGTCGTTCTTCCCTGAAGATCAAGGGCAGCTGCTGGGTATGGACGGCACCGCGCCGGCCAAAGAGCCGTATCCCAACGTTCGCAAAGGCGAATAAACTTACAGAATGGAGTTTCTTAGATGCAAACGTACATCGGCACAAAGCTGATCAACGCCGAGCCAATGAACCGGCAGGCGTACAACGATTTTCGCGACTGGGTTCTGCCAGACGATGAAGACGGCAGCGATGAGGGTTATCTGGTCGAGTACATCGACGGCGGACAGCCCAACACCCATGAATATGCTGGTTATGTCAGCTGGTCGCCTAAAGAGGTGTTTGATAAAGCGTATCGGCCTGTTACGGGCATGACGTTTGGTCAAGCCATTGAAGCACTGAAGGCTGGTCACCGCGTTGCTCGCAAGGGATGGAACGGCAAAGGCATGTGGTTGGTGTTGGTTCCTGGAACACCTGACGTTCAGCTGCGTGAAGGCACGCCATACCGTGAGGCGCTTGGCCAGTCGTCGTGTGAAATCTTGCCGCATATTGATATGTGGACGACCAACAGCGAAGGCCGACGCGCCATGCTGCCGGGTTGGCTGGCATCTCAAACCGACATGCTTTCCGAAGATTGGGAAATCGTATAAATCGTTCAACGCCCTGGGCGCCAGGGCAATTACTTAACACGATCAACAGAAGGTAAACACTATGACCATGGACAAAAGCGCAATTCAGCAGATCCAGCAGGCCGAGGCCACGACTCAGGCGCGCAACACGCTGAACGAGTTTGCTACACCAGTGCCTATCGCCGCACTGCCCGATAACATGAAGCTGCACAACCTGGAGCATTATCTTGACGGCCGGGTCCGCTTTCGTGGCGAGCTGGAAACCATCAGCATCGACGACTTTATCGCCTATTGCAGCGTAAATGTTACCGCTGGCGCGTCATGCTTCATTGACCCTGAGCGCATGAGCGCCAAAGCATACCTCAACCTGGGCACTGCGCATGAGCCTGGGCATGGCGACCACACGGCACAACTCGAACTGAAAAAAACGGCACCCTATCGGGCGTTGCTCGACGTGGACCACCTCAAGCTGGGGCAAAAGAAGCTGGCAGAGTGGATTGAGGAATGGCGCGAGTTTGTGACGCCCTTTGATAGTGAAGGCAACGTGATTGATCCTGTCCGGGCAGTGGCCGCTATCCGCCGCATCAAGATCAACGGCAACTCCGAGGCTGAGCACAACGTTCAAGACTTTCGTGCCAGCCGTTCAAAGTTGGAGAGCGTCGAAGCCAAGAGCGACCACGGCATGCCTGCAGCCTTCTGGTTCCGGTGCGAGCCGTATCAGGGATTGGAAAGGCGCACCTTCCACGTACGCCTTTCCCTACTAACCGGTGGTGATGAACCCGTTCTGGTACCGCGCATTCAGCGCGCCGAGCTGGAGCAGCAGGAGATGGCTGACGAGCTGGCTAAGCGACTGACCGAGCAGCTGGAGCAGATCGACACCTACACGGGCGTATTCACGCTATAACCACCAGTGGCCGGGGAGAATCCGGCCACATTCTTACGGAGAAGACGATGAACAATTTTGATAAAGCAGAGGCGATTGAAGACCTGTTTCACTGCCACGACAAGCGCAAACTCGCAAAAATGGTGGTTGAGTTACAAGGGGATATTCAGGAAATGGTAGCCAAGGCAGCCGCTAACAAGCTGGACGGGTACCGCGAACTGTCAGAAAGGGCATGCAAAGCTGAAGAAGAGCGGGACGCAGCCCTTGGGCGCGAGGCGGCGCTGGCGGCGCATGTGGAGCGGCTGCGTAAACAGGTTTTTATATGCCATCATCACGCCACTTACAGCGTCGGTGACGCTGATGCACTTACTCTACAGATAACAAAAATTCGCACAGCCGCCTATGAAGCGCTGAAAGAGCAGCCCACCGCCAGTCTCGACCGCCGTGACCTGCTCAAGCAGGCGGAAAACTGGACACCCGCAGACCTGTTTAAGGATGGCGACGGGGAGTGGGGTCAGCGAGAGGGCGATTACTATGTCACGCGGATGTATAAAGATGGTGAGTTAATTAAGACGACTTACCACGAGTTGGGCGACATTGTTGACGGCGCGCCCGCCAACAAGCCGACCGAAAGGGGTTAGACCAATGACACCACGAATTTGGGGGCTACTGATCGTCGGCGGGCTGACCATCGTCTACGCTGCGTACCTGGTGTACGTGTTTCACACCATCGACAAGGACGATAAACCATGAGCAAGGGTATCAACAAAGTCATCCTGGTGGGCAACTTGGGGCAAGATCCCGAGGTGAGGTACACGCCCAACGGTACCGCCGTGGCTAACATCAGTGTGGCCACCAGTGACACCTGGACGGACAAGCAGAGCGGTCAGCGGCAGGAGCGCACGGAATGGCACCGGGTAGTGCTGTTCAAGAAAACGGCAGAAATTGCACAGCAGTACCTGCAAAAAGGCGCTAAGGTTTACATTGAAGGGCGCCTGCAGACGCGGAAATGGCAGGATCAGAGCGGACAGGACAGGTACAGCACGGAGATTGTCGCAAGTGACATGCAGATGCTGGGCAGCCCTGGGGGCCAGCAGTCACAGCAACCCCAGCGCCAGCCACCGCAACAGGGTGGGCACCAACAACCGGCACCGCAACAGCAGAACCGCGCGCAGCCATCGCCGTATGCTCAAAACCCGCAAAACCAGCCAGGCCAATACGACGAGTTCAATGACGAGATACCTTTTTGATGCATGAGGTCACATAATGAAGTCAATAAACATCGTGTCTGTCAGTGGCGGAAAAGATAGTACGGCAACGCTGCTGCTTGCGATTGAGAGGCAAGCCGAAAACCTGCGTGCCGTGTTTTGTGACACCGGTCACGAA